>NZ_JBITGJ010000048.1:0-66212 GCF_044456925.1 Streptomyces sp. NPDC050743
ATCCAGTCAACCAATCCGCTGGAGCGGATCAACCGGGAGATCAAGCGCCGGACCGACGTCGTCCAGATCTTCCCCAACCCCGACGCCCTCGAGCGGCTCACCACCGCCGTCCTCGTCGAGATGCACGACGAGTGGATCGCCTTCCCCCGCCGCTATCTACCCGAGGGAAGCATGGACACGATCTACAAAGATCAGATCGACCTCGCTACACCACCACAGGGGACATGACCTGTGCCGCTGTCGTCTGGGTGGTACATCCGGCAGTGCCCACCCGTCACTTACTGGTGCACAACAGCCATTCGAGAGGACGTCATACCGATCGCGCTCGCCGTCCCGGACCGCGAACTCACCGGGGCCGAGGCATGTCTGGACTGGTATCTGCAGATCCCGTGCACACCCCGGCTCTGCCTGACCAGGCCTCGGTAACCGGATGCAAAGGTCCGTGCTGCTGCATGATCGTTGATCGTGCACAGATCG
Source organism: Streptomyces sp. NPDC050743 (assembly GCF_044456925.1). Taxonomy (NCBI): domain Bacteria; kingdom Bacillati; phylum Actinomycetota; class Actinomycetes; order Kitasatosporales; family Streptomycetaceae; genus Streptomyces; species Streptomyces sp. NPDC050743. Next base: position 478 of record NZ_JBITGJ010000048.1, read on the forward strand.
GTGCTGAGGCCCATCGGTCGGGAGCCGCCCATCGCCATAGAGTCCTCGGACAGTTGAATCCACTTGCTTCCGACGGCTCGAATCTCGAACATACCGCCATTGATCTCGTACCACTCCCGAACCATGCCGACCAGCGTGGACTTCGTATCGCGTCCGTCAGCGAGACGCCGCTGTCCGGCCGGCGCCTTGGCAAGGATACGAACGATCGCCTCCTCAGCCAGTTTGGCGGCCTGAGAACTTAAAGACGACCTCCCGCGCGGTGAGTTCAACCCGTACCTCCTCCTTCGTGCCCGTGGCACTCGATGGTGTCCCTGTCTGGCCCTCTGCTCGGCGCGCGATTTGAGGACCTACCCCTGCCTGAGCACGCGTACTCACAGCAACGTCCCCACCATCACTCAAGCGGAATGGGAGCAATCGGGAGCTGCTCGCTGTACGGCCACGTGAAGGTACGGTCGGGTTCGAGATGGGCTTCTCCCCAATGGATGACATGGATGCCGCTCTCTACGTCGGCTGTGAAGAACACGCAGACGAGCTTCGTCGAGGCCCCCAGCTCCTCGAACGCCTCGTGCAGCTCTAGGTACTCCTCCGTCGTCAGGTCGTCGTCGAGCTCGAACAGCCCCTCTGGCGACTGCGGGCCATGTGCCCAGAACAGCCGACGGCGCGTAGGGGAAGCGTTGGAGGGCAACCGAGCACGATCAAGGGACCTCGGCCTGTCCGCGTACCTGTAGGGAAAGAGGGCGTGCTCGTTGATCAACGCGTACTCGTATCCGCGCACGTCGCGCACAGACTCGCCAAGCTCCCGCGCCATGTCCGCCAGGTTCTCGCGCACTGCCTCAGCGAGGGTGACACCGTAGGGGCTTCGCTTCTTCAGTCCGGCTGTGAGGTGCGTAGCGTGAGCCTTCGCGTGCGCCCGAGCCAGTTGAACCGGAACGGCCGCAGCAACCTCGCTGGCCTGCTGCCCGAACCGCTCGATCGACCAAGCCGACGGCTCTACCGGATCCCCACCCCACACGGACATGCAGCATCCCCCTCCGTCCAATCACCCCACCTTTCACCTGTGTGGCAGGTACACGAAGGGCGCACAAGGGAGCGATCCGGCCAAGACGGGTGCATCAGTGTCACTTCCCCAGAACAGCCACAACTGATCACAGGCGGCTGTCACCTGCGGCCGCCGAATCGATCAACGCCCTGACCTGCTGCCGAGCTGTCGGCACCTGACGGCGTTGGTTACCGCGGAGCGCCCTTCCGCGGCCCGAGGGCGGCCCGGGAGGGTGCTCGTGCGTGAGCACCGCATTAGGAGTTCAATCAATGGCACCTCGCGCGCCTCGGACGCCTGGGGACAAGAGGGTGTCCCGAGCCGTTCGTAGCTGCTGCCGTCTGCCGTCATTGATGTCAGATGTGGATGTCAGGAAGGAGCTTGACCCAGGTATCCGTCAACTTTTCGTGCCTACAGCACGGTTGGCATGCCGGGCCTGCCGCTGCGGCTACTCGCCGTGATCTCTGTCACTCAAAAAATGGTTGAAGTGGGACAGCCATGCAGGTGTGTCCCGCTTTGCGGTAGGCGGCTCGACCTCTCCGGATCCAAGTCACAGTGCGGCCTCTCATGGAAACTGCGCGTTACAGTACGATTTGTCGGGCGTCATGTGTAGATCACGTGAAGCCTGTGTGGTAAATGAGGGTGGGGCGATCTGGTCGACCGTCTGGTACGACCGTGATCTTCGCCGTCCGCAATGAAGCAAGAGGGGGACATCATGTACGGACTTGCGGCCACCGGCCTGTCCACCGTGGTGAACGGGGCGCCCTGTACGTCGCTCTGACGCGCTGCACTCAGCCACTCGGCATCGCCCACCATGCCGCGCTGCCCACGCCCTTGAACAGGGGCGAATCACTCTCACCGTCGGCCAACACAGCCCTGTGCCTGAGGAGACGACTTCCGCCGTGACCCCGGAACCGGCCACCGGACTCCTTTCCGAGCCCCCCGCCCATCCCATCTCAGAACGACTCCACAGGAAGCACCCATGGGGAAGCATCGAAGATCGGGCCTGAGGCCGGCCAAGATCCGCAACGTGATCGCCCTGATCCCGGCCCACAACGAGGCCGACGCCATCGCGGACTCCCTCCAGGGGCTGTACGGGCAGACCGTGCCCCCGAAGCGGGTCATCGTGGTCGCGGACAACTGCACCGACACCACCGTGGCCATCGCGGACTCCCTGGGGGCCGAGGTCTTCGAGACCCGGGGCAACCGGCACAAGAAAGCCGGAGGGCTGAACCAGGCCCTGGCCGGCCTGCTGCCCGATCTGCACGACGACGACGTGGTTCTCGTGACGGACGCGGACAGCGCCCTGGACCCCGGCTTCGTGGCCTGTGGGGTGGAGCATCTCGCGAAGGGCTACGGGGGAGTGAGCGGCACCTTCCGGGGAGGACCCGGCGGGGGCTTCGTGGGCCACCTCCAGCGCAACGAGTACGCCCGCTACTCCCGGGACGTGAAGCGCCTGGGCGGCAAGTGCCTGGTGCTCACCGGCACGGCGGCCATGTTCCGGGTGCAGGTGCTGCGGCAGATCTCCCAGGCCCGCCTGGAGGGCCGTCTCCCGGCCGGGGACGGGCTCGGCGGCATCTACGACACCTCGGTGCTGACCGAGGACAACGAGCTGACCTTCGCGGTGCTGCACCTGGGCTATAAGGTGCTCTCGCCGGAGGGCTGCACGCTCACCACCGAGGTCATGCTGACCTGGAAGGCCCTGTGGGACCAGCGACTGCGCTGGAAGCGGGGAGCGGTGGAGAACTGCGTCCAGTACGGCCTGACGCGCATCACCTGGCGCTACTGGGGCCGCCAGCTCCTGAGCATGTCCGGCGTCCTCGTGACCGTTGTGTACCTGGCGACCATCGCCTACTCCCTGGCCTCGCACTCGTTCCACGTGCACGAGTTCTGGCTCTGGATCTCGCTCGTCTTCGTGATCGAGCGGGTTGTGACCGTACGGGAGCGCGGCTGGAAGCGGATGCTGCTCGCCGCGTCCATGTACGAGCTGCTCTTCGACTTCCTGCTCCAGGCCTGCCACGCCAAGGCGTACCTGGACTCCGTGTTCCGCCGTGAGCGCGCCTGGTAGCAGGTCGCTTCAGAAACTGTCAGACATCATTTGGGAGGGACCCATGTACAACAACCCTGCAACGACTGTGGGCGGTGGGGCGTTGGCCTCTACCGGTATCGGACTGATGACCAGCGTGTGGCTGGGCCTGGCGGCCTTCGCCCTGGTGGCGCTGGGAACCGCTGTGATGCGGATCGTGCCCCGGGGCCGGAACCACTCCTGATCGTGATCCGCAAGACGGCCGTGGTGGCCCTTCTGCTCCTGGGAGTGGCCACCCAGGCCGCCTGCCACGGCTCCGAGCACGCGCCGGACCCGAAGGACACGGTGGCCGTCCAGAGCCTGGAGGGGTGATGAACGGCCGAGCACTACCTGCAACTGTGTCGGTGGGGCGATGGGTTGTGTGCGGGGGCGTTCACCCGGGTTCATAGGCGGCTGGGCGTCAGCGCTGGGACGGCTTCGGATCTCGTCTGACGACCGTGAACGGCGCTGAATGAGACGGAAACTGAGACGCGTGTTGCCGTCCGCCGGTACTGGTGTTGTCGCGTACAGGCTGCGAAGTGCCTCGTACGGGTCGCGGTAGGCGCTCCAGCAGGTGACGCTGCCCTCGTCGTTCAGGCTGCCCATGCACCAGTCATCGTCGTTGACGGCTTTCACCAGACAGAGTTCGTGGAATCCCAAGACGATCTCGAGGTGGATCCGCTCGTCTTGTGCCGGCCGGTCCATCACGACCCGTTCGGTGCCGGCAAGTGTGGCCTCCCGGTTGCCGGAGACGTTGCGGATCTCCTCCAGAGTCCAACCTGCCGGTAGCTGCCTGCCATCCAATGCTGATGACAGCCACCGCACACGCCGAGTGTGGGACGCACCCTCTCTCGCATCACAGCAGGTCACGGGCTCTTGATGGGTTTGATCGGCCTGGCCTGTCCACGTCGGCAACGCCCTGTGGGGAAAGTGAGGCCGGCAAGGAGCACAATGCGGGCCTACTCACAGTGGCCCGCACCGTGCGTGACTGTTCTGGTCATATCTAGCTGCCCTACGCGCGCGGCTCCGTTGGACCTTAACGCTCGTCGCCCGCCTGTGTGTCGTGATCAGTTCCTCTGTAGCCAAAGAGAGTCTCCAGTACGAGGGTGGGAGCCGGTACACGACTTCTCAGGACGCAACCTGCGCTGCTCCCCGCGCCCGCGGGAAACCCGCCTACGGGCGCGGTATTGATGTCGCGACGGGGCTCCCGGGTTCGGGTTCCTGGGAGCCCCGTCAGGTCGTGCCCCTTCGGTCGGCTGTGGGCCGGTCAGCTGCCCGCGGTCAGTGCGTGCGGGTCACCTGCATCGTGGCGCCGAGCGCCGGGACGGCGTACGGCGAGTCGGTGTCGACGGTCAGCCCGCTCGTGTAGGTGCCGGCCTGGCCGACCTCGCCCGCGTTCAGGGTGACTCGTACCTTCACCACGGCGCCTGGGGCGACGGTGACGGTGTGCGGAGCCGACAGCCAGGTCGCGGCGCCCGAGCTGCCGCAGTCGCCGTACCCCGGCAGCTGCTCGACGCCGGTGACCGGAACGCTGCCCGCGTTCGCGCCGCCGACGACGTACAGACCGCAGGCGCCGCTGCCGCGGTAAACCAGCGTGTTGGCCGCAGGCAGAGCGGACCAGGAGTCGGTGACCGGGTCGTACTCCTCGGCCTGGTTGGTCAGCTGCCCGCCGGTGACGCCGCTGACCACCTGCAGCCGCCCGCCGGAAGAGGCGGAGGCCATCGCCCAGTTCGGGTACGGCAGGTCGGCCCGCGCACTCCACGCGCCGGTGACCGGATCGAAGGCGTACGTCGCCGTCGTCTCCTTGCCGCTGACCGGATCGGTCCCGCCGGCGCACACGACCTGGCCGTCGATGCCGGCGCAGGAGAACCACGAGTCGGTGATCGGGTAGTTCGCCACCTGGCTCCAGGTGTTGGCCTGGGGATCGTAGACGTAAGTCGCCTGCGAGGCCGGGAAGCAGTTGCCGCCGCAGCCGGCGACCACGTAGAGCCGGCCGCCGAGGACCGCCGTGCCGCCGGCGACGACGCCCGTGGGGAGCGACGCCACCGAGGACCACGAGTCGTGCTTCGGGTCGTAGCGGTACGCCGCGGTCGAGGCGTTGCGGTTGCTGTCCCAGCCGCCGACGACGTAGATCTCGCCGTCGACCGCTTCCACGCCGGGCTTCTCCAGCTTCTCCGGCATGTTCGCCAGCCGCTGCCAGCCGCCGGTGGCCGGGTCGTGGACATAGGCCTTGAACAGCAGGTTCGCTCCGTCGGTCCCGCCGAAGGCGTAGACCTTCCCGTCGAGCGTCACCGTGCCGCTGTCCATGACCGGTGTCGGCAGGGCATCGGCAGTCGTCCACGCGGTGGCGCCCGCCACGGTGGTCGCGTCGGTCGAGCCCGACGGTACCCCGGCTCCGAGCGTCTTACCGGCGAGCAGCGACCCACGGGTGAAGTCGCCACCGACGTGCCGGACCGGTGCGCCGGTGCCGGGCTTGGCCGCCGCCGGGTGCGAGTCCGGCGTGTACGAGCCGTCCTGCGGGTTGAGGACGACGTGGACGGGTGCCGTGCCGGTGTTGCGGAGCGTCACGGTCCGGGTCGTCGACCGGCCCAGCGGCTGGGTGACCCGCAGCGAGCCGCCGGAGACGCTGATCCGGCCGGCGCCCAGGCGCCAGTCCTTGCGGGTGACCTGATCGCGGGCGACGGGGACCTTTGCGGTCGAGCCCGTGTACGCGCCGTCGATGACCCCCAGCGTGGTGCCGCCGGAGCTGTCGGCGGCCGAAGCGGGCGCGAACAGCTCGTAGGCGCCGTCGGTCGTCGTGGCCGTCGGGGTGCCGGCCACGCTGACAGTGGCTCCGGAAAGTGCCTTGCCGGTGTTGGCGTCATCGACGGCGCCGGCCACGAGCCCGCCGGCGGCGGCATCGCAGGAACGGTTGCCGATGAAGACGTTGTCGACCTTCCAGAACCACGAGTGGACCGCGTCGTACCGGAACCGGACCCGCACGTCGCTCTTGCCGGCGGCCTGAGGGAGCGCGACGACCTCGGGACCGTAGGCGATCGTGCGGGCCATGTGCCAGACCGAGGTCCAGGTCTGGCCGCCGTCGACGCTGACCTCGACGTAGGCGTTGGAGTTGTAGCGGGGTGACATGAAGGAGTTGTCGAAGGAGACGATCGGCGTGGCATCGCCGCTCAGGTCGAGCGCCGGCGAGACCAGGCTGGTCGTCTCCTCGGTGTCGATGCCGCCGTCGCGGGAGTCGACCTCGGCGAACTGGCCGGTGCCGCCAGTGTCGTTGCCGTAGTGACCCGGGTCGTCGAAGCGCCAGGTGATCCCGGAGCCGCTGTCGTCGGTGACCGTCCAGCCATGCTGCGGCGTGGCGCCGGCCCAGCCCTCGAAGTCGGTCGTGGTGCCGTCGTACCCGAAACGGTAGCCGAGCGCGGTGCAGGCGCTCGCGTCCACGGGCAGCGACACGTGGTGACGTATGTCGCCGGTGCCGACGGCGACGGTGTCGTCCGCCGTCTTGTAGCCCGGCAGGGTCGCCGAGACGTGCAGCTTGTAGTTGCCGTCGTCCGGCAGCCGGACCGCGTACCGGCCGGTGACCGGGTCGGTGTGAACCGCGCCGCCGGGGTAGCCGTCGACGGTGATCGTCGCGGCGAGTGGCCAGCCGTGGCCCGAGGCGTCGGTGACGATGCCGGAGACGGCGTGGGTGGGCAGAGCGCGCAGCGTGAAGGACTTCTTCGCCGTGAGCCCCTCGGTGACCTTCAGCGTGGTGGTGGCCGTCGCGTAGCCGAACTGCGCGACGGTCAGGGTGTAGTCGCCCGGCGCGGGGGCGAGTGTGTAGCCGCCCGACGCGTCGGTCGTGGCGGTGTAGCTGCGGCCGCTGGCGTTCGTGACGGTGACGGAAGCGCCCGGGACCGGCCCGTTGGCCGCTCCCGAGCCGGTGCCGCGCACGGTTCCAGTGATCAGACCGTGCGGGCCCTGGCGGAACGCGCCGACACCGAGGGGCGAGCCGAGCCCCGTCGGGCCGTCCCAGCCCGTGCGGGCGTTGCAGAGCTGGCTGCCGCAGTAGCCGTCGGAGCCGGCGGTGACGTCGGTGAGGTCACCGGCGTTCGTGTCGGCGTACGGGTAGGTCACCGGGTAGGTGCCGGGCGTCGGGGTGCCCGCGAGGGCGTACATCGCGGCGACGAGCGGCGAGGAGAGCGAAGTGCCGCCGACCTGGAGCCAGCCGCCGACCGCGGGATTCGAGTTGTAGATGCCGAGGCCGGTGGCCGGGTCGGCGTCCGCGGATATGTCGGCGATGGCACGCTTGTCGCAGCCGGTGTCGATGCCCTGCTGGTACGCCGGCTTCGGCTCGACGCTCGAGCAGCCCGAGCCGCCCCTGGCCCAGGCCGCCTCGGTCCAGCCGCGGGCGGTGGTGCCGTCGCGGGTCAGCGTCGTCCCGCCGACGGCGACGACGTTCCCGTTCGACGCCGGCCAGTTGACGATGTTGCCGTAGTCGCCGCTGGATGCGGTGACCGCGATACCGGGGTGGTCGTAGTCGTGGTCATACGCCGTCGCGAAGCTCCCCCCCTCGCCGGGGATGCCGTAGGAGTTGGAGATGGCCACCGGGTGGTGGGCGGCGGCGGTGTTCTCGGCCTGGCCGAGGTCGTCGACGCCGGCGGAGTCGGCCTCGACGAGCAGGATGTGGCACTCCGGGCAGGCGGCTGAGACTGCGTCGAGGTCGAGCGCGGTCTCCATGGACCAGTCGGCGTCCTCGGGCGGGAGGTTGTGGCCGCCGTTCTGGTCGAGCTTGGTGAAGCAGCCGTTCGCCGTCGTGCACGCGGGAAGGCCGTAGGTGCTGCGGTAGACGGCCAGGTCTGCCTCGGCGGTCGCGTAGCCGCCGGCGTCGACGATGGCGACCGTCTCGCCCGAGCCGCCCGTCGGCAGGTCATAGGCCGCTCTCACGTCGTTCGGGGTGAGGGCGGTGGCGGGCGGGGTGGACGAGCCCGCGGCCAAGGCGCCGTGAGTGTTGGTCACGCCCATGAGGTCGCAGGTGGCGTAGGGCGCGTCACCCTTCTGCTCGGAGGCAGGTAGGGGGACGGCGCATCCGGTGGGCGTGTAGGTCGCTGTGCTCTGCGGGGTGCCGCTGGCCAGGGTGGGCGCCGCTTGCGCCGGGGCGACGGCCATCAGGCCGGACGCCACCGCGCAAGCGACCGCCATCCCAGCGGCCCATATGCGTATTGGTCTGTGCATCGCTCTTCTCGGGAGTGTGCGTCGGCCGGGCCGACTCCAGTGGGGTGCTGGTCAGACCGGTCGGTACTCCACGCCCGCCTTCCGTCGGTACTTGCGCGGCCGGTCCGCGCTCGCCGTCGGGGCCGGATCGACGGTGGTGTCCTGACCGTCGACGGAATCCTCGGAGGAACCCTCGAGGGAACCGTCGATGGGGCCGAGCGCCGGCTCCTCGCCGGACTGTTCGGCGCCGTTGCCAGAAGTCATCGTGGCTGCTCCGTTCTGTACCAGAGGCAGCAGTGAACGCGGCGCGGCGATCAGGCGGCAATGCGCAGAACTACCCGGGAAACTCCCGTACGGTTACGGTGGCTACCCCGCCGAAGCCGGCGGCTGCGGCACGCTCCCCGGCAGCGGTACGTCACCGGACTCCACCGCGGCGACGGCGAGCGCGGTGCGCGAGGGCGCTTGCCGTTTGCGCATCGCGGAGTGGACGTGCTTCTCGACGGTGCGGGGCGAGAGCCCGAGAACGCGGGCGATCTGTGCGCTGGTCCGACCCTCGACGAGCAGGCGCACCACGTCGAGTTCGCGCGGCGAGAGCTGGTCGCCGTAGCCGGGCCGGCCCGACCGCGCTCCGGCCCGGACCCCCTCGTCCGCGAGGGTACGCCGCACCCGGTCCGCGTCCTCGGTCGCGCCGAGGGCGGTGAGGTCGCCGAAGACCTCGAGGAGCAGGCCGACGGCCCGGTCCCGCTCGCCGACGGCGAGGTGACAGCCGGCCGCCGCCTCACGGGCCAGCAGGGCGTCGTACGGTCTCGGAAGGGCGGCCCAGGCGGCGCCCGCCTCCTCGAAGAGCCCGGCGGCGCCGGTGAGGTCACCGCCGGCACGGGCGAGCAGGGCCGCGGTCAGCCGGCGGGCTGCCGCAGCCACCGGCGCATCCAGGTCGCGTGTACCCGCTGCGAAGGCCTCGGCCGCGCGGACGGCCTCCCCTACGCGCCCGGCTTCGAGCAGGGCGCGGACCCGTAGCGGAGCGATCTCGGCGGCCCAGAGCCAGAGTCCCTTGGCCTCGACGAGCCGCCAGGCGGCATCGGTGGCGGCCAGTGCCTCTCCGGGGCGACCGGCGGCGATCGCCAGCCGCGCGAGTACGGCGGACGGGTCACGCGACCCGTCGGCGGGGCCGCGCGGACGCCCGACCTCGATCGCGGCGCGGACCCGCTCCTGTGCCCGCCGGCGGTCGCCGCGAGCGGCGTCGACCAGGCCGCCCAGCAGCAGTGCGTCCGCGCGCAACACGGGTTCGTCGGCGTCAAGGGCCAAGGGGCCCCACTGCATTGGGGCCGCCCAGTCTCCGGTGAGCCAGTCGAGGTGGGCGAGGGTCGCCCCGACGAGGTCGCGCAGGCGCAGGTGTCGGTGCTCCTCGGCCAAGGCGGCGGCCGCTTCGAGCCGGCGCCGGGCGTCGTCGTAGCAACCCCACAGCATCGCCGCCTCACCGAGGTTGGCGAACCCCCGGGCGCGCTGCAGCACCTCGCCGGGAGTCTCCCCCTTGATGGGCAGGTCACGCGCTGCCGCCCAACCGGCGGGGTCGCCGAGTACCAGGAGCGTGGCGGCGCGGTCCATGAGAAAGGCGAGCCGCTCCTCGGGCGACGGATCGGGCAGGGTCTCGATGAGCCGCCCGGCGTGCTCCAGCCAGGCACGGTGATGCGCCGCCGGCCGTGCGGTACCGACCGGGCGGGCGAGCATCATCATCGCGTGGACCGCGGCGACCGGCCGGTCCTGGACCAGACCCGGCACGGCCTGCTCCATCTCGACCGAGGCGGCCTCCACATCACCGACGTGGAACATCAGCCGGGCCAGCTGCCAGGTGGTCTCGGTCCGCTCCTCGGGCGTGAGGTCGCCGGCGGCGGTCTCTCGCAGCACGGCGACGAGCTCGCGCAGCGGCCCGTCACCGGGTGCGGCGTACAACGGCATGCGCCGCACCAGACGAGGCACCGCCGCGCCGCGGACGGCACCGCCGGCAAGGAGGTCGAGGAGCAGCCCGAACGCCGTACGTGGGTCGCCCGACGAAATCGCGTGGTCCGCCGCTTGCTCGGCGTACGCCGCCCAGCGACGCGGGTCGCCCGCCTCCCGGAAGTGCCGGGCCAGCTCGGCAACGCCGCGTACCCGCTCCCGCTCGAGGGCTTCCCCGGCGCGGCGGTGGAGGCGGCTGCGCTGAATGGCGCCGAGGGCCTGGTACACACTGCGCGCGGCCAGTACGTGACGGAACCCCACCCGGGCATCGCGCTCCTCGTACAGCAGCCCCCCGGCGAGGGCCTCGACCAGACCGTTCTCCGCCTCTTGCACGGGTATGCCGGCGACCTCGGCGACCAGCGCCGGCGCCCGCTCCCCCTCGAGCACGGCGAGCGCGGCCAGCACCGCGCAGGCCGCCGGCCCGAGACGGGAGGTCCGCTCGAGCACGGCGTCACGGATGCTGGGCGGTACGTCGAGCTCCTCGACGTCGCGCCGCAGCCACGCGCCGTTCTCACAGACCAGGTCCGCGCGGTCGTAGATCAGACGGACGGACTCCTCGATCGCGAGCGGCAGCCCGTCCGTGTGGCCGTGGAGGAACTCGGCGAACTCCACCGAGACCGGCTCCCCGCCGAGCATCGAGGACACCAGGTCCGCTGTCCCGGCGGTGTCCAGGGGCCCGGGTTCCACGCGGCTCACGCCGGCCTGCGCGACCAGCCGGCGCAGCAGCGACTCCGGGCGGACGTCCTCGGGCCGGTGGGTGAGGACGAGAAGCGGGCCCCGCTCCCGACGGGCTCGCAGGAACAGCAGGAGCTCAAGCGTGGTCTCGTCGGCCCAGTGGGCGTCCTCCACCACGAGCAGCCCGACGCCGAGGGCGTCGATGAGCTCGACGAGTGCACGCAGCAGACGGTGCCGGGCGGATGCGGCGTCGGGCAGCGGCGCGGGCGCAGGCGGAAGCTGATCCGCCCACTCCGGGAAGACCGGCCGCAGCGCCCCCGCCAGCCCGGTGAGCGGCAGGCCGGCGACACTCTCGGTCAACCGGCGTACGCCGTCGACGACCGGGCCGAGCGTATAGGGCTCCCGGAAAGGCGGGCACACCGCGATCAGCGCCGTCTCCCGGCGCCGCCCCAGGAGCTCGTGGAGCAGCCGGGTCTTCCCGATCCCCGCCTCACCCGCGACCACGACGAGGCCCGAGCACTCGTCGAGAGCCTGGTCGAGCGACGAAAGGTCGCGGTCGCGGCCGACCAGGCGGGGTACGGCGAGGCCGGGTCGGCGTGCCGGCGCGTCGGCACTCTCCGCTGCACTCATCTCCGCCTCCGGTCCGGCCCGCTGGTCCGCCCATTCTGCCGGTCGTCCCTCGGAGCCCTCGTGCAGGTGTTCTGCGCGCTCGTTCCGGGCGGGTTCCTACGCTCGGAGCGACGTTGGTGAACGGATACTTCGATGGGTCGGGTGAGCGTCGCCGTACCACCGGCAGTAGCCCCCTCCGCGTCGAGCCACACAGACTGGGCCGTGCTGCGACCGGTGGACTGTCAGGGACGCTCAAGTCCCACGGTTACCGAATGCGACGCGCAAGCTCACGAGGGACGCCGCGAACCAGGTAGACGACACCCCGTTGGGACAATAATTGCAGCCAGAACTGCAACCAGCGGGCCGCTGTCGGACCACCCCCGAGGGTGGCCCCCGCCCCGCGTCGCAGACGAAGTGGTGCCCGGAGCCGGACTTGAACCGGCACGCCCGCGAAGGGGCAGCGAGGTTTAAGCTCGCCGTGTCTGCATTCCACCATCCGGGCAGGCCATGGGCTCCGCTTCGAGGTTCGAGCCTATCGGGACGCATCCCCCGAACAGCCGAGGGGCGGACCGATGTTGTCTTATTTTATTGATGTCTGAGGGTGCATCAGCCCACGGAACGAGCCATCCGCACTTGCCAACAGCCTGACGTGAGGGGGGTACGCCCGTACGCGGAATGACGGAATTTCACCGTCCGAACGAGGGTGCTCCACCCGTTCTCGACATCGTTCGACAGCGGTTCGACGGCGATCCGGCCAGTGCCGCTCTCGGGGTCCGCCGTCCTCCCCAGGTATGACGCGGTGCTCTCCCGTCCGACCCCAGTCGCCCCCCGGAACCGGAACAGCGACTGACTACACGCGCCCTCGGCGCCGGGACGATGGAACGGTCTGCATGGAACACACGTCGTCCCGACAGGAGCACCGTCCCGTGACCACCACACCCACCGCCGACCGGACCACCGCCGTGGCCGCACGCGCCACGGAGCTGTCGAAGATCTACGGGCAGGGTGAGACCCGGGTGGTCGCCCTGGACCGGGTCTCCGTCGACTTCCGGCAGGCCGAGTTCACCGCGATCATGGGCCCGTCGGGCTCGGGCAAGTCCACGCTGATGCACTGCGTGGCCGGCCTCGACACCTTCTCCTCCGGGTCCGTGCGGATCGGCGAGACCGAGCTGGGCTCCCTGAAGGACAAGCAGCTCACCAGGCTCCGCCGGGACAAGATCGGCTTCATCTTCCAGGCCTTCAACCTGCTGCCGACGCTGACCGCCCTGGAGAACATCACCCTGCCGATGGACATCGCCGGGCGGAAGCCGGACAAGGCCTGGCTGGACCGGGTCATCGCGATGGTCGGCCTGTCCGACCGGCTCGGCCACCGGCCCTCCCAGCTCTCCGGCGGCCAGCAGCAGCGCGTCGCCATCGCCCGCGCCCTGGCCTCCAGGCCCGACATCATCTTCGGTGACGAGCCGACCGGAAACCTCGACTCGCGCTCCGGCGCCGAGGTCCTCGGCTTCCTGCGCAACTCCGTGCGCGAACTGGGCCAGACCGTGGTCATGGTGACGCACGACCCGGTGGCGGCGGCGTACGCGGACCGCGTGGTCTTCCTGGCGGACGGCCGGATCGTCGACGAGATCCACGCCCCCACGGCCGACTCCGTCCTCGACCTGATGCGCAGTCTTCCTGGGGGCGGTAACACCAGCGGCTCGGCCGCGCGGCCCCAGACCCCCGAGTTCGACGCGAAGGGCCGTACCTCCTGATGTTCCGCACCGCCCTGCGCAACGTTCTCGCGCACAAGGCCCGGCTGCTGATGACCGTGCTCGCCGTGATGCTCGGCGTGGCCTTCGTCGCCGGGACGCTCGTCTTCACCAACACCATCTCCGACGCCTACCAGAAGAGCTCCGCCAAGGGCTTCGACCCGGTCGACGTCGCCGTACGGCCCAGGTACCAGGACTCCGAGGGCGACAAGGTCGGCAAGCTGTCCGACCTGACCCAGGCCACGCTCGACAAGGCCGCCGAGGTCCCCGGCGCCGCCTCCGCGACCGGAGTCGTCAGCGGCTTCACCGCCGTCGCCGGCAAGGACGGCGAACTGGCCGGCGGCGACTGGCAGTCCGCCGGCGGCAACTACTGGGGCACCAAGGACGCCCGGTACCCGCTGGTCGGCGGCCACGCCCCGCACGGCGCGGGCGAGGTGCTGCTCGACTCCAGGACCGCGAAGCGGGCCGGCTACCGGGTCGGCGACACCGTGCGGCTGTCCGTGAACGGCCCGGTCCTCACCCCGACCCTCGCCGGCATCTTCACCACCGACGACGGCAACGTCTCCGCCGGCGGCAGCCTCGCCCTGTTCGACACGCCGACCGCGCAAGGGCTGTTCGGCAAGAAGGGCACGTACGACGAGATCGACGTCAAGGCCGCGGCCGGCACCAGCCAGACCGCATTGAAGGCCCGGCTGGACAAGGCCCTGCCCGCGCACCAGGTGAAGACCACCACCGCCAAGCAGCTCGCCGACGACCAGGCCAAGCAGATCGCCGCCTCGATGAGCGGCCTGAAGCAGGCGCTGCTGGTGTTCGCCGGCATCGCGCTGTTCGTCGGCACGTTCATCATCGCCAACACCTTCACCATGCTGGTCGCCCAGCGCACCCGGGAACTGGCCCTGCTGCGCGCGGTCGGCGCCTCCCGCCGTCAGGTGACCCGTTCGGTGCTGTTCGAGGCGTTCGCGGTCGGCGCGGTCGCCGGTGTGGCGGGGCTCGCCGCCGGCGTCGGCATCGGCGCGGGCCTGCGCTCGCTGCTGGGCTCCTTCGGCGCGAGCGTGCCCGACGGGCCGCTGGTGATCAGCCCCGGCACCGTGGTGGCCGCGCTCGCGGTCGGCATCCTCATCACCATGCTGGCCGCCTGGCTGCCCGGCCGCCGGGCCGCGAAGATCCCGCCGGTGGCGGCGATGAGCAGCGTGCACGCCAAGGCCACCACCAAGTCGCTGGTGCTGCGCAACACGCTCGGCGCCCTGTTCGCGGCGGCCGGCGTCGCGGTGGTCCTCGCGGCCACGTCGATGGACACCGACTCCGCCCAGGGCCCGATGGGCATCGGCGCGGTCCTGCTCATCATCGGCGTGTTCATCCTGACCCCGCTGCTGTCCCGCCCGCTGATCGCGGCGGCCGCCCCGGTGCTGCGCGCCTTCGGGGTCTCGGGCAAGCTCGCCCGCCAGAACTCGGTGCGCAACCCGCGGCGCACGGCGGCCACCGCCTCCGCGCTGATGATCGGTCTGACCCTGATCACCGGTCTGACGGTGATGGCGGGCAGCCTGCAGACCGCGATCGACAAGATGGCCTCCTCGGCGATCCGCGCGGACTACGTCGTCTCGATGGCCAACCGCTCGCCGCTCTCCCCGGACGTGGCGACCAAGCTCGCCACCGCCGACGGCGTCACGGCCAGCAGCCCGCTGCGCAACGGCGAGTCCCGCATCGACGGCAAGACCGAGTTCCTCACCGGCGTGAACGGCTCGTCCATCGGGAAGCTGACCGACCTGAAGGTGGACAACGGCACCTTCAAGGTGGGCGGCTCGGACGTCGTCGTGGACAAGGACCGGGCCAAGGAGTACGGCTGGACGCCCGGGTCGCACTTCACCGCGCACTTCGAGGACGGCAAGGCCCGCACCCTGACGGTCGCCGGCGTCTACGAGGGCAACGACATGATCAACGGGATCATGCTCGACGACAAGGTCCTCACCCCGCACCTGAAGGACCCGGCCGACATGCAGGTCATGGTCAAGACGGCGGACGGTGCCTCCGACGCGGCGAAGGCGCGGCTGACGAAGGCCCTGGGCACCAACCCGGCCATCAAGATCCAGGACAAGCAGGACATCTCCAACAGCATCGCGCAGATCTTCACGACGATGCTGAACATGCTCTACGGCCTGCTCGGCATGGCGGTGATCGTCGCGGTCCTCGGGGTCATCAACACCCTGGCGATGTCCGTCTTCGAACGCGCCCAGGAGATCGGCATGCTCCGCGCGATCGGCCTGGACCGCAAGGCGGTGAAGCGGATGGTCCGCCTGGAGTCCCTGGTGATCTCCCTGTTCGGCGGAGTGCTCGGCATCGGCCTGGGCGTGTTCTTCGGCTGGGCGGCCGGTCAGCTGCTGGGCACGAAGATGCCGACGTACGAACTGGTCCTGCCCTGGGCCCGGATGGCGGTCTTCCTGCTGCTGGCGGGCACGGTCGGCGTCCTCGCCGCCCTGTGGCCGGCCCGGCGCGCGGCCCGGCTGAACATGCTGGCGGCGATCAAGGCCGAGTAGCCGTACGGCACGGAAAAGGAGGGGGGCCTCGCAGCCGCGAGGCCCCCCTTCGCCGTACGCGCCGTCAGGTGTTCCAGGTGCGGGTGCGCAGCGGCAGGCCGGACGCGCCCGACTCCGGGGTGCGGACCGCCAGGACCTGGTTGACGCCGATCCGGTTGCGTTCGAACGCGAGGGCGGAGGCGGCCATGTACAGCCGCCAGACGCGGGCCCGGCCGGGGCTGGTGAGGCGGACCGCGCGGCCCCACTCCCCCTCCAGGTTGGCGACCCACCGGCGCAGGGTGCGTGCGTAGTGCTCGCGGATGGACTCCACGTCCCGCACCTCGAACCCGGCGCGCTCCAGCTGGGTGACCGTGGTGCCCAGGGGTGCGAGTTCGCCGTCCGGGAAGACGTAGGCGTCGATGAACTCGTCCACGGAGTACGCCGACTCGTCGTGCTGCGGGCGGCGGGCGATCTGGTGGTTGAGCAGCCGCCCGCCGGGCTTGAGCAGGCCGTGCAGCCGACGGGCGTACTCCAGATACCGCTCGGCGCCGACGTGTTCGGCCATGCCGATGGAGGAGACGGCGTCGAAGGGCCCGTCCGCCACGTCCCGGTAGTCCTGGACCCTGATCTCCACCCGGTCGGTCAGCCCCTCGTCGGCGACGCGCTTACGGGCGTACGCCGCCTGCTCCTGCGAGAGGGTGATCCCGACGACGCTCACGCCGTGCTCGCGGGCCGCGTGGATCGCCATCGAGCCCCAGCCGCAGCCGACGTCCAGCAGCCGCTGACCGGGTCTCAGACCGAGCTTGGCGCAGACGAGTTCGAGCTTGTCCCGCTGGGCGCTCTCCAGGGTGCTGTCGTCCTCCCAGTAGGCGCAGGAGTACACCATGGACGGCCCGAGGACGATCTCGTAGAAGTCGTTGCCGACGTCGTAGTGGTGGCTGATCGCCCGCTTGTCGCTGCGCCGGGTGTGCAGATGCCGGCGCGGCCTGCGGACCTCCTCGCGCGGCGGCGCGGGCGGGACCGGGGGCCCGGCCAGCTTCAGCAGTTCGAGGGCGGCGGCCCGTACGGCGGGCTCGCGCAGGGCCTGCAGGAGGCTGCGGGCGTCCTCACCGCGCTCCCACACCAGTCCCGCCAGCGCGTCGAGCGCGGTGTAGAGGTCGCCCTCGATGTCCAGGTCCCCGGAGACCCAGGCGCGGACGAGGCCCAGCTCGCCCGGTTTGAACAGCATGCGGCGCAGGGCCCGGCGATTGCGCACGACGAGCGCCGGGGTGCCCGGCGGCCCCGCCTGCGACCCGTCCCAGGCCCGGATCCGTAGCGGGAGCGCAGCTCCCAGCCCTTGCTCGGCAAGACTCCTCAGCCGCGATGCGGCGTCGGCCATGGCGCACACCTCCAAGACGAGATCCCGGATGCCGGTAACCACGTAAACACCGTTGGCCGTCCGGCGCAGTCCCGCAAAGGAGTTACAACTGGGCAAAACAGCTGTATGAGCCATGCGGATGGCATGACCGACCGGGGGTGCGGAGTGTGCGCGAGGCCCCGCCGTCGGTCAAGTCACGACTTGCAGGGGCATGACGTGCGCTCGGGGGCCGGGCCGTAATGGATGACGTACCCGGCTCCCCCTTCTCCTCATCGGATGTGCGTTTCCATGGTTCGTCTTTCCAGGTTCCACCGTCTCG
The DNA here is from genome assembly GCF_044456925.1 of Streptomyces sp. NPDC050743. Lineage (NCBI taxonomy): Bacteria > Bacillati > Actinomycetota > Actinomycetes > Kitasatosporales > Streptomycetaceae > Streptomyces > Streptomyces sp. NPDC050743. Next base: position 17,979 of record NZ_JBITGJ010000048.1, read on the forward strand.
CCCTGCTCGCCTCCTCGACGGCGGTCGTCACCGCGGGCGTGCTGTCGCAGGGCAGCGCGTTCGCCGCCACTCAGTGGCAGGAGATCACCGACTCCCCGAGCGGCATCACCGTCCGGCTCCCCGGAAAACCTGTGGTGCAGAGGTACAGCGATCACGGAGTCAACAGCCGCAACTACGTGGTGCCGACCCGCTACGGAGCCCTGGGTTTCTCGGTCTTCGACGGGCCCGCCCACGCTCAGGCCAAGCCGTGGGACCTCAAGACCGGTCTCAAGGCCGCGGTGGACGGCTACAACAGCGCCGACACCGGCGCCGGACTGCGCAGCACCGGCGTCCACGAAGGCACCAAGGACGGCGACCGCTACCTGGAGGCCAAGCTCGTCGGTGCCGGCGGCAGGACGGGGCACATCCGCCTCGTCGACCACGGCAGGCAGTCGATCGTGGTCATGACCGTGGGTCACGACGACCAGCGGGCCACCGTCGACCGGGACTACCGGCAGGTGCTCGACAGCGTCAAGGTCCCGGACCACGCGCCCCGGCAGGTCGCGGGACCCGCCGTGGCCACCTGACCGGTGTGCGGACACGCCGAAGGGGCCGCCCGCACCACGGATGGCAGGCGGCCCCTTCGGCGTGTTCAGCAGACCTGGGTCAGGAGGCCTTGGCCTTCTCCTCGGTCTTGGCGGCGGCGACCGGCGCCGGCTTCGCGGCCTCGTAGAACTCCTCGCGCGGGTTCTCCATGGCGCCCAGGGAGACGACCTCGCGCTTGAGGAACATGCCGAGCGTCCAGTCGGCGAAGACGCGGATCTTGCGGTTCCAGGTCGGCATCGCCATGCCGTGGTAGCCACGGTGCATGTACCAGGCGAGGCGGCCCTTGAGCTTGATCTTCATCTTGCCCATGACGATCATCGCCACGCCCTTGTGCAGGCCGAGACCGGCGACCGCACCCTTGTTGGCGTGCTCGTATTCCTTCTGCGGGAAGCCCCGCATACCGGAGACCACGTTGTCGCCGAGGACCTTGGCCTGGCGCAGCGCGTGCTGGGCGTTCGGCGGGCACCAGGCGTTCTCGTTGCCCGCCTTGCGGCCGACGAGGTCCGGGACCTGCGCGTTGTCGCCGGCGGCCCAGATGTAGTCCGTGCCCTTGACCTGGAGCGTGGGCTCGCAGTCGACGTGGCCGCGCGGGCCGAGGGGCAGGCCGAAGCGGGCGAGGGCCGGGTTCGGCTTGACGCCGGCCGTCCACACGATCGTGTTGGCGTCGACCTCGAGGCCGTTCTTGAGCACCACGTGGCCGTCGACGCAGGAGTCCATGGAGGTGGAGAGGTAGATCTCCACGCCCCGGCTCTCCAGGTGCTCCTTGCCGTACTGACCGAGCTTGGGGCCGACCTCGGGGAGGATCTTGTCGGCGGCGTCGACGAGGATGAAGCGCATGTCCTCACGGGACACGTTCTTGTAGTACTTGGCCGCGTCCCGGGCCAGGTCCTCGACCTCGCCGATGGTCTCCGCGCCCGCGAAGCCACCGCCGATGAAGACGAAGGTGAGCGCCTTGCGGCGGATCTCCTCGTCGGTCGTGGAGTCGGCCTTGTCCAGCTGCTCGAGGACGTGGTTGCGCAGGCCGATGGACTCCTCGATGCCCTTCATGCCGATGCCCTGCTCGGCGAGGCCGGGGATCGGGAAGGTGCGGGAGACCGCGCCGAGCGCGATCACGAGGTAGTCGAAGGGCAGCTCGTACGCCTCGCCCACCAGCGGGGCGATCGTGGCGACCTTGCGGTCCTGGTCGATGGTGGTGACCCGACCGGTGAGGACCTCCGCCTTCGGCAGCACGCGTCGCAGCGGGACGACGACGTGGCGAGGGGAGATGTTGCCGGCGGCGGCTTCGGGGAGGAAGGGCTGGTAGGTCATGTACGACCGGGGGTCGACGACCGTGACGGTCGCCTCTCCGTAGCGCATCTTCTTGAGAATGCGCCGAGCTGCGTACAGGCCTACGTACCCACCGCCTACTACGAGGATCCTGGGACGCTCCGTGGTGCTCATGCCATCGAGTATCCCCCCGCCTCCGAGGGGGTGCTCGTGCGCCCCTTCACAAGGTCTGCCAGGCCCTGTGCTACACTCCGCGACCCGCGTGACGCAGATCATGACCGGCGACGGGAACCGCAGTTCGGCCGGGACCGTTGTCAATGCCGCGTGAGCTGCCTCTCCTGGCCGGCGGGGCGGCGGTGAGGGCGCCGTGACGCGACCGGAACAACCCTTTCCGCGGCCACCCACACCCTCCATCTGAACATGTTCAAACGACCTTTGGGGCCCCGGAAGGGCCAACCGGCACCCTTTCGTAGCTCCACCGGGCCGAATTCCTTGTGAAGAACTTCACGAACTTTCCCGGAGCGGTCGCGGCGAAGGGGCCCCGAAGGGCCCCTCGACACCGCTCAAACGTTATCCGACCTGCTCAGCAGACGACTACCCGCGAGTAACAAAAGAGAGCTACGCCACCGACCAGGCGATGCCGTCGAGGATGTCGTGCTCGCTCACCACGACCTCCTCGGCGCCGATCCGCTCCATGATCGCGAGCAGTACGAGGGCGCCCGCGCCGATGACGTCGACCCGGCCGGGGTGCATGGAGGGGATCGCGGCGCGCTCGGCGTGCGTGGAGCGCAGCAGCCACTCGGTGATCTCGCGGACGCGGTCGCGGGAGACGCGGGAGTGGTGGATGCGCGCGGAGTCGTACTCCGGCAGCTCCTGCGCGATGGCCGAGACGGTGGTGACGGACCCGGCGAGGCCCACCAGCGTGCGCGCCTCGCGCAGCGGGACCGTCTCCTCGGCGAGGTCCAAGGCGGCCTCGATGTCGGCCCGCATGGCGGCGATCTGCTCCTCGGTGGGCGGGTCGCTCACCTTGCCGTCGTGCACCAGGTGCCGCTCGGTCATCCGCACGCAGCCGACGTCCACGGACCGCGCCGCCCGGACGTGCTCCGCGCCGACGACGAACTCGGTGGAGCCGCCGCCGATGTCCACCACCAGGTACGGCTTGGTGAGATCGTCCCGGCCCTTCAGCTCCTTGGTCGCGCCGGTGAAGGAGAACTCGGCCTCCTGGTCGCCGCTGATCACCTCCGGCTCGACGCCGAGGATGTCCAGCACGCCGCGCACGAAGTCGTCCCGGTTCTCGGCGTCCCGGGAGGCGGAGGTGGCGACGAACCGCGCCTCGGCGGCGCCGAGTTCGCGGATGATCCCGGCGTACTCCCGGCAGGCGGCGAAGGTCCGCTCCAGCGCCTCGGGCGCCAGCCGGCCGGTGCGGTCCACGTCCTGGCCGAGCCGCACGATCGTCATGCGCCGGTCCCGCTCCAGCAGTTCGCCGGTGGCCGGGTTGACGTCGGCCACCAGCAGCCGGATGGAGTTCGTGCCGCAGTCGACGGCGGCGACCCGGGAGAAGCCCTCCGGAACCATCGGCCGGTACGCGAAGAAGCCGCTGCGGACCTCGGTCGGGTCGGTGACGGCGCCCTCCTCGCCGGGGTGCTCGTCGGCCGGGTCGGGCGCCCTCAGCGGCTGCACACACGGCCCCTTGCGCCACCACTGCGGAAGCATCGCGATCGCCTCGTCGCCGAGCGGGTTCACGCCCGGACCGGCGGCCAGGGAGTGCGCGACCAGCACGTGCAGGCACTTCACGCGGTCCGGCATGCCGCCCGCGCTGGGGAAGCCCTCCAGGACCTCGATCTCGTCCCGGCGCCGGATGTAGTCCTCGTGCGCGGCCCGGTAGGCGGCGGCCAGTTCCGGGTCGGTCCGCAGCCGCTCCGTCATCTCCTTCATGACGCCGTCCGCCTCCAGTGTCCCGATCGCCGAGGCGGCGCGCGGGCACGTCAGGTAGTACGTCGTCGGGAAGGGCGTGCCGTCGGGCAGCCGGGGTGCCGTCTCCACGACGTCCGGCTGACCGCACGGGCAGCGGTGCGCGATGGCCCGCAGGCCCCGCGGCGGGCGGCCGAGTTGCTGCTGGAAGGCCTCGACGTCGGCGTCGGTGGGCTCGGTGCGCTCAGTGGGCGGCGGGGGCGTTTCCATGACTGCTTATCGGAGACTTTCTGTCAGTTCACTGGTCGGAGGCGTCGGACTTGTCGACGCCGTCCCAGACGTTCGCGTACCAGGGCCGGCGGGCGGCCCCGAGGTCGGCGCGGGACTGCTTGGCCGCGCCCGGGTCGATCACCACGTACCCGGTCTCCCCGGGCATCACATAGTGCAGCCGGCGCCGGATCTGCTGCTCGGCGTAGGAGTCGTCCTGCCAGCGCGCCTTGAGGTCGCGCAGCTGCTCGACCCGTTTGCGGGCCTGCTCCTGCTGCCGCTGGAGGTCGGAGATCTGCGCGCGCTGGGAGACGTACTGGCGCATCGGATAGGCGAGCGCGACGATCAGCGAGCACAGCACCAGCGCGAGCAGCGCCGCGCGGCCGGTGAGGCGGGAGCGGCGGGCCTGGCGCCTGGTCTGGGAGCGGTACACGCGGGCCGCCGTCTGCTCGCCGAGCAGCCGCAGCCTGGTCGCGGTGGAGAAACGGTCCCGGTCCTTCACGGCCATCTGGCTTCTCCCGCCTCCCCTTGCCGGTGTGCTTCACACGTGCGTACGTCCCCGGACACGGTACGGGACCGGGTACGGGGACGTACGTACGACTGGCTAAGACTTAGCCCGGGTTGGCTCAGCCCTTGGAGATCTCGTGGTTGCCCTTGAAGCGCGGGAACGCGCTGCGGCCGGCGTACACCGCGGCGTCGTCGAGGATCTCCTCGATGCGCAGCAGCTGGTTGTACTTGGCGACGCGCTCGGAGCGGGCCGGGGCGCCGGTCTTGATCTGGCCGCAGTTGGTGGCGACGGCGAGGTCGGCGATGGTGACGTCCTCGGTCTCGCCGGAGCGGTGGGACATCATGCACTTGAAGCCGTTGCGCTGGGCCAGCTCGACGGCGTCCAGGGTCTCGGTCAGCGAGCCGATCTGGTTGACCTTGACCAGCAGGGCGTTGGCGGTGCCCTCCTCGATGCCGCGGGCGAGGCGCTCGGGGTTGGTGACGAACAGGTCGTCGCCGACCAGCTGGACCTTGTCGCCGAGACGGTCGGTGATGACCTTCCAGCCGGCCCAGTCGTCCTCGAACAGCGGGTCCTCGATGGAGACGAGCGGGTAGGCCGCCACGAGCTCCTCGTAGTACTCCGTCATCTCGGCGGCGGAGCGCTCCTTGCCCTCGAAGAGGTACTTGCCGTCCTTGTAGAACTCGGAGGCGGCCACGTCGAGCGCGAGGGCGATCTGGTCGCCGGGGACGTACCCGGCCTGCTTGATCGCTTCGAGGATCAGGTCCAGGGCGTCACGGTTGGAGCCCAGGTTCGGGGCGAAGCCGCCCTCGTCGCCGAGGCCGGTGGACAGGCCCTTGGACTTCAGGACGGACTTGAGGGTGTGGTAGACCTCGGCGCCCCAGCGCAGGGCCTCGGAGAAGGACTCCGCGCCGATCGGGGCGATCATGAACTCCTGGATGTCCACGTTGGAGTCCGCGTGCGAGCCGCCGTTCAGGATGTTCATCATCGGCACCGGCAGCAGGTGCGCGTTGGGGCCGCCCAGGTAGCGGAAGAGGGGGAGGTCGGACGCCTCGGAGGCGGCGTGGGCGACGGCGAGGGAGACGCCGAGGATGGCGTTGGCGCCGAGGGAGCCCTTGTTGTCGGTGGCGTCCAGGTCGAACATGGCCTGGTCGATCAGGCGCTGCTCGGTGGCGTCGTAGCCGACCAGCTCCGGGCCGATCTGCTCGATGACGGCGAGGACGGCCTTCTCGACGCCCTTGCCCTGGTAGCGGTTCGGGTCGCCGTCGCGGAGCTCGATGGCCTCGAAGGCACCGGTGGAGGCGCCGGACGGGACGGCGGCACGACCCGTGCTGCCGTCGTCGAGGCCGACCTCGACCTCGACCGTGGGGTTGCCTCGGGAGTCCAGGATTTCCCGGGCTACGACGACGTCGATGGACGGCACGAGCATCTCCTTCTTGGATGTGACGCTGGAAGTGCGGGGCTGTCTGCCTTACGGCTGTGCCTTGCGACTAGAGCCTAACCGTCCCCGGGGCGTCGGCCACCGACCGACCGTCCCGTGGACAGGAGAGACACGCAGACGGTACCTATTGTTCACCCACGGAACAAAGGGGGCTGCCGGTGAGCCCCTGCTGAAGAGTGGGGAAACGAAAGACCCCGCCCCGGCGCGTACGGGGGAACACGCGCCGGGGCGGGGAGCCCGTGGGGACGGGGGTGGCCCTCACGAGGCCCTCAGCATGCGGGCCGGGGATGTGAGGGCACTGTGAGCCCGTACGGAGCCAGGTGTCACTTCAGGTGCAGCTGCTGGCCCGGGTAGATGAGGTCGGCGTCCTGGACGATGTCCTTGTTCAGCTTGAACAGCTTCTGCCAGCCGCCGGCCACGTGGTGCTTCTCGGCGATGGCGCTGAGGGTGTCGCCCTTGACGACCTTGTACTCGCCGTCGCCCTTCTCGACCTTCTTGCCGGTCGGGGTGGTGACGGTCTTGCTCGCCGACGGGGCCGTGCGCGTGGTGGAGCGGGTGGCGGCCTGGCCGGTGGAGCGGGTGGCGGTGCTCTTGGTGGTGCTCTTGGTGGTGGTGCTCTTGGCGGCCGCCGGGGCGGAGCCGCTGTACGGCGTGCTCGACAGGCCCGTGCCGCACACCGGCCAGGCGCCCTTGCCCTGGCCCGCGAGGACCTTCTCGGCGACGGCGATCTGCTGCGCCTTGGTGGCGAGGTCGGCACGCGCGGCGTAGGCGGTGCCGCCGTACGCGGCCCAGGTGGAGTTGGTGAACTGCAGGCCGCCGTAGAAGCCGTTGCCGGTGTTGATGGACCAGTTGCCGCCCGACTCGCACTGGGCGACCTTGTCCCACTCGGAGGCGGTGGCGGCGGAGGCGTTGCCGGCCACCATCAGCGGGGCGGCGACGGCGGCGCCGGCGACACCGGTGAGCGTGATGGCGCGAACGGCCTTGGACGGGCGACGGTGCGTGCCCTTGCCGGAGAACAGCATGGATCGATCCCCTCACCGACGCCTGCGAGGTGAGCTGTCGGGTTCGGGCCGGTTGAGTTGCCCGGCCGCGCACTCGTCATCCGAGGCGCGGCTTCACCCCAAGCCGGTCCAGCGTCAACCGCTGGGCCCGGCGCTTACCTTGGGTCCCCCGCTCCTGCCTACGGCGCTTGACGCGACGACTGTTCCCGGGCATCCGCTGGCAGGATTCGGCGTTGCGGCTGCCGGGGCTCGTGGTGACGAGCGGTCCTGACCGTAGACATGCGATCGTCGGATTTTCAAAGACGATCAGGGCTTCTGAGACTCATCCCACACTTTCACCAAACCGGACATCAGCCGCGAAGTGGGGCGTCAATTCCCGCTAGCCGTCGCCGTTTTCGCCATGGACTTCCAGGGTCTGACCGGCGGCGATGTGGTCCGGGTCGGCGCCGATGGCCTTCTTGTTGGCGGCGTAGAGCGCATGCCACCCGCCGTCGACGTCAAGGGAGTCGGCGATGGAGGCGAGGGAGTCGCCCTCGCGGACGGTGTAGGTGTCCGGTCCGCGGCCGGCGTGACGGCCGGAAGGTGTGGCGTTCTGACCGGTTGTCACGCTTTCGTCCGCGCTCTCGCCGCGGTGACGTCCGCCACTGCCGAGTGCGCCGGTGTCGACCAGGCTCCAGGAACCGGCACTCTGCTGGTAATTGTCCGGGTTGTCGGCGCTCGGGGTTGCTGTGGGAGAGCTGTCGCCTTCCTGTGAACCTCCGCCGTCGTGCGAGCCGGACTTGTCAGTCTTGTCGGACTTGGGCGCGCTGGTCCCGGTCGAGTCGCCGGTGCCGTCCGGGGTTTCGGTGGCGTGCTTGCCCGCACCCGGGGTCGGCCCGGTGCTCTCGTCGGAGGACGAGCCGGTGGAGTCCGAGCCGGAGTTGGAGCCGGAACCGGAGTCCGAGGAGGACGAATCCGACAGACCGGACGAGCCGGAGTGGCCGGCCGAGCCGGACGCGTCACCCGAAGCACCGCCGCCGCCGGAGCCGCCGACGCCGGGGTCGACGTCGACCGAACCGGAGTGGGAGGTCAGCCCGGCGGTCAGCGCGCACATGGCCCACGGCTTGGTGCCCTGGTCGGCGAGGATCTTCTCGGCGACGGCTATCTGCTGCGAGCGGCTGGCCTGGTCGGCGCTCTCGGCGTACTGCGTGCCGCCGTACTCGTCCCAGTCCTCCTGCGAGATCTGCAGACCGCCGTAGTAGCCGTTTCCGCTGTCCGCGCTCCAAGAGCCGCCGCTCTCGCACTCGGCGACCTTGTCCCACGTGGTGCCGTCGGCCGCGTTGGCGCTCGCGGCGCCGAGCAGCGGGATGGCGATGGCGGAGCCGGTCACCCCGGCCGCGACGAGGAGGGCCGGAGCCTGACGGGGGCGACGGTGACGACCGTTCCCGGAGAGCATGCGGAAGCCTTTCGTGCGACAGCAAAACCGGCGGGCGATGCAGTGCCTCTCGCCACGCTGATGGGTGAACGTATCGGCAGACGATCACTTGTCACAAGTTCATGCCGCGCAGATCACGTGAAGATCACAGTGTTGAATGTTTGTCATCTCCTGCTGTGCGGCGGCCGATCGTCCCCTCCTGCCCGCTTTGTCACCCGTCGGGAACGGCAACGCCTCACGCCCTGCGCGCGGGGCGGCCGCGACCATGGACTCGACATGACCCCGGGGGCTTCCCGTCCAGGAGGACACGATGGCGCGGCACACCCGGCTGTCCGGCGAGTCCGCGGACTACCTCGCCGCACGCGAGGAACTCCGCGACGCCGAGATCGAACTCATGCGCCACCGCGAGAGGGTCGCGGCCCTGCGCCGGGCGCTCCCGCAAGGCGCCGAGGTCGACGACTACGTCTTCCTCGAAGGCCCCGCCGACCTCGACGCGGGCGACACGCCCGTCCGCGAGGTCAGGCTGAGCGAACTGTTCACCGGCCCCGGCCGGCCGTTGATCGTCTACCAGTTCATGTACGGCAAACGGCAGACCGACCCGTGCCCGATGTGCACCCTGTGGATCGACGGCTTCAACGGCGTCGCCCACCACGTCGCCCAGAACGCCGACCTGGTCGTCCTCGCGGCCGCCGACCCGCCCACCCTTCGCCGGCACGCCCGCGCCCGCGGCTGGTCCCGGCTGCGTCTGCTGAGCGCCGGGGACAGCACCTTCAAGTACGACCTGGGCAGCGAGGACCAGGACGGTGCGCAGGACTCCACCGTCTCCGTCTTCACCCGGGACGCGGACGGCACGGTCCGCCACTTCTACTCCGCCCACCCGCGCATGTCCGAGGACATCGACCAGCGCGGCATCGACCTCCTCAACCCCGTCTGGCACCTGCTCGACCTGACGCCGGGCGGCCGCGGCGACTGGTTCGCCGGCCTGGACTACTGACCGCCGCTTCCCGCCCGGACCGGCGTGAACTCCACGGGCAGGGTGCGCAGACCCCGCATGATGAGCCCGCCGCGCCACCGCAGGTCGGCCGGATCGGCGGCGAGCCGCAGGTCGGGCAGGCGGGTGAGCAGGGTGGCGAGCGCGGTCTGGCCCTCCAGCCGGGCGAGGGGCGCGCCGAGGCAGTAGTGGATGCCGTGGCCGTAGCCGAGGTGCTGGTTGTCGCGGCGGGCGAGGTCCAGCACGTCCGGGTCGGCGAACCGTTCCGGGTCCCGGTCCGCCGCCGCGAGCACCACGAGGACCGGGTCCCCCGGCGCGATGTCCTGTCCGCCGATGCCGAGCGGCTCGGTGGCGAACCGCCAGGTGGCCAGCTCCACCGGGCCGTCGTAGCGCAGGAGTTCCTCCACTGCGGTCTCCAGCAGATCCCTTTCCCTCCTTGCCAGGGAGCCTTGGAGGCGCTCGCGCTCCTCGGGATGGGTGAGCAGGGCGTAGGTGCCGTTGCCGATCAGGTTCACGGTGGTCTCGAAGCCGGCGAACAGCAGGATGAAGGCCATCGCCGCGGCCTCGTTCTCGGTGAGGTGCTCGCCGTGGTCGGAGGCGCGGATGAGACCGGAGATGAGGTCCTCGCCGGGCGCGGGCTCGGCGGGCAGCGCCTCGCGCTTCTTGTGGATCAGCTCGGCGAGGTAGCCGCGCATCTTCTTCACCGACCGGGCGACCCCGCCCCGCGGCCCTCCACCGTGCCGGATCATCATGCCCGCCCAGTCCCGGAAGTCGTCCTGGTCCTCGCGCGGGACGCCGAGCAGGTCGCAGATGGCGTAGATGGGCAGCGGGAAGGCGAACTCGTGGATGAGGTCGGCGGATCCCCGCGCCGCGAACCGGTCGATGAGGTGGTCGGTCAGCTCCTGCACCCGGGGCGCGAACTCGGCGACCCGGCGCGGGGTGAACGCCTTGCTGACCAGCCGGCGCAGCCGGGTGTGGTCCGGCGGGTCGATGTTCAGCAGATGGGTCATCAGCTCGGCCTTGCGCTCGCCGGGGATGCCGGTCTTGCCCTTGGCGTGCGCGGGCTCGTCGTGATGCGCCGGGTTCTTGCTCAGCCGCTGGTCGGCGAGGGCCTGCCTGGCATCGGCGTACCGGGTGACCAGCCAGGCCTCGACACCGCTGGGCAACCGCGTCCGGTGCACCGGCGCGTGCTCGCGCAGCCAGGCGTACGCGGGGTAGGGGTCGGTGGCGAACTCCCAGGTGAACAGGGCGGGAGCGGAATCCGGGGCCGGGTCGGGGGCGGACTGGGGGTGAGGCTGGTCGGTCACTCTCCGACCGTATCCGGATCCGGGTGGGCCTCCGCGTCCCGGTGGCCGCCGGAAGCCGTGGGTATCGCCTCGGGGGCGACTCCCTCCGCCTCGCGGATGGCGTCCCGGTACGCGCGCGCCGCAGCGCGCAGGGCGGCCTCCGGGTCGACGCCCTCCGTCTCGGCGCGGGCCGCCAGGGCCAGCAGCTGGTAGCCGACGCCCTCGCCCTCGGGGAGCGGCACGTCGAGGCCCGCCGTACGCGCGCGGGAGGCGAGCTTCGCGGCGAGGGCCAGGCCGGGCTGGCCGAGCGGGACGCCCTCCGTGACCGAGGTGCGCCGCTTCTCCTCGGCCTTGGTGCGCAGCCAGTGCGCCTTGACGTCCTCCGGTGTCTCGGCCTTCTCGTCGCCGAAGACATGCGGGTGCCGGTGGACGAGCTTGGCGACGATGCCGCCGGCCACGTCGTCGACGGAGAACGGCGTCTCCGGGTGCTCCTCGGCGATCCGGGAGTGGAAGACGACCTGGAGCAGGACGTCGCCCAGCTCCTCGCGCAGCTCCTCGCGATCACCGGCCTCGATCGCCTCGACCAGTTCGTACGCCTCCTCGATGCCGTACTTGGTGAGGCCCTGGTGGGTCTGCCGGGACGACCAGGGGCATTCGGCGCGGATGCGGTCCATGACCTGCACGAGGTCCAGCAGACGGGCGCCGGGCAGGTCGTAGGAGGCCGGGAGCAGTTCCAGCTCGGGCATCGCGACGCGGCCGGAGCCGGCCAGCCGGGCCAGGCCGTCAGTGAGCGCGGGCTCGCCCTCACCGGTGGCCACGACCACCACCGTCCGCCCGCCGGCGCAGGTGTCGACGAGCTCCTGCGCGGTGGGGGACGCCTGAGCCACCGCTATGCCGGCCTCGCGCAGATACGGCAGCTGCGGATGGGCTGCGTCCGCGCACAGCACGGCGTCGGCGGCGCGCAGGGCCTGCCAGGCGGGCCAGGACAGCAGGCCGGGCGCGACACGGTGGCTGGTGGTGAGCAGGACGATGCGACCGGGGTCGGCGGCGGGGGTGAGGTCGGAGCTGGATGCGTTCACGATCCGAACGTAACCCACGGCGGCGAGGAGCGGATTTGGTTATCCACAGGGCGGGGACGATCGTGTGATCGTACGACCGCAACTCGGTCGGTTGCCCGAACCCGGCCGGTCCCCCGCCGTACCGTTCCGGCGCCCGGCCGGGCCGCTCGCTACGCCGTCACCGGCTGCCCGCCCGACGCCGTCGTGACCTCCCGTACCCACGGCGTCTTGGCGTCCACGCGGCTGCTCTTCTGCACGTCCCAGCTGCCGTAGCGCGGGTTGAGGTCGATGTGGAGTTCCTGGGACGCCTTGGACAGCGCCTTCCAGAAGGCGGGCTGGCTGGTGTCGGTGCCGAGCTGCCTGGCCAGCTTCTGCGCCTCCAGCTGGAGCCGGAGGTTGTCGTCGAGGCGGGCCGGGGCGATGCCGTACTTCTGCAGCCAGGCGATCTGCAGCCCCTTGAGGCCGCCTGCCTGCTGCTCAAGCCCCGCGCGCATCTGCTGGACCTCCTCGCGGCTGACCGTGATGCCCGCGTCCCGCGCGGCACGGTGCAGCACCCGGTCGAGGACCATGTTGTGCAGGGTGTCCCGGGTGAGGCTGCTGGTGGAAGCCAGGACCTGCTGGTACTGGGTCTCGTCCGGCACCGCGGCCCGCTGTGCCCTGCGGACCTCGTCGACCCGGCTCTCCAGCTGCGCGACGGTGATCCGCTGTCCTCCCACGACGGCCGCGGCGCCCGGGTGGGCGTTGTTTCCGCAGGCGGTCAGCAGGGGTGCCGCGGCGGCGATCGCGGCGGTGAGGACGAGCGCGGTGCGACGGCGGCGGTGCAAGGAAACCTCCAAGGGGAGATTGTGCGGCGGTGCACAAAGTCTTGCGGTGATCGATGTTAGGCAGTGGGGAGGCCTGGGCCAACCCATTCGACCAACGATTCGCGCGCGCTTCGGGCACCGTCGCGCCGCCGCCGAGGGCTCGGCGCACGTGACTTCCGTCCCCGGCACGTGTCCGACGGCGATACCGATGCCGTCGCCGCGCCACGGGAGTTCACAGGACCCTCCCGGGCAGCGGCATGGTCAACCGCGCACCTGCCCCAGCCATTGCAGGGTGCGCCGGATCTCCATGGCCATCGGATAGCCGGGGCCGTGCAGCCGTTCCACGTCCATCAGCAGCCGGGCGAGGGTGTCGAGGGCGGAGGGCCGGTCGCCGAGGGCGAGCAGCAGATGGCCGATGCGCCGGCGGACGTCGTGGGCGAGCTGCGGGTCGCCGGAGACGTACTGGTTCTCGTAGTACGGCAGCAGCGCGCGGTACTCGGCGAGCGCCGCCGCCGGCTGGCCCAGCTGCTCCAGGCACTGCGCGGCCTCGTAGCGGTAGCGCAGGGACTGCGGGTCGGCCTGGCCGGCCTCGGCGGCGCGTTCGTCGGCGAGGCGGCGCAGTTCGGGCAGCGCGCGCCGGTACTGGCCGTCGTCCATGAGCGTGGCCGCGTACTGCTTGCGCAGGGTGCGCACGACCGGGGAGTGCTCGCCGTGCTGCTCGGCGGCGGCGGGCAGGATCGCGCCCAAAATGTCCACGGCCTGGGTGATGCGCCCCTCCCCGAGCAGCCGCTTGACCTCGTCCACGGCGGCGGCGACGTCGGGCTTCTCGGCCATCGGCGGCGGCGCGACGGGGGCGGGCTGGGGCGCGGGGGTCCGCGCGCGGTCCGGCCACGGGGCGTGCGGGCGCAGGAAGGGGCGCGTGGGGTCCAAGGGCGCCCCGGTGGGCATGCCGCGCGCCGGCAGGAGCGCCGCCAGGTCCTCGTAGACCTCCTGCGCGGACGCCGGCCGGTGCTGCGGGTCCTTGGCGAGCAGGCGCAGGACCAGCGTCTCCAGCGCCTCGGGGACCTCGGGGCGGATACGGCGCACGGGCAGCGGGGGCTCGTACAGGTGCCGGTGCAGCACCCCGAGCGCCGTCGAACCCGCGAACGGCACGTCCCCGCTGAGCAGTTCGTGCATCAGCACGCCGAGCGCGTACAGGTCGGTGTACGGGCCGACCGCCCCGCCCATCGCCTGTTCCGGCGCCATGTAGGCGGGCGAGCCGATCGGGGAGCCGGTGTGGGTCAGGCGGGTGGTGTCGGTGTCCATGACGGACGCCACGCCCAGGTCGAGCACGGTGACCGTGCCGTCCTGCTTCACCATCACGTTGCGCGGCTTGAGGTCGCGGTGCACGATCGGCACGGCGTGCACGGCGCTCAGCACGGCGCACAGTTGCGCGGCCACCGCGACCGCCCACTGCCACGGGTACGGATCGTGCTCGGCGAGATGGTCGGACAGGTCGGCGCCGTCGACGTACTGCATGACGAGGAACAGCTCCTCGCCCTCGCTTCCCGCGTCGTGCACGGTCACCAGGCCGGGGTGGTCCACCTGCGCCGTCACCCGGCACTCGCGCATGAACCGGCGGCGCAGTTCGTCCGCCTCCTGGCCCGCCACCTTGTCCGGGCGCAGCAGCTTGACCGCCACACGCCGGTCCAGCCGCCGGTCGTACGCCGTCCACACCTGGCCCATGCCGCCCTGTCCGATGAGCGTGGACAGCTCGTACCGGCCGGCGACGACACGTCCTGTCGCCACGGTCACCTTCCGCCCTCATGGCCGTCGGGCCGGCCGTGCTGCTGCCCGTCGTGCTTGCGCAGATAGTCGCTCAGTTCGTCCAGTTCGGCGCGCACCTGGTCGATGTGGCTGGGCGCCGGGCGCCGCGGCGGCGGGGTGGTCGGCGGCGGCTGGGGCACGGGCGTGTGCGGCATCGGGGGCGGGGTGTGCGGGGCGATCGGGGCCGGCGGGAAGGGCGTGTCGTGGCCCGCCCGGCCCATCGGCACGGTCGGGACGGTCGCCGCGGTGTAGGGGTTCGCGGGGCCTGGATAGGCGTACCCGGCCTGCCCGGCCCGCGACGCGTACGCCTGCTGCCAGCGCGAGTAGTGGCGGATTTCCGCGGCGAGGTAGTACGCGATCGTGCCCACCAGCGTGCCCAGCAGCAGGAACATGCCGAAGTAGCCGGCCGCGGTGTGGATGTCGTCGCCGGGCTCGGTGCCTATCAGCACCAGGCTGAGGATGTCGGCGACCAGCGCGGCGACGAACAGGCACCAGTCCAGCGCCCGTCGTGTGACGATCGCCAGCCGCAGCAGCATCGCCCAGGCCATGAGGCCGATGCTGAAGAACCCGATCACCACGAACAGCACACGCAGCAGAACCAGCCACGCGGTGTGCGGCGGCTGCTTCACCGGCTGGTAGCCGAGGCCTTGCATGACTGCTCCTGATGCCTGATGTGGGCGTGCGTGTCCGACCGGCGTGCTCCGTCGGGCGGAGAACGCCGGTCGTCCGATTGTCGCTTCGAGCATATGACCCGACGCCGACAAGGACACGGACAAGCGTCCCTGTTGTACCGAACCGTTGTCCGCCCCACACCGCGAACCGGCGACCGGCACGGCCGCCGGTGAGCACTCCACAGCCCGCGGGACGCCGTCGGCCGGCGACAGTACCAGGGCGCGAACGGCCCCCGGCCCGCCGTCAGTCGGGCGCCACCGTGCCGTCGGTGAGCCCGTCGTACATCCCGCGCACGAGTTGTTCCCCGAGCCGGCTCGCGTGGCGCAGCGCCCGCTCGAACTCGTCGAGTGCGCGGAAGCGTGCGCCGTAGCGCCGCTGTTCGTCCAGCGGGAGCCGGGGCAGCTGCAGACGGCGCACGTCGAGCCGGGTCGCGGTGGAGGCGTAGCTGCTGGCCTGCCGGTTGTTCGCGGTGCCGCGCAGGAACCCGGCGAGGAACCACGGGTCGAGCGCCGTGCGATCGGGGCGCAGCAGGACGAGGTTGCGCCCCAGGGCGGCGCCCCCCGTCGCGTCGTCGATCACGCGCGCCACCGAGCCGCCGCCCAGCACCGGTACGACGACGTCTCCCGGCTCGGTCAGCACCGCCTCCTCCTCGCTCTCCGGAAGCGCCCCGGAGGGCGCCGTGCCGACGAGGACGTCGTGGTCGGTGAGCACGGGCACGCGCGCGTGGCCGCCGTTTCCGCCGGTGCGCATCAGCAGCGCGCCCCCGCGCGCGAGTTCACCGATGGTGGTGAGCGGCCAGCGCGCGCCCGGCGCGGGGGCGGCGGGCGGCGGAGTGAGCTCGCCGGTCAGGCGCAGGGTCGTGCCGAGGCGCTCGCGCACCGCCGTGAGCTGCTCCGCGCCGTCGGCCACGGCGGCCGGCGGCAGATGGCGGGCGGGCGCGAGGTCGACGTCGTCGTCGAGGAGCTCGATGACCGGCACGGAACGGGCGAGCCCCGGCCGCTGCGCCAGCCGCCCCTCGCGTTCGAAGGCGCGCCAGGCGTCCAGTACGGCCTCCCGCACCGCCGGCCAGTCCGGTCCGCCGCGTCCCTCCCCGGCGAACCTCCCGGTGTCCACGAGCAGCACCTCGGGCGACGCCGGCGTCCGTTCGGGGCGGCGCAGCACCCATACGTGCAGCGGGATGTTGTACGGCGGCGCCGCCCCGACCGGCAGCGCGGCCACCGCCCTGAGCGCGCCCCGGCGCAGCAGGTCGGCGCGGATCCGGCGCCCGGAGCGGCGGGAGGCGGCGGCCGGCGGCATGAGCAGCACGGCGGATCCGCCGTCGGCGAGCCGGGCCAGGGCGTGCTGCACCCAGGCGAGTTCGGACTCGGTACGGGCCGGGAAGCCGTACTCCCAGCGTGGGTCGTAGGCGAGCTCGTCGTGGCCCCAGTTGCGCTCGTTGAACGGCGGATGGCACAGCACCGCGTCGGCGCGCAGCTCCGGGTAGGCGTCGGCGCGCAGGGTGTCGCCGGCGGCGCCGCGCACGCCGGCCCGGGAGTGCAGTGCGAGCCGCAGCGCGGTGAGCGCGGCCAGGCCGGGCGCGCTGTCCTGGGCGTACAGCTCTTGGTCGGGGCGGGTGTCGACGGCTCGCAGCAGGGCGCCGGTGCCGCAGGCGGGGTCCAGGACGGTACGGGCGGGGCCGGCGAGGTCGGCCATGAGACCGGCGAGTTCGGCCGGGGTGAGCGTGTACTGGCGGGGGTTGGCGTCCAGGTGCCGGCCCAGCAGGAACTCGAAGGCCTGCCGCGCCCCGATCTCGGCGGCCAGCTCGGCGGCACCGCGCAGGAGAGTGGCGGAGGGAAGGAGTTGGGGGCCGGTGGGGGTGCGGGGGGTGGGGGTGGCCGGGGTGGAGGTGGGGGAGCCGGTGGCGGCTGCGGGGGTGCCGTGAACGGCGGCGGTGTTGTGAACAGCTGGTGGGGTGTTCACAGCCTGGCCCGTGGGTGAGGGGTTCACAGCGGCGGTCGGGAGCGCATGGTTCACATCCGGCGCCTTCGGGTCCGGGTTCACATCGGGCACCAACGGATCCGACTTCACGCCCGATGCGATGGGGCCTGCGTTCACACCAGGCCCGGCGGCCGCGCTGTTCACACCCTCCGCACCGCCGGACTCATTCACACCCGCCCCCGCACTCCCCCCGGCGCGCCCCTCACGCCCCGGCACGCTGCCGAAACGTGCCGTCAGCACCTGTTCCAGCGCGCCCGGCAGGATCGCGGCGAGGCGCGCGTCGGAGCCGGCGCTCGCGTCGAGCCAGACGGTGGGGCGCTCGTGGATCAGCAGCAGGGCGCAGCCCGCGTGGACCAGGGCGGTCAGCGGGCCCTCGGGGTGCCCGACGAGTTGCTGCCAGACGCGTTCCCGCAGCGGGACCTCGGCGAGTTTGCCCTGCTTGCGCAGCCAGGCCTCGACCTCGGCGAGCGCGAAGGACGGGCTGGTCTCGGTGCCGCCGACCGGTTTGGGGAAATCGGCGTGCCGGCGGCGCCAGTTGCTGACGGCGGCCCGGCCCACTCCGGCGAGCCGGGCGATCCCCGCCGCGGTCACCTCTGTCGCGTTGTCCTGCACCGGCCCCGCTCCCCTCGTCCCGTGTGTGCGCCGAGCATACCGGCGTACACATGATCCGCACATTCACGCCGTGTACTCCTCCAATCCTGTGAATCGTGTTGACTCGGTTCACAGACTCTGGTCTTATTGACCCAGCGAACGAGCGGCCACCGGAGGGGGAGGCCGCCGCTTTGGGGAGGGATTCGCCATGGGCATGAAAGCCAAGGTCTCGCTGGGCGCCGTCGTGGGGATCGTCGTCATCGCCGCCGTGTCGGCGAACGCCGGCGGCAACGGCAAGGACGGCGGTTCCGGCGACAGCGGCAAGGGCTCTTCCGCCTCCGCCGAGCACACCCCCGGCGGCACCAAGGACAAGAAGGGCTCGGGGGCCGGGCAGGCGTCCGGGAAGAAGAAGGCCGCCATCGCCGGCGACGGCGAGTACCAGGTCGGCTCGGACGTGAAGCCGGGCACGTACCGCACGACCGGCAACTCCGACGACATGTGCTACTGGGAGCGCGCCAAGGACGCCAAGGGCGAGATGGACTCGCTGCTGGCGAACGACAACGTCACCGGCACGAGTTACGTGACCGTCAAGCCCACCGACAAGATCTTCAAGTCCAGCGGCTGCGAGGACTGGGAGGCCGTCGACCCCAAGTCGAAGGGCACGCCCGCCTCCTCCATGGACGGCGACGGCGGCATGTTCAAGGTGGGCACGGACATCGCGCCGGGCACCTACAAGTCGACCGGCAACGCCGACGACTCCTGCTACTGGGAGCGCACCAAGGACGCCGAGCACGGGCTGAACTCGATCATCGCCAACAACAACGTGACCGGTACGGCCGTCGTCACCATCAGCCCGAGCGACGCCTACTTCAAGACCACCGGCTGCGGCGACTGGAAGAAGGCGGCCTGAGCCGGCCCTTCCCACCGCCGCTCACCGAACACCGCTCAACCAAGCCACGCACCGCGCACCACGCGTCAACCGCTCACTCACGCACGGCGCACCCACGTACCGTGCACCACGCACCACGCACTCTCACCGCTCACCGCTCACCGCTCACCGAACCTGTCCCACCGGCTCCGGCTGCCCGGGCCCGACCCCGGGCGGCCGGACCGGTTCCGGACGCCGTACGGCATGCCGTAACCCACGTCCCCGTAACACCCAGCTCTGAAGGACTGTCATGCGCCTCACCCCCCGTGTCGCCACGCTGCTCGCCGTCGCGGCGCTCCCGCTGGCCCTCACCGCCTGTTCCTCCGGCTCCTCCGCCGACACCGGCGGGGCGAGCGCCAAGCCGGCCAAGGCGAAGGACCCGAACGCCCATCTCGCCACCGGCACGCAGTTGAAGAAGGCGCTGGCGCCCGCGTCGGTCTTCCCGGCCGGGTTCACCTCCGAGGCCGACGGCGCCTCGGACAGCGGCGGCCAGTTCCTCTCCCCGTCCGCCCGGAGCACCGCGAAGCCGGACTGCACGAGGCTTGAGAGCACGTCCTGGATCCAGGTGACCGGCTTCAAGGGGGGCGTGTCGTTCGCGCAGAACGACTACGTGAACCACGACAAGACCGAGGAAGTGGCCCAGGAGATCGACGCGTTCCAGGGCACCACCGCGAGCGCGGTGCTCAAGCAGCTGCAGACGGTCGCCGGCGAGTGCGCCACCTTCACGGACACCGACGCGCACGCCAAGGTGAAGCTCACGGGGAAGTCCACGGCCGGGCTCGGGGACGAGGCCTACACGATGACGCTGACGAGCGGCGCGTGGGAGAACGGCTCCACGCTCATCGCGGTTCGTTCCGGCAACTCCGTGATCACCGTGCTGTCCACGGCGGGCACCGACGACGGAGCGGCCACCGCGAAGAAGGTGACGACGCAGATCCTGGGCAACCTGAAGGGCCTGAAGACCGCCTGACCGGGGGGGTGGATGCGGCACCCGCTTACAGCGGGTGCCGCATCCACACGTTGGGCTCGACGCAGACGGCGTATCCGCGCTCCGGTTCGCAGCGGACCGGGACCGGTGCGCCGGGCACCTCGCCGTCGGCCGCGGTGTCGAACGGCAGCCCGTTCCAGCGGCGCCACTCCTCCAGCGAGGCGCCCACGGTCATGGAGGCCGGCCCCGTTCAGCGGGCGCGGAAACGGTCCGGTGCCTTGGTGGGGTTGCCGCCCGTGGGGAGTTTCTGGTCGGGGCAGCCGTTGAGGACCTTCTTCATGGCGGCCTTCTCGGCGGCGGTGACCCACAGGTCGTACTTCTTCTTCACCGCGACCTGGGCCGCCACATAGGTGCAGCGGTACCCCTTGTTGGGCGGCAGCCAGGTGGCCGCGTCGCCGTCGCCCTTGCCGCGGTTGGTGCTCGCGTCGACCGCGATGAGGTTGAGGGGGTCGTTGGCCAGGGCTATGCGCTTGCCGGCGTCCCAGTACTTGGCGCCCTTCTGCCAGGCGTCGGAGAGGGGGACGACGTGGTCGATGTCGACCTGGCTGCGGCCGCGCCGGTAGGTGATGTCCTTGCCGGAGTAGGGGTCGGGCTCCAGCAGGCCGTAGGAGACCTTGCAGGTGCCGCCGGCGAACCTCACGGCCTTCAGATCGCGCTTGAGTATGTCGTCGCGGGTGTCGCAGGAGTTGGAGTCGGTGTCCGCCCAGGCGGTGCCGAACCGGGCCCGCGCATAACCGGTCTTCGGCGCCCGGCCCTTGACGGCCAGTGAGTCGACGGCGGCCAGGACCGCGCCGTTGCCGCCGCCCTGGGATCCGGAGGTCCCCTTGCTCTGCCCGGACTTGCAGCCGGTCACCGCGACCAGCACGGCCACGGCGGTGACCGCCCCATCCCTCAGACGCGCCACGATGCGTCCCCCTCACTCGCCCGGGTCCGCCCGTCGGACACGGGCGGAATCGTTCCGTCCCTTACGGTAACCGCCGCGAGGCCTCCTTCAGAGGGGGACCAAACGGTGCTTGCGGGCGGACGGCGGGCCGACCGCGGTCGAGTCGGGGCATGGCGGTGCCGTACGGGGGAGCACCACCGGCACGCGCGTGAGCCCGCTCACGACATGCCGCCGGGGCGTGCGCCGCCCTACGGCTCCTACGACTCCTAGAACCTCTAAGACCCCAGGACCGAGGCCAAAAACTCGCCTACCCAGCCGAGCAGTTCGCGGCCGACCAGCGGCTTGCCGCCGACCTTCGCGGTCTTCGGGCGCGGGACCAGCACCTGGTTCACGGACGGCTTGATGACCGTGCCGGGGTAGAGGCGCTTGACCCGCAGTTCCTGCGACTCGCGCAACTCCACCGGCGCGAAGCGGATGTTGGTGCCCTGCAGGACGATCTCGCCGACGCCGCACGCGCGGGCGAGCATCCTGAGGCCGGCCACCAGCAGCAGGTTCTCCACGGGTTCGGGCAGCTTGCCGTAGCGGTCGGTGAGTTCCTCGCGGACGGCCTTGATGTCCTCCTCGGAGTTGGCGGAGGCGATGGCGCGGTAGGCCTGGAGGCGCAGGCGCTCGCCGGGCGCGTAGTCGTGCGGGACGTGCGCGTCGACGGGCAGCTCGATCTTGACCTCGAGCGGCGGCTCCTCCTCGATCTCGCCGGTCTCCAGCTGGCGCCGGTAGTCGGCGACCGCCTCGCCGACCATGCGGACGTACAGGTCGAAGCCGACGCCCGCGATGTGCCCGGACTGCTCGCCGCCGAGCAGGTTGCCGGCGCCGCGGATCTCCAGGTCCTTCATCGCCACGTACATGCCCGCGCCCATCTCGGTGTGCTGGGCGATGGTGGCCAGGCGCTCGTGCGCCGTCTCCGTCAGCGGCTTCTCCGGCGGGTACAGGAAGTACGCGTAGCCGCGCTCCCTGCCGCGGCCGACGCGGCCGCGCAGCTGGTGCAGCTGGGACAGGCCGAAGGTGTCGCCGCGCTCCACGATGAGGGTGTTGGCGTTGGAGATGTCGATGCCGGACTCGACGATCGTGGTCGAGACGAGGACGTCGAACCTCTTCTCCCAGAAGTCGACGACGACCTGCTCCAGCGCCGACTCCGACATCTGGCCGTGGGCGGTGGCGATGCGTGCCTCGGGGACGATCTCGCGGAGCCTCGCCGCCGCGCGGTCGATGGACTCCACACGGTTGTGGATGTAGAAGACCTGGCCCTCGCGCAGCAGTTCGCGGCGGATGGCGGCGCCGATCTGCTTCTCCTCGTACGGCCCGACGAAGGTGAGCACCGGGTGGCGCTCCTCCGGGGGCGTGGTGATCGTGGACATCTCGCGGATGCCGGTGACCGCCATCTCCAGGGTGCGCGGGATGGGGGTGGCGGACATGGTCAGCACGTCGACGTTGGCGCGGAGCTTCTTCAGCTGCTCCTTGTGCTCGACGCCGAAGCGCTGCTCCTCGTCGACGATGACGAGGCCGAGGTCCTTGAACTTCGTCTCGGAGGAGAACAGGCGGTGGGTGCCGATGACGACGTCCACGGCGCCGTCCTTCAGTCCCTCCAGGACGGCCTTGGCCTCGGTGTCGGTCTGGAACCGGGACAGGGCCTTCACGCTCACCGGGAACTGCGCGTACCGCTCGGAGAACGTCCCGAAGTGCTGCTGCACCAGCAGGGTCGTCGGCACCAGGACCGCGACCTGCTTTCCGTCCTGTACGGCCTTGAAGGCGGCCCGCACCGCGATCTCGGTCTTGCCGTAGCCGACGTCGCCGCAGATCAGGCGGTCCATGGGGACGGTCTTCTCCATGTCCTCCTTGACCTCGGCGATGGTGGTGAGCTGGTCCGGGGTCTCGGCGTAGGGGAAGGCGTCCTCCAGCTCGCGCTGCCAGGGCGTGTCGGTGCCGAAGGAGTGGCCGGGGGCGGCCATGCGCGCGCTGTAGAGCTTGATCAGGTCGGCGGCGATCTCCTTGACGGCCTTCTTCGCGCGTGCCTTGGTCTTCGTCCAGTCGGCGCCGCCGAGCCGGTGCAGGGTGGGGGCCTCGCCGCCGACGTACTTGGTGATCTGCTCCAGCTGGTCGGTCGGGATGTAGAGGCGGTCGCCGGGCTGGCCGCGCTTGGCGGGTGCGTACTCCACGACCAGGTACTCGCGGGTGGCGCCCTGCACCGTGCGCTGCACCATCTCGATGTAGCGGCCGACGCCGTGCTGTTCGTGGACGATGTAGTCGCCCGACTCCAGGGTGAGCGGGTCGATGGTCTTGCGGCGGCGGGCCGGCATCCGGGCGCCCTCGCGGCCGGTCGCGCGCTGGCCGGACAGGTCGGTCTCGGTGAGCACGGCGAGCTTGAGGGCCGGGTCCACGAAGCCGTACTCGATCGAGCCGCAGGAGACGTGCACCACCGACGGGCTCAGCTCGCCGAGGTCGGCGTCCAGGCGGGCGGCGATGCCCTCGTTGCCGAGCACCTCCGCGGTGCGGGCGGCCGGGCCGTGGCCCTCGGTGACGAAGACCGCGCGCCAGCCGTCGGCGAGCCAGCCCTTGGTGTCGGCGAGGGCCCGCGCGGTGTCGCCGCGGTAGGTCTCGGGCGCGTGCATGCCGAGCTTGAGGGTGTCCGCGTCGAGTTCGAGATCGGCCGCGAAGGGCGACACCGACCACCACATCATGTCCAGCTCGCGCGCGTGGTCGCGGACGTCGGCGATGGACCACAGGGAGGCGGCGCCGACGTCGATCGGGGCCTCGCCGCCGCCTGCGGTGGCCGCCCAGGAGGCCTGCAGGAACTCCTGGGAGGTGGCCACGAGGTCGGCGGCGCGCGTACGGACCCGCTCCGGGTCGCAGACCACGGCCATCGCGCCCTTGGGGAGGACGTCGAGGAGCAGTTCCATGTCGTCGACGAGGACGGGGGCGAGGGATTCCATGCCCTCGACGGCGATGCCCTCGGCGATCTTGTTCAGGAGTTCGCCGAGCTCCGGGTGCTCTTCGGCGAGGGCGCGCGCGCGTGCGCGGACGTCGTCGGTGAGCAGCAGTTCGCGGCACGGCGGCGCCCACAGGCCGTGCTCGGCGACTTCGAGGGAGCGCTGGTCGGCGACCTTGAAGTAGCGGATCTCCTCGACGTCGTCGCCCCAGAACTCGACGCGCAGGGGGTGTTCCTCGGTGGGCGGGAACACGTCCAGGATGCCGCCGCGCACGGCGAACTCGCCGCGCTTCTCGACGAGCTCCACGCGCGCGTAGGCGGCGGCCGCGAGGGCTTCCACGATGTCGTTCAGGTCGGCGGTCTGGCCGGTCCTCAAGGACACCGGCTCCAGGTCGCCGAGGCCCTTCACCTGCGGCTGCAGCACGGAGCGCACGGGCGCTACGACGACGGAGACGGGGCCGGTCTCGGGGTCGTCCGGGCTGGGGTGGGCCAGGCGGCGCAGCACGGCGAGGCGGCGGCCGACGGTGTCGCTGCGCGGGCTGAGCCGCTCGTGCGGGAGAGTCTCCCAGGAGGGGTACTCCACGACGCCCTCGGCGGGCAGCAGGGAGCGCAGGGCCGCCGCCAGGTCCTCGGCCTCGCGGCCCGTGGCCGTGACCGCCAGCACCGGGCGGCCGGCCTCGCGGGCGAGCGCGGCGACCGTGAAGGGGCGGGCCGCCGGGGGGCCGACGAGGTCGACGTGCATGCGGTTGCCGTCCGCGGCCGCCGTGATCGCTTCCGCGAGGGCGGGGTCCTTGACGACGGCGTCGAGCAGACCGTGCAGGCTCATGGGGCTTTTTCCGTCCAGGGGTGGGCAACGCAAGCAGCCCGGCGCGGGTGGCGACCGGGGGTGTCCAGCGTACGACTCCGTCGGGGGTGGCGTCGGAGGCTGTGGACAACTCCGCTACCTCGGGGCCGGTGCCGCGGCCGGCGCGCCCACCCGTCTCGGCCGGCCTAGAGGTGATCCCACGGGGTCCCGGCTCGGCCCGCCGCACAAAGAC
The DNA here is from genome assembly GCF_044456925.1 of Streptomyces sp. NPDC050743. NCBI lineage: Bacteria > Bacillati > Actinomycetota > Actinomycetes > Kitasatosporales > Streptomycetaceae > Streptomyces > Streptomyces sp. NPDC050743. The sequence continues at coordinate 42,372 of NZ_JBITGJ010000048.1, forward strand.
CCGGTGCCGGGGAGTCCCCAGGACTCCCCGGCACCGGGTCTTTCCCCCGCAACCCCCGTATGCGGTGGTCGTACCGTCGGCCCGGCCTGCGCGGCTAGTCCGTGGCGATCGCGTTCAGCACGTTCATCCGGCCCGCCCGGAACGCCGGGATCAGCGCGGCGAACAGGCCCACGAAGGCCGAGGCGATGAAGACCGTGATGATCGTCGGCCAGGGGATGTCCAGGACCTTCAGGCCCTCCAGCGCGAGGAGCTGCTGGGCGGTCGCGCCCCAGCCCATGCCCAGCCCGAGGCCGAGCAGGGCGCCGAAGACGGCGATCACCACGGACTCCAGGCGGATCATGCGGCGCAGCTGGCGGCGGGAGAGCCCGATGGCCCGCATGAGGCCGATCTCCCGGGTCCGCTCGACCACCGACAGGGCCAGGGTGTTCACCACACCCAGGACCGCGACGATGATCGCGAGGGCCAGCAGGCCGTAGATCATGTTCAGCAGCTGGCCGATCTGGTCCTTCAGCGCCTTCTTGTAGTCGGTCTGGTCGCGCACGGTCAGGGCCGGGTCGTCGCGCAGCGTCGATTTCAGCGCCTTGTAGGCGGCCGCCTCCTGCCCGTCCTTGGCGGTGGCGAAGACCAGCTGGTCCAGCGGCATCCGGTCGGCCGGCACGTACTTCGCGGCGGTGGCGATGGAGGCGTACATCGCGCCCTTGTCGACCACGACGTCGTCGCTGGTGATCGCGCGGACCGTCAGCTTGGCCGTCGTACCGTCCTTGAAGTCGACCGAGACGGTGGAGCCGAGCTTGATGCCGTGCTTCTTGGCGAAGCCCTCGAAGACGGACATCGAGTCGGGCTTGTAGGCGTCGGCGAGGTTGCCGGCGACCGTCTTGGTGCGCAGGTCCTGCGCGTAGGTCGGGTCGGCCGCGTTGATGGTCTCCTTCTTCGAGACCCGGCCGTCCGGCGTGGCCAGGTCCGCGTCCAGGAGCTTGTACTCGGTGACGCGCTCCAGGCCGGGCGTGGCCTTGATCCTCTGCACCATCTGCGGGTTGATCAGCGTGTACTCCTGGTCGCCCTGGATGATGAAGTCGGTGCCGACGGTCTTGTCGAGCTGGTCGGTGGCCGAGGCCACCATGGAGGAGCCCACCACCGACAGGCAGGCCACCAGGGCCAGGCCGATCATCAGGGCCGCGCCGGTGGCGCCGGTGCGGCGCGGGTTGCGCAGCGCGTTGCGCTCGGCCATCCGGCCCACGGGACCGAAGACCCGCAGGATGATCGCGCCGAGGACACGGACCAGTCCGGCGGCCAGCAGCGGGCCGATGACGACGAAACCGATCAGCGTGGTCACCACGCCCAGGCCCAGCCAGCCCGAGCCGGCCTTGGCCTTGTCGGCGGTCGCGGCGACGTACAGGCTCCAGCCGCCGGCGGCGGTGAGGAGCAGGCCGATCACGGCCCGGACGGCGCCGGCCCTGGCGTCGGCCGGGGCGCCGGCGTCGCGCAGGGCGGCCATCGGGGAGACCTTGCCGGCGCGGCGGGCGGGCAGATAGGCGGCCAGGACGGTGACCACGACACCGAGGAGCAGGCCGACGGCGGGGGTCGTCCAGGCGACGGTCAGATCGTCGGTCGACAGGTGCATGCCCATCTTGCCCATGAGCTTCATCAGGCCGACCGCGATGCCGACGCCCGCGCCGACGCCGAGCACGGAGCCGATCACGCCGAGCAGCAGCGCCTCGATCAGCACCGACCGGTTGACCTGCCTGCGGGAGGAGCCGATGGCGCGCATCAGGCCGATCTCGCGGGTGCGCTGGGCGACCAGCATGGAGAAGGTGTTGATGATCAGGAAGATGCCGACGAGGAAGGCGATCCCGGCGAAGCCGAGCATCGCGTACTTCATGACGTTCAGGAAGCTCTCGACGCTCTTCTGGTTGGCGTCCGCGACCTCCTTGGCGGTCTGCACCTTGTAGCCGTGGCCGAGGGCGGCGGTGACGTTCTTCTTCAGCTGGTCGTTCGTCACGCCGTGGGCGGCGGTGACGTTGACGTTGGTGTAGACGCCGGTCTTGCCGACCAGGGTCTGCTGGGCGGTCTTCACGTCCAGGTAGAAGATCGCCGCGCCGGGGTTGGTGACCTGGAAGGCGGCGATGCCGGACACGCGCGCGTGGTGCGTGCCGACGACCGAGATCATGCCGATGTCGTCACCGAGCTTCAGGTGGTGCTTGGCGGCGGTGTCCTCGTCGACCATGACCTGGTCCGGGCCCTTGGGCGCCGTACCCTTGGTGATCTTCATGGTGCGGGCGTCGTTGCTGTTCCAGCTGCCGACGATGGTCGGCGCGCCGCTGCTCGGCGACAGCTTGTCCCGGTGGGCGTCGATGACGGTCATCGAGGTGGAGCCCACCGTGCCCTCGGCCTTCTCGACGCCCTGGGCGCCTCGGACCTTGCCGACCACGGAGGCCGGCATGACCGGCGGCTTCCCGGTGCGGGAGGTGGTCTCACCGGTGTCGGAGGAGCCCTTCGCGCTGACCGTCACGTCCGAGGACGTGGCCTGGAACAGCTTGTCGAAGGTGGTGTTCATCGTGTCGGTGAACACCAGGGTGCCGCACACGAACGCCACCGACAGCAGGACCGCGATCGCCGAGAGCGCCATGCGGCCCTTGTGCGCGAAGAAGTTGCGCAGCGAGGTCTTCAGGACGGTCATGACGTACGCCCCCGGGCGTCGAAGTCCTTCATGCGGTCCAGGACCTGATCGGCCGTCGGGTTGTACATCTCGTCGACGATCCGGCCGTCGGCGAGGTAGAGCACGCGGTCGGCGTAGGAGGCGGCGACGGGGTCGTGGGTGACCATCACGATGGTCTGGCCGAGTTCGTCCACGGACCGCCGCAGGAAGCCGAGGACTTCCGCGCCCGCGCGCGAGTCGAGGTTTCCGGTCGGCTCGTCCCCGAAGATGATCTCGGGGCGGGCGGCGAGGGCGCGGGCCACGGCGACGCGCTGCTGCTGGCCGCCGGAGAGCTGGGCCGGCCGGTGCTTGAGCCGTCCGGCGAGCCCGACGGTCTCCACCACGCGGTCCAGCCAGGCCTTGTCCGGCTTGCGCCCGGCGATGTCCATGGGCAGCGTGATGTTCTCGAGGGCGTTCAGGGTCGGCAGCAGGTTGAACGCCTGGAAGATGAAGCCGATCCGGTCCCGGCGCAGCTGGGTGAGCTTCTTGTCCTTCAGGCCGGTGATCTCGGTCTCGTCCAGGTAGATCTGGCCGCCGGTGACGGTGTCGAGTCCGGCGAGGCAGTGCATGAGCGTGGACTTGCCGGACCCCGAGGGGCCCATGATGGCGGTGAACTGGCCCCGCGCGATGTCCACGTCGACGTGATCGAGGGCGACGACGCGGGTCTCGCCGGCCCCGTACGCCTTCACGACCTGCCGCGCCCGCGCGGCAACGGCCGTACGCCCTCCAGTGCCCCCGTGCCTGGGAATGGTCACAGCCGATGTCACGGTATGTCTCCTATGTCGGTCGGCATGTCGGTGAGTTGTGCCCTGGCACGCCAGGGCCTCGTTCTCGGGTACGTCGTCGAGTCTCGCGGTCGGCGGGGCCCTCGCGCGCTGGTGCGAGGCCCCCTCTTTCCCGGGGGAAAACCCCACCCCGCCGGTGCGGTCAGCCGCCCCTCGGCGGCGTAAAGCCAGGTTAAGGACCGGGCCCAGCCACTCTCGTCCTCCGCCGGAACGAACCCTTCCCGGGCCGAAGTAAGGAGGTACCCCTAGGGGTGCTCCACCCGCGGGCGGAGTTCTCCTCGGGGTCGTCTCCACCCTTCGGTGCGCAAAGCCTCCACCCTGCCGTCGCGTCAGGGTCAAGCCGTCGCGTCGGAGGCAAGGCGTGCGGCGCGTGGGAAGCTGTCGTACCGGAGATGGATGCACGGGGCACGGGAGTGCCCGGCGGGAGCACGGGAGGGGTCCGGTGGGGAGTACGACACCCGCGATACGCGGCGGCGCGGTGCGGCGGCAGGACACCCGGCGGCGGGGCGCGGTGGTCGCCGCGCTGATGCTGGCGATGGCGCTGGCCGCGCTCGACGCCACCATCGTCTCCACGGCCGTACCGCAGATCGTCGGCGACCTCGGCGGGTTCTCCGTCTTCTCCTGGCTCTTCTCCGGCTATCTGCTCGCCGTGACCGTCACGCTCCCCGTCTACGGCAAGCTGTCCGACACCTTCGGCCGCAAGCCGGTGCTGGTGACGGGCGCGGCCGTGTTCCTGCTGGGCTCGCTGCTGTGCGCGGGCGCCTGGAACATGGCGGCGCTGATCGCGTTCCGGATCGTGCAGGGGCTGGGCGGCGGGGCGTTGCAGGGCACCGTGCAGACGCTGGCCGCCGATCTGTATCCGCTGGCGGAGCGCCCGAAGATCCAGTCGAAGCTGTCCACGGTGTGGGCGGTGTCGGCGGTGGCGGGGCCAGGGCTCGGCGGGGTGCTCGCCGCGTACGCCGACTGGCGCTGGATCTTCCTGATCAACCTGCCGATCGGCGCCGCCGCGCTGTGGCTGATCGTCCGTCATCTCCACGAGCCCGAGCGGGAGAGGCCGAAGGAGCCGGAGAACCCGGAAAACGCGGTCCACGCGCGCGTGGACTGGGCCGGCGCGCTCGCGGTGTTCGCGTGCGGCGGGGTGCTGCTGACGGCGCTGGTGCAGGGCGGGGTCGCCTGGCCGTGGCTGTCGGCGCCCTCGCTCACGCTCTTCGGCACCGGCCTGGCGCTGGCCGGTGTGGTGGTCGTGGTGGAGCGGCGGGCGACGCAGCCGATCATCCCCGGGTGGGTGTGGCGGCGCCGGACGATCGCGGCGGTCAATCTGGCGCTCGGCGCGCTGGGCCTGCTGATGGTGGCGCCGAGCGTGTTCCTGCCGACGTACGCGCAGTCGGTGCTCGGACTCGCGCCCGTGGCCGCCGGTTTCGTGCTGTCGGTGTGGACGCTCAGCTGGCCGGTGTCTGCGGCGCTCAGCCAGCACGTCTACCGGCGCATCGGCTTCCGGGACACCGCGCTGCTCGGCATCGGGCTGGCCGCGCTGATCCTGTGCGCGTTCCCGCTGCTGCCCTACCCCGGCTCGTGGTGGCAGCCGACGCTGCTGATGCTGCTGCTGGGCGCGGCGCTCGGGCTGTTCCAGCTGCCGCTGATCGTCGGGGTGCAGTCGACGGTGGGCTGGTCGGAGCGGGGCACCACGACCGCGTCCGTGCTGTTCTGCCGGCAGACCGGACAGACCCTGGGCGCCTCGCTGTTCGGCGCCGTCGCCAACGGGATGCTCGCCGCACGGCTGGGCGGGGCGGGCGATCTGGACTCCGTCACGCGCGCGTTGGACGCCGGTACGGCCCCGGAGGCGACCCGGCGCGCGATCGCCGACGCGGTGCACGCGGTGTACCTCGGGGCGGCAGCCGCGGCGGCCCTGGCCTTCCTGGTGCTGCTGCTGGTGGCACCGCGGCGGTTCCCGGTGCGCGACGAGTGAGCGCACGAGGGGCCGGTTAACGCGGGTAACACCCCAGGCCGGCAAGGCTTCTTCCGTAGTAAGCGCATACCGACTGGCCAGTTTGGTGAAAACGCCGCGCGCCCCGGACTCCGCGAGTAGCGTGCGTGGCTCCGCGCCCCCCCCACCTCCCTGCGGTCCGCCGCCACGGACCCGAGCCACGCAAGGAGCCCCGGGATGTCCTACGACCCGCCGCACTCCTCGTACCACCCGCCCCAGCCGTTCTACGACACCTCCCCACCGCCCTACGACCGGCCCCGTCCCCCGTACGACCCGCCCCCTCTCACCTACCCCTGGCAGCCCGCTCCCCCGCCGCCACCCGGCCCGGACCGCCGGCCGCCCCGTGAACCCGTCGGCCACCACAGCGACCTGCGGGTGCTGCGCAGCGCCTACCGCTGGCAGCGGCGTACGGCCACGCTCACCGCGCTGGGCTACTTCACCCTGTTCCTGGTGCTGTCCGCGACCGCGCCCGGCGTGATGACGCGCACGGTCGCCGACGGCATCCCCGCCGGTCTGCTGCTCGCCCTCGTCCAACTCCCGGTCACCTGGCTCGCGATCGCCCTGTACGAGCACACCGCGCGCCGGCACGTCGATCCGCTCGCGGACCGCATCCGCAAGCAGGCCGAACTGGACGCACGCCGGGGAGCCGTCCGATGACCGCCGCCGCCGGCACTCCCGCCGTGGGAGGCTTCGCCGGTTTCAGCGGCTCGGCCCAGTCCATGTCCCTGGTCGCCTTCTCCACCGCCGCCACGGTGACCCTGCTGCTGTGCGTGATGACCGGCCCCGACCGCGACGACCTCGACGAGTTCTACACCGGCTACGGCTCCCTGTCCCCGCTGCGCAACGGCCTCGCCATCGCGGGGGACTACATCTCCGCGGCCACCGTCCTCGGCACCGGCGGAATCATCGCCCTGTGCGGCTACGACGGAGTCGTCCTCGCCCTGAGCACCGCGCTGTCGCTGATGCTGCTGATGTTCCTGCTGGCCGAACCGCTGCGCAACGCGGGCCGGTTCACCATGGGCGACGCGCTCGCCCGCCGGCTGCCGGGGCGCTGCGTGCGCGTCACGGCCTGCGCGGTGACGATCGCCGCGCTGCTGCCGCTGATGCTGGTCCAACTCGCCGGAACCGGGCAGCTGATGGCCTTCATCCTGGGCTTCACCGACGAGTCGCTGAAGACCGCGTGCGTCGTCGCGCTGGGCGCTCTGATGATCGCCTACGCGGCGATCGGCGGCATGAAGGGCACCGCGCTCATCCAGATCCTGAAGATCGTGATGCTGGTCGGTTCGGGCGCCGTGGTCGCCGTGCTGATCCTGCGCCGCTTCGACTGGGATCCGGGCGCGCTGTTCACCGCGGCCTCGCGGCAGAGCGGCGCCGGGCCGGCCTTCCTGCGCTCAGGGCTGGAGTTCGGCACCTCGGGCAAATCCCGCCTCGACATGGTCGCCTCGGAGCTGACGGTGGTACTCGGCGGCGCCTGTCTGCCGCACATCACCATGCGCATGTACACCGCCTCCAGCGCCCGCCAGGTGCGCCGCTCGATGTCCTGGGCGGTGTCGATCGTCGCGCTGTTCGTGCTGGTCATCACGGTGGTCGGGTTCGGCGCCACGGCGCTGGTCGGCCGTGCCGTGATCGCCCGGGCCGATCCGCAGGGCAACACCGCGTACCTGCTGGGCTCACGGGCGGCCTTCGGCACGGACGTGTCCACGGCGGAGACCTTCCTGTTCACCATGGTGACGACGGCGATCTTCCTGACCCTGCTCGCCTCGGTCGCCGGGATGATCCTCGCCTGCGCCAACTCCCTCGCCCACGACGTGTTCGCGGCCCGTGTGCAGGAGATGCCGGCCCGGCGCGAGATGGCCCTCGCCCGCGTCTCGGCGCTCGCCACAGGCGTGCCGACGATCCTGCTCGCCACACTGGTGCAGCACCACAGCCTGCAGCCCCTGGTGACACTCTCCTTCTGCCTGGGCGCCTCGGCCATCGCACCGGCCCTGGTGTACGGGCTGTTCTGGCGCCGCTACACCCGCAGCGGGCTGCTGGCGACGCTCATCGGGGGCACGCTGACCGTGCTGCTGCTCATGCCGGGCACCAACCTGGTCTCCGGCTCACCCGTATCGGCCTTCCCGCACGCCGACTTCAACTGGTTCCCGTTCACCACCACCGGCATCGTCTCCATCCCGGCCGGCTTCCTCTTCGGCTGGCTCGGCACGATCGCCTCGGGCCGGGCCAAGGCGGAGCAACAGCGGCACCAGTACGAGGCGGTGGAGGGATGGATTCTGGCGGGGGCGGTGCGCAAGGGCCGTTAGTCCAGGGTCGCTCTGCCGGTCAGGGAGATCAGGCTGCTGCGGACGTGGTCCATGTGCTCCCGCACGACGTCCCAGGTCTCGCCGTGTTCGCGCAGCACCTGTTCCGTCTCCAGGGCGATGCGTTCCTCGCGCACGCGCGCGCCGGCGATGATCTCGGCGGCACGCGCGTGTGCCTCCTCCTGGCTGCGGCGCGCGTACTCCTCGGCCTCCCTAAGAGCCCGCTCGGCGTCGGACAGCGCGGTCTCGGCCCGGATCACCCGCTCGGCGTGCCGGGCGTCCAGCGCGGTGATCCGCTCGGCCGCCTCGCGCTCGGCCTCGGCCCACCGCTCGGCGTGCTCCCGGGACTGCTCGGCGAGCATGCCGGCGGTGCGCTGCCGTACCTCGCGCAACGCGGAAAGCGCCTCCGAGCGCCCTTCCTTCACCTCGCGCCGCGCGCCGACGCGGATGTCGTCGGCCTCGGCGCGCGCGGCGAGGAGCAACCGGCGGGCGCGTTCGTCGGCTTCCGCGCGGAGCGCGTCCGCCGTTTCCTGCGCCTGCCGTCGTACGCCCTCGGCGTGCGCCTGGGCCTGCGCGAGGAGCCGGTCCGCCGCACGGCGCGTGCGCTCGCACAAGTCCGCCGCCTCCTCCTGCGCGAGCTGGAACACCCGCCGTGCGCCCTCACCGAGCGACTCGTACGCGTGCGGCGCGAGCCGGGCGACGGCCTCGCGCATCCGCGCGGCCTCCGCCTCCATGTCCTTGGCGAGCACGGTCAGCCGCGCGGCCCGTTCCCACGCGGCGTCGCGGTCGCAGGACAGCTGCTCCAGGCAGGCGTCGACCTGCTCGGGGCGGTAGCCGCGCCCCCGGACGGTCACGAAGCCGTGCGGCGACACCGATGCGCTGCTCACCGTGGGAACCCCTCTCCGCCGGACGTACACGGCAGGATGATTTCCCGCATATCCTGATGGATCAGACGTAAGTGTTCATAATGCGACACTCCGCTGCCACGTCACGCCCGAAACCCCGCACTCCGCGATCGGTACGGCGAGCGGGGCCGGTTACAGCACGTCCTCCTCAAGGGTGACGATCACGCTGTGAACAGGCGCCAGGTCCGCCAGGCGCGCGGCGTCCGCCGCCGTGGCGCGCCCCTCGGCCGAGGCGAACGCCGCGCGCAGCTCTGCCGGCGATTCCCACTCCAGCGTCGCGACCAGGTAGTACGGCGCGCCCCCGCGCACCGGCGCCGTCTCCCTGCCGACGGTGTAGCGGCGCAGACCGGGCAGCCGTCGGCCCAGCGGGATGTGCACCTCGCGGTAGTGCCGGTCGAACGCCTCCGGGTCGGCGGGGGTCTCGTACAGGGCGAGGAAGCGGGCCGTCATCGTGCGGCCCTCCCGTGGCGTGTGAGGACGGCGGCGCCCACCCGTTCGGCCGACAGGCACTCCAGCTCGACCGGCTCGCTCCCGGCCGGGAACAGCCGCCGGCCCTGCCCCAGCACGACCGGGAAGGTGAGCAGCCGGTACTCGTCGACCAGGTCCTCCTCCCGCAGCGCGGCCACGACACCGAGGCTGCCGGTGACGACCACGTCCCGCCGCTCGGCGCGTACGGCGTGCGCCAGGTCACCTTCCAGCAGGCGGGAGTTGGCCCACGCGGACACGTCCGGGGCGCCGCGGGAGACGACCAGTTTCGGCACAGCGTTCATCCGCGCGGCGAACGGATCGTCCCGCCCCGGCCACAGCCGCGCGAACAGCTCCCAGGTGGTACGGCCCAGCAGCAGGACCCCTTCGTCCAGCACACGGCCGAGCCGGAACTTGTCCCCCGCGACCGCCTCCGGGCCGTGCCGGAAGGCCCAGCCGCCGTACGGCGTACCCGCGGACCCGTCCGGGTCGGACACGATCCCGTCCAGGCTGATGAACTCGATGACGACGACACTCACGACGACGGCCCCTTCGCTTGGCTCGGTTGCTCACCGGTACCTACCGGCGACACCGGCCGGACTCATCGCTCCAGCCGAGAAATCGCGTGACGGTCGCCGTCGGGAGCCGTGCCGTCTCAGGGGGCGGCGGGCGCAGGGGGCGCGAACGCGGTCAGGACGCGCGGGTCGGCGAACACCACGTTGCGGGCGACCCGGCCGCCGGTCACCGTCAGGACCTGCACCGTGTGGAGCGCATGACCGCCGCCGGGCACCGGCGCGTACGCCGCGAGCGCCGGCTGCCCGTTGGCTGCCGCACGCTCCACCCGCCAGCCCGCGCCGCGCATCGCGAACACCCGCTCCATGAACAGGCCGTAGTCCCGCCTGCCCCGGTACCACAGCGGCACCGGCGGCATCTCCAGGACCGCGTCCTCGGTGAGCAGCCGCACCAGCGCCGGCACGTCGGCCGCCTCGAAGGCGCGCATGTAGCGCCGCACCACCGCCCGCACCTCGGGATCTTCCGGCTCGCCGACCTCCCCGATCGCGCCCCCGCGCGCGAGCGCGGCGCGCGCCCGCTGCAACGCGCTGTTCACCGCGGCCACCGACGTCTCCAGCTGCTCGGCGACCTCGGCGGCGGAGAACTCCAGCACCTCGCGCAGCACCAGCACGGCCCGCTGCCGCGCCGGCAGCCACTGCAGCGCCGCCACCAGCGCCAGCCGCAGGTCCGCGCGCGCCTCCACGTCGAACCGCGCCTCGGGGAACGGTTCCAGCCACGGCACCTCAAGTGCCGGCATCAGCGGCGCGCCGGGATCGTCCGAGGGCGCTCCCAACCCGGACGGCAGAGGGCGGCGCGAACGGCTCTCCAGCGCGCTCAGACAGGCGTTGGTCGCGATCCGGTGCAGCCACGTCCGCACGGACGCGCGCGTGGCGTCGTAGCGGTCCCGCGCCTTCCAGGCCCGCAGCATCGTCTCCTGCGTCAGATCCTCGGCCTCGTGGAACGAGCCCAGCATGCGGTAGCAGTACGCCACCAGCTCACCCCGGTACGGCTCCAAGTCCACCGGCCCATCATGCCCTTCACGCGCGCGTGAAGGGCATGATCCGGCAACGTCCGGCCGGCGCGCCTACAGCAGGCCGTCCCACATCTGCTCCAGCAGCACCGACCACCAGCTCTCCGGCGAACCGAGCGCCGCCGGGTCCAGGGAGGCCAGCTGCGCCTGGAAGTCGACGGTCCAGCGGCCCGCCTGCTCCTGATTCAGCCCGAACCGCAGCCGCCACATCCGGCCCAGCAGCGCCAGGCAGCGCGCGAACTCCGGCAGCCCGGTATTCACGAACTGCGGCGGCACGCAAGCGCCGCCCGGCCCCGCCTCGACGGGTACGGCCACGATGTTCGCCGTGCCGTACTGCACACAGATCGCCTTGCCGAAGTCGGTGCCCATGACCAGGTACGAGCCGGCGTCCGAGGCCGGCTGCACCCCGCGCTCGGCCGCCAGCTCCGCCAGCGTCGGCACCGGCCGGCCCGGCTGGGCCTGCGCCCAGAAGAACGGGCCCATGTCCACCGGCAGACCGGCCACCACCAGCGTGTGCGCCACGATCGGCGGCACACCCTGCCGCGACACCGCCTGCTGCTCGAACCGGAAGATCCCCGGCCCGAACGCCGCCGCCAGCTCCTGCGCGATGCCCTCCGGCGGGACGGGCGGCGCGGCCTGCACCGGCGGCAACGGCGCCCGCACCGGCGCGGGCCGCGCCGGACCGTCCGCCACCTGGTGCAACTCTCCCTGATGCGCCAGCAGTTGCCGCATGCCCTGCTGCCGGCTCGCATGGTCCGCGCCGTACGGCGCGATGCTCGTGATCCGCGCCTGCGGCCACTGCTCCCGGATCATCCGCGCACAGTAGGCGCCGGGCAGCGCGCACGACTCCAGCTCCGTGTGCAGCTCCAGCACCTGGTCCGGCGGCACGTTCATCGCCCGCAGCTCGTGGAAGATCTGCCACTCCGGATGCGGCGTACCCGGCGCCGAACGCCGGATCAGCTGCTGCTCCGAACCGTCCTGCGCGCGATAGCGCAGCACCGCCTGATAGCCCGGCCCCACCGTCGGCTGCCCCTGCTGCGGATACCCGTACGCCGGCGGCTGCCCGGGCGCGCCCGGCGGCGGCATCGCACCCGGCGGCATCGGCTGCGGGGCACCCGGAACGCCCGGCGGCATGCCGGGGGCGCCCGGCGCACCGAGCGTGCCGGGGGCGGGCGGCGGCGGGGGTGCGCCCGGTCCGGTCACCGGGGGCCCGGCCAGCACGGTCTCCGCATGGTGCACGGCCTCGCGGCCGCCGCCCGGGGCGCCGGGCGGGTTCGGCGCACCCGGAGCGCCCGGAGGCTGCGGCGCGCCCCCGCCCGGCTGGCTGGGGTCGGCCAGCACCGTGGCCGCGTGGTGCACGTTGCCCGGAGGCGCAGCAGGAGGCTGAGGGGCACCCGGAGCATTCGGCGCACCAGCGCCACCGGGCCCCTCGGGCCCCTCTGGCCCGAGCGCCGACACCAGCTGTGTCGGCACATACCCGCCGGCAGGCGCGCCCGGCGCGGGAGGCGTCGGCGCACTCCCCGGGCGCGCGCCCGGCGTACCAGGGGCACCCGGCGGCGGAGGCGGCGCACCCACACCGCCGCGCGCCTTCTTCGGCGGCGGCGCGGCCTTGCTCGTCGCGGCATCCGCGATATCCCCGGCGTTCGGCGCGAGCCGCCGCGCCGAGGCACCCGTGTCGGCCGGAGGCTGCGGCGCACCCGCCACACCACCCGGCGGCGGCGCCTGCGGGTAGCCGTAACCCGGAGCACCCTGCGCAGCGCCGGGACCCTGCGGATAGCCGTAGGTCGGCGCGCCCGGGGGCGGCGGGGGCGTGCTGCCCTGCGGAGCGCCCGGCGCGCCGGGAGCCGCGGGGGGCGCGAGCGGAGTGCCGGGCGCCGGCGGGTAGGCGGGGGCGCCCGGCGCAGGCGTACCGGGCGCCACCGGCGGCTGCGGGTAGCCGTACGGCGGCGTACCGGGCGGGGGCGTACTGCCCTGCGGAGCGCCAGGCGCACCAGGGGCAGCGGGCGCCCCGGGCACACCGGGGGCGGACGGGGCACCCGGCGCGCCCGGCGAAAAGCCCTGCGCGCCCGGCGCGTTCGAAGAGTCGAGAGCCGGCGCGACCGCCGTCGGCGGCAGCTGGCTGCCCCCCGACATCAACGCCGTCTTCGCATCCGGCGCGCTCACCGGCGGCCGCGGAGCCTCGTCGTCGGCATCGCCCAGCGGCGGGGCGAACACCGTCGCGGGCAACGGCACCGAACGGTCGTCCTCGGCGGAGTCCGCGTTCGTGTCCGTACCGGCCCAGGGCGTCGCCCCCACCGGCACATCCGCCGAAGGCGCGTTCACAGGAGCGGGCGCCCCGGGCACGCCCGGCGCACCGGACCGACCCTGCGCCCCACCAGACGCCCCAGACGCCCCGGACGCCCCCGCCGGCACCCCGGCCTGCGTCTGCGCCGGCCCCGCCCCACCGGACGAAGCCCCACCACCGACACCGACACCGGAACCGACGCCACCGGAAGCACCGGCACCAGACGCACCAGCCCCGGCCCCGGCACCCGAACCGTCCTCGCCCCCCGACCGCCGGTCCCCGATGCCCAGCTTGTCCGCCGCCTCCTGCAACCACTCCGGAGGAGTCAGCAGGAACGACGTCTGATTCAGATCCATCCGCGCGGCAGCCGGCGCCGGAACCGCGTCCTGCGGCTCGTCCGCACGCCCGTACTCCTCCTCGTACCGGCGGATCACCTCACCCACCGGCAGCCCCGGCCACAGCGTCGCCTCCCCGCTGTCCCGGGCGATCACGAGCCGCTGCGCACCGGCGTCCGAACGCGGGCCCTCCGCCCGGTCCTCGCCCCACACCACGAAACCCAGCTCGAACTCCCGCACCCGCACCTCACGATGCTGGTACGCGGGCACGTCACCGTTGATCCACTCCTCGGCGCGCTCCTGCGCCTGCGCGTAGGTCACCATCGCCTGAAGCTCACTCCCCCACCGAGCCGGAAGACACCGGAACGACACGCGCGAAGCCGCCGTCGACCATCAGATTCGCCACCGTCTCCAACTCCGGCGGACTGCCCGCCAGCCGCGACAGAAAGGCGTCGAAATCATCACCGCACGGCAGCAGCAGACGCTCCACCCGCTCCGCCGGCGGCCACGACGGATCCACATCACGCACGTCGTCGTACGCGCAGAACCACACCGAACCCGGCCGCTCGCCCTTCACCTTCACCGCGAGCAACCCGCCCTGCACGAACGCCACCCCGAGGTAATCCTTCGTCAGATGGTCGCGCAGGCACTTGTTCACGTACACCAGGTCATTTGCCGCTGCCTCCTCACGCACCGTGAAGAACGGCTGGTCCAGCAGCAGCCCCAACTCGGCGTCCAACGCCGTGCCCACCGGCGCGCACCCGCCCGCCGCCTTCAGAAACGAGCGATACGCGCCCGGAAGCCGGTAGCCGAGATCCTCCTCGACACCCTGAACCTGCGCCTCCGACACCGCCACACCCGACTTCGGCAGCCCGAAATGCGCCGGCCGCGTCTCCTGCAACGGCCGCGTCCCCCGCTTGCCGTGGTCCACCGCCGCCGTCGCCACCCCACCGTGATGCCGCAACAACGCCTTCACCTCGACCGGGATCAGCTCCAGCCGCCGCGTCCCGGCCACGTGATGCCACGTCCAGCCGTGCGGCGTCGCCACATCCGGCACCGTGTCCCACAACTCGTGCCGCTCCGCGGCCAACGCCGCGTTCGCCGACACATAGTCTGTCAGCCGCAACTCGTCGACACCGAAACCCTCCGGCGGCTCGGCGATCTCCACCGCCACGCGCGCGTACGGGGAGAAATCCGGGTAACCACGCTCATCGACCCGTACCCCTCTCGGGTGACGCGCCGCCCGGACCGGATCCGGAAAGTGCACGACCTGCCCGGCGTAGGCCGCGTTCGGCGGCGCGGCTTGCTGCCCGAGCCGACCTGTCGTCATGGCGGTAGCCCCCTGCGGCGTTCTCTCTGGCCTCAAATCGGCGGTGTCGATCGCGGATGCCGACAGCCTATGCGGTACGCGAACCCCGGTCACCGGCCCACCGCATGCACGGGGAAACCACCCCTCCGCTTCCGTGACCAGCCGTCACCCCACCGTGACGACCAACCCCGACCCTGGCGTGTCGCACCGCCCCAGCTTCCGCAGCGGCCACGGCATTTGGCACCCTGTGTCCTTCGGGGGGATGCCCGGGGAGGGGAAACGATCATGAACGCCTTGCGAACCGGAGGTACGGACGTGCGGTCCGGCGACCCACGCATCGGCTGGAGCGGCACCGACACACCCCCCGCCCCCACCCTCCGCCACCGCCGCGACGGCATCCTGCCCACCGTCGCCGCCGCCCTCTCCGTCCTCGGCGCCACCCTCACCGGCACCGCCGCCCGAGGCGACCAGCCCCCCACCCTCCACCCCCTCGTCCAGGACTTCCTCGACACCCTCACCAGCGGCGAACGCGACCGCTTCACCGGCCGCTGCGCCGAAACCATCCTCATCTCCCGGCACCTCACCGCCGCCGACGCCGCACGCAGCAAACGCGCCGCCCGTAAACCCATGACCAACGGCGAAGCCCGCAAAGCCCTCAAACAGGCCAAACTCACAGCCCGCCGCATACGCGAGGACGGCGACCCCCTCCACGGCAGCTTCGCCACCCCCTGCCGCGCCTGCACCGCCCTCAGCGCCCACTTCGGCGTCCGCATCGTCGACCCCACGGCAACCGACGGCTGAAAACCACCGTCAACCGAAGTACCACCCGCAGACACGACGACCGCAGCACCACCCCGCAAGCACGACGAACGAAGGGCAGATGCACCCCGACAACGCCACCACTCCCCAGTCCGCCCCCCGCCACGAGCACGGGGCCACCCCGCCGCGCTTCCCCGTACTCGTCGACGCCGCCCTGCGCGCCGCCGGCTGGCAACCCGGACGCTGGGACATAAAGCAGGCAGAGATCTGGGCCGACGCCCTGCGCGAGCACACCTCACCCGCCGGACACCGGCACACCGTCTTCCCCGCAGCCGTCGAAGCCTGGGCCGAATTCGGCGGCCTGACCATCACCCCGGGCGGCCCCGGCCGGCAGATCGCCCCCGCCACCCTCCACCTCGACCCCCTCCACGGCCGCCACCACGCCCGCACCCTCGGCGACCTCGGCCGCGCCCTCGGCACCGAACTCTGCCCCCTCGGCGAAGAGACCGACACCGCCGCCGTCCTCGCCATCGACACCGAAGGCCGCGTCTACACCCTCGACCACACCGGCGACTGGTACGTCGGCCCCGACATCGACCACGCCCTCACCACCCTCATCACCGGCATCGAGCCGGTGAGGCTCACCGCGGGCTGACCCCACCCGAACCCCAGGACAAGCGCAGGACGAGCGCGCCTCACGCCGCCGGAATCACCGCCGACACCCGGAAACCCCCCGCCTCCGTCGGCCCCGACACGAACACACCACCCAGCGCCACAACCCGCTCCCGCATCCCCACCAGGCCGTTCCCACCCGACGGCAGCCCCGCCGCCGACGCCGACCCCGGCTCCGGCTCCGGCTCCGGCGGCGGCTCGTTCTCCACCTGCATCGCGATCTCCGACACCCGATGCGCCAACCGCACATACGTCTTCGCACCCGCCGCGTGCTTGTGGACGTTCGTCAACGCCTCCTGCACCACCCGGTACGCCGTCTGCTCGATCCGAGCCGCATACGACCGCGCCTCCCCCTCCACCGACAGATCCACGACCATCCCCGCGGCCGCCGACTGCCCGACCAGCTCCTCCAGCTCCGACAGACACGGCCCCTCCACCGCACCGTCCCCTTCGACCACCCGGGAAGCCGCGGCCGCGGCCGCCTCCCCCACCGCCGCCAACGGCACCGCCGGAGCACGCCGCACCGGATCCTCCCCCGCCCGCAGCACTCCCAGCATCTGCCGCAACTCGGTCAACGCCTGCCGGCCCATGTCCCCCACCAGCGCCGCGTTCCGCACCGCCTTCTCGGGATCCTTCCGCGCGACCGCCTGCAGCGCGGCAGCATGCACCACCATCAGACTCACCCGATGCGCGACCACGTCATGCATCTCCCGGGCGATCCGCGTCCGCTCCTCGTTACGCGCCCACTCGGCCCGCTCCTCCGCCCGCTCGGCCAGCAACTGAAGCTCCCGCTCCAGACTGTCCGCCCGCTCCCTGAGACTCTCCATCAACCGCCGCCGCGCCCCCACGTACAGCCCCAGCAGCACCGGCGGAGCCGTCAGCCCCAACGCCGTCGTCACCGCCGCGAACGGCACGAACCAGTCACCCAGCGTCAGATCGCCCCGCGCCATGTCCTGGCGCACCCGCACGAACGTCACGACCGCCGTCCCCACCAGCGACATCCCCGCCAGCGCCCCGATGACCCGGCGCGGCAGCTCACACGCGGCGAGCGTGTACAGGCCGACGATCCCGAGCAGGAACCCCATCTGCGCGGGCGTGATCGCGATGGCCACGAGCACGACGGCGATCGGCCACTTCCGCCGGACGAGCAACACGGAGCCGGCGATCACCCCGAAAACGATCCCCACCGCCGCCGGAATGCCGGCATCCCGGGCGAACGGAACACCCTCCGCGCCGCACTCCACGGCCGACACCAGCGCGAGACTCCCGTCGAGCACCGCACTGCGCCACCTGGCCCACCACCACGGCCCGGTCAGGGCCGTAGTGTGCTCTTCCCCCGTCGTGGTCATGCCTCCAGCCTACGGGCGAGGGCTGCGGCTTTTCCGGTGACTTTCACCGACCTCCACACACCACGCTCGGTAACCGAACGACCTCGAAACCCACCGGAATCACTCGAACTGGCGAACCCTTCCCGTTCGACCCCGGAACGGATCACTCCGGCCGGACGGTATGCCCATGGCACAGTCGCCTGGCAGGTACGCCGACTTCGAGGGGTTGCGGGAGCGCGCGGTCGCCTTGCGCCGGGCAGGGCTCAGCCGACGCCAGATCCGCGACCGGCTGCACGTCGACAACAACGACATCCTCAACCGCCTCCTGGAGGGCGAGCCGCCTCCCGAGTGGACCAAGCGCCCGAACGCGAAGGACGACCTGCGGGAAAAGGCGAGAGAGCTGCGACTCCAGGGGTGGACCTACGACCAGATCCAGGTGGAGCTGGGGTGTTCCAAGAGCTCGATCTCGCTGTGGGTGCGGGATCTACCTCGGCCCGAGCGCAAGCGGAGCCCAGAGGAGGCGGCAGCCATCGCAAGGCGGGGCTGGGAAGCGAAGCTGCGGATTCGCGACGAGGAGCGCCAGCACACCAAAGACGCCGCCAAGCGGGCGATCGGGAGTCTCTGCGCCCGCGAACTGTTCTTGGCGGGCGTGAGCCTCTACTGGGCCGAAGGAAGCAAGGACAAGCCGTATGACCGCCGCGAGAACGTCACCTTCGTGAACAGCGACCCAGGAGTCATCGAGGTCTTCCTCGCCTGGCTCGACTTGCTGGGGGTGGAGCGCGAGCGACTGCGTTACACCGTCATGATTCACGAGAACGCAGACGTGGCGGGGGCCGAGCGGTACTGGGCCGACCTCGTCGGCGCGGACCGCTCCGCTTTCAACAAGACGACTCTCAAGAAGCACAACCCAAAGACGATCCGCAAGAACACCGGTGACAACTACCGTGGCTGCCTCGTGATCAAAGTCCTGAAAGGAGCCGACTTGTACCGTCGCATCGAAGGCTCTTGGTACGGCATAGTGGAGGCCGTGCGCGAAGCCGATCAATCAAATCGGACATAGCGCGCAAATAATCCCGGATCGTCTAAGGGCAGGACAAACGGTTTTGGTCCGTTGAATGAGGGTTCGAATCCTTCTCCGGGAGCACACAGCACACAAAACCCAGGTTCGGGCCCTGACCGGTGACTGCACCGCCAGGGCCCGCTCTCATGTCCCCCAGAAGTCCCCCCGGTATCCTGCGGCTGTCACCCCCACTCACCCACAGCCGAAGGGCAACCCCGTGAGCGCCATCCGCCCGGCAGCCGTCGTCGTTCTCGCAGCGGGTGAGGGCACCCGTATGAAGTCGGCCACACCCAAGGTCCTGCACGAGATCTGTGGCCGTTCCCTCATGGGCCATGTACTGGCCGCGGCCCGGGAACTGGACCCGGAGAACCTGGTCGTGGTCGTGGGCCACGCCCGTGAGCAGGTCGCCGCCCACCTCGCCGAGATCGACCCCGGCACCAGGACGGCCGTACAGGCGGAGCAGGACGGCACCGGGCACGCCGTGCGCATGGGGCTGGAGGAGCTGGGCGGGGCCGTGGACGGGACCGTCGTGGTCGTCTGCGGGGACACGCCGCTCCTCACCGCCGACACGCTGAAGCAGCTCGCGGAGACCCACGCCGCCGACGGCAACGCCGTGACCGTGCTGACGGCCGAGGTGCCGGACGCGACCGGGTACGGCCGGATCGTGCGGGACGAGGCGACGGGCGCGGTCACCGCGATCGTGGAGCACAAGGACGCGTCCGACGCCCAGCGGTCGATCCGGGAGATCAACAGCGGGGTGTTCGCTTTCGACGGGCAGTTGCTGGCGGACGCGCTGAAGAAGGTGCGGACGGACAACAGCCAGGGTGAGGAGTACCTCACGGACGTGCTCGGGATCCTGCGCGAGGCCGGTCACCGGGTCGGCGCCTCGGTGGCCGGCGATCACCGGGAGATCGCGGGGATCAACAACCGGGTGCAGCTGGCCGAGGCGCGCCGGATCCTCAACGACCGGCTGCTGACCGCCGCGATGCTCGACGGGGTCACCGTCGTCGACCCCGCCTCCACCTGGGTCGATGTGACCGTCTCCTTCGAGCGGGACGTGGTCGTTCATCCGAACACGCAGCTCATCGGCTCCACCCGGCTCGGTGAGGGTGCCGAGGTCGGTCCGAACAGCCGGCTGAAGGACACGCGGGTGGGTGCCGGGGCGCGGGTGGACAACACGGTGTCGGACGGGGCGGTCGTGGGGGCGGAGGCGAGCGTGGGGCCGTACGCGTATCTGCGGCCCGGGACCCGGCTCGGCGCCAAGGGCAAGATCGGGACCTACGTCGAGACGAAGAACGCCTCGATCGGTGAGGGCACCAAGGTGCCGCATCTGTCCTATGTCGGTGACGCGACGATCGGTGAGTACACGAACATCGGCGCGGCGAGTGTGTTCGTGAACTACGACGGTGAGAGCAAGCACCACACGACCGTGGGTTCGCATTGCAAGACGGGGTCGGACAACATGTTTGTGGCTCCTGTCACGGTCGGGGACGGTGCCTACACCGCCGCGGGGTCGGTGATCACGAAGGATGTGCCGCCCGGTTCGCTGGCCGTGGCCCGTGGTCAGCAGCGGAATATCGAGGGTTGGGTGGCTCGCAAGCGTCCGGGGAGCGCGGCGGCGAAGGCGGCCGAGGCGGCGTCCCGGAGCGGTGAGAGCGAGGCCTGACCGGAAACGGCTGCGTCAAACACGGCGTACCGTGATAAGTGCACATCCGCACGCGTGCACCCGCGCCCTTACCAGCGGATACGGCCTTCCATGCCCTGACGGGGGGTCGTGTGAGCAGTCGGCTGGCTGAGACAACCTCTGAGGAGACAGTGCTGTGACCGGGATCAAGACGACCGGCGAGAAGAAGTTGATGTTCTTCTCCGGCCGCGCCCACCCCGAGCTTGCCGAGGAGGTCGCCCACGAGCTGGGTGTCGGGGTCGTCCCGACGAAGGCCTTCGACTTCGCGAACGGTGAGATCTACGTTCGTTATCAGGAGTCGGCGCGTGGTGCGGACTGCTTTGTGATCCAGAGCCACACGGCTCCGATCAACCAGTGGATCATGGAGCAGCTGATCATGATCGACGCGCTGAAGCGTGCGTCGGCTCGCTCCATCACGGTGATCGTGCCGTTCTACGGTTACGCGCGGCAGGACAAGAAGCACCGGGGTCGTGAACCCATTTCGGCGCGTCTGATCGCCGATCTGATGAAGACGGCGGGGGCGGACCGGATTCTGACCGTGGATCTGCACACGGATCAGATCCAGGGTTTCTTCGACGGGCCGGTGGACCATCTGTTCGCGCTGCCGCTGCTCGCCGACTATGTGGGCGGGAAGGTGGACCGGAACAAGCTGACGGTCGTGTCGCCGGACGCGGGGCGTGTGCGGGTGGCGGACCGCTGGTGTGACCGGCTGGGTGCGCCGCTCGCCATCGTGCACAAGCGGCGTGACAAGGATGTGGCGAACCAGGTGACCGTCCACGAGGTCGTGGGTGAGGTCAAGGGCCGGGTCTGTGTGCTCGTCGACGACATGATCGACACTGGTGGCACGATCTGTGCCGCGGCCGATGCGCTGTTCGCGCACGGTGCGGAGGACGTCATCGTCACCGCGACGCACGGTGTGCTGTCGGGTCCGGCCGCGGACCGGCTGAAGAACTCGCGGGTGAGTGAGTTCGTGTTCACGAACACGCTGCCGACGCCGGCGGAGCTGGGCCGGGATCTGGACAAGATCACGGTGCTGTCGATCGCTCCGACGATCGCGAGTGCGGTGCGTGAGGTGTTCGAGGACGGTTCGGTGACGAGCCTCTTCGACGAGCAGTGAGGTTTCCGCGGCCCCGCTGTGTGAGGTAGCCGGAGATCCTTTTGGGTGCGGCCTCCCGGTCCGAGTAGACTGCTGCAGTTGCTCGGCGAGGGAGGCCGTTCTCCGTTTGTGACGGGGTTCGGCGGTCCGTTATCGACGCGCTCTTCGTAGCAGGCCGTTCGTGGCCGGGTGACCACGTCCGTTCCGAGTTCCTACGAGGAGTGATCATCATGTCCGAGGTGAAGCTTTCCGCCGAGACCCGTACCGAGTTCGGCAAGGGTGCGGCCCGTCGCATCCGCCGTGACAGCAAGGTTCCGGTTGTTCTCTACGGCCACGGCACCGAGCCGGTGCACCTGACCCTGCCGGGTCACGACCTGCTGCTGGCGCTGCGTACGCCGAACGTCCTGATCTCCCTGGACATCGATGGCAAGACCAACGAGCTGGCGATCCCGAAGGCCGTGCAGCGTGACCCGCTGAAGGGCTTCCTGGAGCACGTCGACCTGCTGCTGGTCAAGCGTGGCGAGAAGGTCACGGTCGAGATCCCGGTGCACGCCGAGGGCGAGCTGGCCCCGGGTGGCAACCTGCTGGAGCACGTCCTGAACACGCTGCCGGTCGAGGCCGAGGCGACCCACATCCCCGAGGCCGTCACGGTCTCCGTCGAGGGCCTGGCGGCCGGTGCCTCCGTGCAGGCCAAGGACATCACCCTGCCGAGCGGTGTGACCCTGGCCGTCGAGGAGGACGCGGTCGTTCTGCAGGTGCTGCAGGCCCAGGTCGAGGAGACCGAGGGCGAGGCCGCCGAGGCGGGCGAGGAGCAGGCCGAGGCCTGATCCGCCGGCGTCAGCCTCTGACGTCGTCATCATCCGTTCAGCCGCCGCTCTCCCTCGCGGGGAGCGGCGGCTGGCGCGTATCAAGGAGACATGCACGTGACCACCCCCGCCAATGCCCCCTGGCTGATCGTCGGGCTCGGGAATCCCGGGCCGGAGTACGCCATGAACCGGCACAACGTCGGTTTCATGGTGGTGGAGCTGCTCGCGGAGCGGATCGGGGGGAAGTTCAAGCGGGCGGGCAAGGCGCAGGCGCAGGTGCTGGAGGGGCGGATCGGTCCGGCGGGGCCGGGCAGCCGGCGGGTGATCCTGGCGAAGCCGATGTCGTACATGAATCTGTCCGGTGGTCCGGTGAACGCGCTGAAGGACTTCTACAAGGTGCCGGTGGCGAACGTCGTGGCCGTGCACGACGAGCTGGACATCGACTACGGCACGCTGCGGCTGAAGCTGGGCGGTGGTGACAACGGGCACAACGGTCTGAAGTCGATGACGAAGGCGATGGGTTCGGACTATCACCGGGTGCGGTTCGGGATCGGCCGGCCTCCGGGTCGTATGCAGGTGGCGGATTTCGTGCTGAAGGACTTCTCGTCGGCGGAGCGCAAGGAGCTGGACTACTTCGTGGACCGTGCGGCGGACGCGGTGGAGTGTCTGGTGATCGAGGGGCTGGAGCGGGCGCAGAGCGCGTACAACTCATGAGGGTGCGAGGTGTGGTGCGGGGCGTCGTACAACTGGTGACTTGTACGGCTTTGGTTCCCGGGTGAGTTGACCGGTCGTGGTGGTATGGCCAATGATCCCGGCCATGCCCGCCACAGCCAGCTCAGCTCGTCAGGTGTCCGTGTCCGCGTTGCGGTTCGGGCGGCTTGCGGCGACGGGCGCGCTCGCCGCGCTGATCCTGTTCGCCGGGGTGTGGGGTTCCTGGGGGACGGCGCAGCACGTGATGCTGGCCAAGGGGCGGGAGCAGGGCACGGTGCGGGTCACCGTCTGCGCGCACGACACCTGCAGTGGTCCGTTCACGCCGACGTCGGCGGGGGCGCGGGCACGCGCGCGTGTGGAGATCGCGGAGTCGGTCGCGGTGCGCAAGGGGCGGACGTACGACGTCGTGCTGAAGCCGGGGACGCGGGACGCGGTGCGTTCGGGTCCGGCGGGGATCCTGTACGCGTGGGTGCCGTTGGGCGGGGCGTTGCTGCTGGCGTCGGTGGTGGTGGCCGGCGGGATGCGGCTGACGCGGGCGGCGTGGGTGCTGGCGGGGTGCGGGGTGGCCTTGCTGACGGGGGCTTTTCTGGCGGTGTCCGCCGGTTCGTGACTCCGTGCGCCGGTGGCGCCGGGCAGGCGTTGTGTCTTCGTGATTGACCCTTGGTCAGCGGGAGTTGGAAGCTGGGTCGCCCCCTCCACATCTTCCCCGTAGGCCACTCGAGGATGGATCAGTCCCATGCGTACCCTCCTCCGTGCCGGCGCGGTGTCCGCCGGTCTGTCGGCAGCGCTGTTCCTCGCGCCGCGGCGCACGCCACCGCGCAGGGTGACAACGGCGATTTGAAGGCTCCCCTCCCTGAAGGGAGTGGATTGGTCACCCTCCAGGGCTGAGCGGGGATTTACGGCTCAGGCCGCCACCGGAGCCGGCGGCCCCGGGTGGTCTTACGCCCTCGACACCGTCCGGGTTCCAACCTGCCCGGACCAGCATCACACGGGCGGAGTTCTTGTCCCTGGGGGACACCGCTCCACACACGGTGCAGGCATACGTTCTCATCGACAGAGGCAGTGCGTGCTTGGTTCTCGCTCC
>NZ_JBITGJ010000049.1:0-66063 GCF_044456925.1 Streptomyces sp. NPDC050743
GGCGAGAAGCTGACGTGTGGTCCGGCTCAGCTCGACAAGATGCTGACCGAGGCCCGCAGGGTGACGCCATGGCTGGCTGAGGGCGCGTCGGTGCCGCAGCAGCAGGTGATACGCGACTTTGCCAAGTCCCGTGCCAACGCGCTGAAGGACATCAAGGACCGGCTTCCCATGCACCGGCGGGCCGGGATGCCCCGCTTCAAGAAGAAGCGGGAGACGCGGTGCAGCCTGAACTACACCAAGCGCGGTTTCCGCCTCAAGGACGGCCGCCTGCACCTGGCGGGCCGGATCGTGCTGAGGGTGGTGTGGTCGCGGGACCTTCCGGCCGACCCGTCGAGTGTGCGGGTGTACCAGGACAGCCTCGGACACTGGTATGCGTCCTTCGTCGTCCCGGCTCAGGTTCAGCCGCTCTCTGAGACCGGCCGCGTCCTCGGGGTGGACTGGGGTGTGACGGAGACCGCCACCACCACCGACGACGCCTACGACCTCCCCCATGCCGAGCACGGCAAGCGGGCCGCGCAGCGGCTGGCGAGGTACCAGCGGATGATGGCCCGGCGCCGGCCTCCCAAGGGACAGCCCGCATCCGCCGGCTACCGGCAGGCGCAAGCCCAGGCGGCGAAGCTGCACAAGAAGGTGGCGAGGCAGCGGGAGGACACCGCCCGCAAGTGGGCCAAGCGGGTGATGCGCGGCCACGACGGGGTTGCGGTGGAGGACTTCAGGCCGAAGTTCCTGGCGAAGACCACCATGGCCCGCAAGGCGGCCGATGCCGCCATCGCCGCGACGAAGCGTGCCCTGGTCGAGATGGGCCGCAAGCACGGGCGGGACGTCCGTCTCGTGCACCCGGCGCACACCACGATGGACTGTGCCACGTGCGGAGCGAGAACCAAGCACGCACTGCCTCTGTCGATGAGAACGTATGCCTGCACCGTGTGTGGAGCCGTGTCCCCCAGGGACAAGAACTCCGCCCGCGTGATGCTGGTCCGGGCAGGTTGGAACCCGGACGGTGTCGAGGGCGTAAGACCACCTGAGCCGCCGGCTCCGGTGGCGGCCTGAGCCGTAAATCCCCGCTCAGCCCTGGAGGGCGACGCATCCCCTCCCTTCAGGGAGGGGAGCCTTCAAATAGACGTCCGCCGCCGAGATCACCCCGCTGAAGTCGAGGAAAGTGCGCCGCGGTGTCCGGGACGGTGAAGTCCGAGCGGTACCACAGGGAACCTGGAAGTCGGCCTTGGGGATCTTCTGCTGGTTGGTGGAGTAGAAGGGGTCGGCGTACACGCCGTCGGCGAGCAGCGCGGCCAGGACCGTGGAGCGCGGGCTCGCCGGATACCACCCCGTCGCCGGATAGCCCGGGGAGGAGATGGCGGCCGGCGAGTCGCCCACCTTCGCCGAGGACTGGATGGCGTACCCCGCGAGCGGTGTCTCGGCGCCGGCCGCGGAGGGGACCAGGGTGGTCCGGGCGGGCCCGTGCGCTGGTGCCGGTTGCCGGGCGCCGGTCCAGGTGCCGCCGGTGAGGGAGCCGAGCAGGCCGAGGACCAGCGCGGTGACGGCGTACCGGCGTACGAGGGCGGGGCGAGGGAACATGGGAGCTCCGGGCTCGTAAAGTTAGGAAACTTTACTAACTCGGCTCAAGCTAGGGGGCCGCGCGGGCCGTGTCAACGAGCGTCGCCGTAGTGGCCGTTGACGGGGTCAGG
Source organism: Streptomyces sp. NPDC050743 (assembly GCF_044456925.1). Taxonomy (NCBI): domain Bacteria; kingdom Bacillati; phylum Actinomycetota; class Actinomycetes; order Kitasatosporales; family Streptomycetaceae; genus Streptomyces; species Streptomyces sp. NPDC050743. The sequence goes on from NZ_JBITGJ010000049.1 coordinate 1,686, forward strand.
TTCCGGCCGTCCTGCGCTCGAACACCAGGTCCCGCGCCGTGTCCAGCGCCGTCGCCACCGCGCCGAGCAGCACCGCGTCCTCGCCGAGCCGGCTCGGCGCGATCCGCGGCCGCAGCGGGGTGAGGGCGCGCACCTGCTCCTGGACCGGCCGCAGCAGCAGGTCGACGCTGTGGCCGACCCCGCCGCCGAGCACCACTAGATCCGGGTCGAGCACGGCTGCGGCCGCCGCCACGGTGTGCGCGATCCGCTCGGCCTCCAGTTCCACCGCGCGCAGAGCGGCCGGATCGCCCTGCCGGGCCGCGTCGAAGACGGCCTTCGCCGTGAGCTGCCCGCGCATCCCGAACTCCCGGGCGGCCTCCACCACGGCCACCCCGGACACCGCGTCCTCCAGCCGTTCCGGCTTCTGCCGGCCCGGCCAGGGCAGGAAGCCGATCTCGCCGGCCAGCCCGTGCGCCCCCGTGAACAGCCGTCCCTCGCTGACGACGCCCATGCCGAGGCCGGTGCCGATCAGGATGTAGGCGAAGAGCCGGCTGCCCGTGCCGACGCCGTACGTGTACTCGCCGAGCGCCGCCAGGTTGGCGTCGTTGTGCACCTCCAGCGGTACGCCCAGCTCCTCGCGCATCCGGTCCACGAGCCCCGCGCGCCCCCAGCCCGGCAGATGCATCGCGTACCGCACCCGCCGCTGCTTCTCGTCGTAGACACCGGGCGTGCCGACCACCCCGTGCACCACCTCTGCCGGGTCCACACCCGAACCCGCGATCACCTGCCGGGCCGTGCCCACGACCAGGTCGGCCAGCGCGGCGGAGGCGCGGGTCCGGTTGCGTACGTCCGTGCGGGCGACGACCGCGCCGTCCAGGTCGACCACCGCCACCCGCAGCCAGCCCCGCCCGATGTCCACGCCGAGCGCGTACCCGGCGGCCGGGTCGGGGGCGTAGAGCACGGCGGTGCGCCCGCGCTCCGGGGCGTGGGTGCCCACCTCGTGCACGAGTCCGGCCGCCTCCAGGGAGGCCAGCGCGCTGGAGACCGTCGGCTTCGAAAGGCCCGTCTCCCGGGCCAGTTGGGCGCGCGACGCCGCGCCGAGCGCGCGCAGCCGGTCCAGCAGCAGCCGCTCGTTGGTGCTGCGCAGCCGTCGGCGGCTCCAGGGTTGTTCCTGCTGCTCTTCGGCGTCACTGACGGTCATCGGACCATTCTCATGTATTCCCGGCGCATACTTGACGGCTCTAGTAAGGCTCCTTAACTTTATCGGCCAGTCAGCCCGCCGGGTGCCGTCGAGCGCGCCCGTGGCGTCAGGAGTCCCCATGTCCGGTAGCCCGCCACCCTCGGGTGGTTTCGTCCGCCGTGTAGGCCTGTTCCAGGCCACGGCCATCAACATGAGCCAGATGTGCGGCATCGGGCCGTTCGTGACGATCCCGCTCATGGTCACCGCGTTCGGCGGCCCGCAGGCGGTCATCGGCTTCGTCGCGGGCGCCGTCCTCGCGCTGTGCGACGGACTGGTCTGGGCCGAACTGGGCGCCTCGATGCCCGGCTCCGGCGGCAGTTACGTCTATCTGCGCCAGGCCTTCCAGTACCGCACCGGCCGGCTGATGCCGTTCCTCTTCGTGTGGACGGCGATGCTCTTCATCCCGCTGATCATGTCCACGGGCGTGGTCGGCTTCGTCCAGTACCTGGGCTATCTGGCCCCGGACCTCGGGCAGACGGCCGGCGACCTGATCGGCCTCGGCATCATCGCCCTGGTCGTGCTCCTGCTCTGGCGCGGCATCGAGCACATCGCCCGCATCACCGCCGTGATGTGGGCGGTGATGATCGCCTCGGTGCTGCTGGTGATCGTGGCCGCGGCCACCGACTTCAGCCCGCACCTGGCCTTCACCTACCCCTCGGGCGCCTTCGACCTGACGAGCGACCACTTCTGGCTCGGCTTCGCCGCGGGCCTGACCATCGGCATCTACGACTACCTCGGCTACAACACCACCGCGTACATGGGCGCCGAGATCAAGGACCCGGGCCGTACCCTCCCGCGCTCGATCCTCTTCTCCATCCTCGGCATCATGGCGATCTACCTGCTCCTCCAGATCGGCACCCTCGGGATCATCGACTGGCACCGGATGGCCGACCCGCACGACATCGCCGCCACCTCGGTCGCCTCGGCGGTGCTGGAGAAGACCTGGGGCAAGGGCGCCGCCGACACGGTGACCGTGCTGATCCTGGTCACCGCGTTCGCCTCGGTCTTCACCGGGCTGCTGGGCGGTTCCCGGGTGCCCTACGACGCCGCCCGCGACCGCGTCTTCTTCCGGCCGTACGAGAAACTGCACCCCAAGCACCGCTTCCCCATGCTGGGCCTCGCGACGATGGGGGTGATCACGGCCATCGGCTTCCTGATCGGCCGGCACACCGACCTCGCGACACTGATCCAGTTGCTCACGACGGTCATGGTGATCGTGCAGGCGCTCGCCCAGATCGTCGCCCTGACCGTGCTGCGCAAACGCCAGCCGGGCCTGGGCCGGCCGTACCGGATGTGGCTCTACCCGCTGCCGAGCATCGTCGCCTTCGCCGGCTGGTGCGTGATCTACGGCTACGCCGACAAGAACTCCCCGGGCCGCCACCCCATCGAGTGGTCCCTGGCCTGGCTGGCCCTCGGCTGTGTGGCCTTCGTCGTGTGGGCGCGGCTGGAGAAGGTGTGGCCGTTCGGGGAGCGGGAGATCAGCGAGGAGTACCTGGCGGGCACGGACCCGGACGTCGCCCCCGTGGCATGACCGACGTCGCCGCCGTGTCATGACCAACTGACCAGTGATGGGCTAGAGTTACGGCAGTCTTCGCAAGCCTCCCCGGCCCGGACCCGCGTCCGCCGGGGAGGCTTTCGTTCATGACCGACACCGCCCTTCCCGATGTCACCGTCCGCCCCGCGACCGCCGAGGACCGGCCCACCGTGGAGCGGCTGTGGCTGATGTTCCGCCATGACCTCTCCGCCTTCCGGTGCGTCCTGCCCGCCCCCGACGGCACCTTTCGCGACGAGCGGGTCGAGAGCGCCTTCACCCTTCCCGACTGGGCGCCCTACCTGTTCGAGTGCGGCACGCACCCGGCCGGCTTCGCGTTCGTGCGCGGACTCGACGGTCCGGTGCGGGTGCTGAACAGCTTCTTCGTGGCGCGCGGGGTGCGGCGCGGACGTGTCGGGCTGCGGGCCGTGCGCGCTGTGGTCACCCGCCATCCCGGGCCGTGGGAGGTCGCCTTTCAGCAGGACAACCCGGCCGCCGTGGCCTTCTGGCACCGGGTCGCCTCGGACCTCGCCGGGGACGCCTGGACCCGCGAACTCCGGCCGGTGCCGCAGCGTCCCGGACTGCCCCCGGACGTGTGGCTGTCCTTCCGCGTCGAGGCGGTCGTGCCACCGCTTCCTTGACATGCAAGTAATTGCCTGCATAACGTTGAGTGTGCAATCAGAAGACGACACCGGGATGGACAAGGTCTTCAAGGCGCTGGCGGACGACACGCGCAGACGCCTGCTGGACCGGCTCCGCGAGAACAACGGCCAGACCCTGGGTGAGCTGTGCGAGCGCATCGCCATGACGCGCCAGTCGGTGACCCAGCATCTGGCGGTCCTGGAGGCCGCCAATCTGATCAGCACGGTGCGGCGGGGGCGGGAAAAGCTGCACTACCTCAACCCCGTACCGCTCCACGAGATCCAGGAGCGGTGGATCGAGAAGTTCGAGCGCCCGCGCCTGAGCGCGCTCGGCGCCCTGAAGCGACGAGCCGAGGAAGCCATGACCGACAAGCCGAGTTTCGTGTACGTCACCTACATCGCGAGCACCCCCGAGAAGGTATGGGAGGCGCTCACCGACGCCGACCTGACCGGCGCCTACTGGGGGCACCGCAACGAGTCCGACTGGCGGCCCGGGTCCCGCTGGGCGCATGTGCGCACCGACGGCTCCGGCATCGCCGACGTGGTCGGCAGGGTGGTGGAGAGCGAGCCGCCGACCCGGCTGGTCACCACGTGGGCCGCGCCCGACCAGGAGGGCCAGGAGGAGCGGCACTCCCGCGTCACCTTCGAGATCCGCCCGTACGAGGACATCGTCCGGCTCACCGTCGTCCACGAGGACCTCAACGACGAGGGCGAGCGCTCGGACGTCGCCTCCGGCTGGCCGGCCGTGCTGTCCAACCTCAAGTCCCTGCTGGAGACCGGCCGGACCCTGCCGCAGGAGCCCTGGCTGGTGCCGGGGCGCTGAGCGGACGCGATGGGGGCCGGTCCGCCCGGGCGGACCGGCCCCACGTAGTTCTTCCTTTCCGTGCGTCTCCTGTTACGGCCTGGTGGTGCTCCGCGCCGCCGTACCGGCGCAGACCAGGCCGAGTACGAGCGCCAGTGCGCCGATGATGACGTTGTTGATGATCACGCCCTGGTCCGGGCCGCTGCCCACGATCCAGGGGGCGATGATCAACCAGATGCCCATGGCGCACATGGCCCAGCTGAGGCCGTACATCCGCTCGGGGGCCCGGGTGAATCCCAGTGCCAGCAGACCTATCGCTATGCCCATGATCAGGTTGTGGGTCATGAGCGCGGGCTGGCTCGTCGTGTAGTGCACTATCCACGGAGATGCCGCGCAGTAGAGGCCGAGCAGGAAGACCGGACCGTCCACGAGCGCCACATCACGACCGCCGAGCATGCGGGCGTAGCGTTCCCGCATTTCGGAGACATCGGGGTGGGTTGATATGTCACCCCTGTGCAGGTTGGCCATAACTCGTCTCCTTTGACTTGCAGGCCAGACCGCGTCTGGTGCGGTGTATGCCGTTACACACCACGTGTTCCCAGTTTGCTCTTATTCTTTCTTTATATGTGGGTCTGTGTCGGTACGGTGACCGGGCCGCTCGAAGCGGGCCAGGCCGTCGGAGGCTGCCCGTCCGTAGCGCCGCCGCCTCACGCCCCCGCCAGCATCCGTAGATGCGCCGTGCGGGTCTCCGCGGTCTGGCCCTGTACCAGGAGGAACAGCGCCTCCCGGGCGAGGCGCTGGGCGCGGCTCGTCAGGGCCATCGAGCGGCCGCCGCCGGCCACCACCGCCGCCGTGGTGGCCGTGCGGAGCACCTCGTACGCCTCGGCGCGCACCGCCAGTCGTTCCGCGACCCGCTCCAGCGGCGCCGGGTCGTCCGCCAGGGCGTAGGCGCGGCGGCGGACGTCGGACAGCCGGGCCGTGAGCGGGGCGGCCGTCTCCGCGTCCAGCAGGGACAGGGCGGCCTCCGCGACGCCGAACACCGCCGGGCTCGCGCCCAGCGTCCTGGCCCGGTCCCCGGGCGCCCACCGCTCGTACGGCGCCCGCAGGGCCACCGCCTCCTCGGGGAGCCACAGCCCGGCCAGCTCCAGTGACACCGTGCGCGCGGCGGTGAGCGCCGCGAGACGCATCGGCTCCGAGGCCCGCAGTCCCGGCTGTTCGCGTGCCTCGGTGAACGCGAACAGCACCTCGCCGGCGTCGGTCGTCCCGGCGAGCAGCATCACGTCGTTCAGGCCCCAGCCGGTGTACCAGGGCACGGTCCCGTCGAACCGCCAGCCGTCGCCCGCCCGGCGGACCCGCACCGGGACGCGCGGATACGACCGCAGATGCGCGTACGCCACCCCGGACAGCGACTCCCCTCGCGACAGCGGGCCCAACAGCCGCTCACGAACGGGGAGTTCGCTCTGGACCAGGGTCTGCACCGGCGTGTGGTGCTGGGTCTGCACGAACCATGTCGCACAGCACGCCCCGGACAGGATCTCCGCGATCCGGCGGACCACGTTCGGTGGCGCGCCGGAGCCTCCGTACGCGACCGGAGCGCCCGCCCCGAGCAGCCCGGACCGCTTCACGGCCTCGATGTGACTCGCGGGCACGCCCTCCCGGTCGACCCGCTCCGCCTCGGGGATCAGCAGGTCCGTGGCGAGCCGGTGGGCGCGGTCGATGAGCGGATGCGGCGTGGTGGCTGTCATACGGAAGATTCTTTCGAAGATTTCTTCCGGCGCCGTGTCGAATCCGGGGGCGGCCGTTCGTGTAGGAGGTGTCTCGCATCCGAGAGACCCTGAAGTCACCGAGGAGGACACCATGAAGTACTACCTGCTCAGCGTGGTCCAGCCGACCGGCGTGACCCCGCCCGCCCCCGACGCGCTCGCCGCGATCATGCGCGACGTCGAGGCCTTCAACGACGAGCTGCGCGCCGCGGGAGCATGGGTGTTCGCCGGCGGCCTGCACGGCCCGGAGACCGCCACCGTGCTCCGTCCCAAGGACGGCGATGTCTTGATCACCGACGGGCCCTACGCCGAGGGCAAGGAGTATCTGGGCGGTCTGTGCCTGATCAGGGCCGCGGACCTGGACGAGGCGCTGGAGTGGGGCCGCAAGGCCGCCCTCGCCACGACGCTGCCCATCGAGGTACGGCCCTTCGTGGACCAGCACTAGCCTCGTCCCTGCCGGGGCGAGGCGTCTCCCGCGGTTCATGTCAGCCTCTCGTCCTTGACCGCCAGCTGCTGGTCGCCCCGCCGGTAGCCCACGCTGCGGATGCCGAGCGCGTCCTTCAGCTGCCGGGCGGGCACGACCTGGGGAGTGGGGGCGGGCGCCCGCCCCGGCTTGGGCAGCGGGTAGGCGGTGGTCGTGGCGGAGTGGAAGGTGATGTTGCCCTCCGTCTTGGTGAACAGCTGGTGCACGTGTCCGTTGAGGCAGGTCACCGAGGAGAAGCGGCGCAGCAGTGCGATCACCTTCAGCGCGTCGTCCGTGCTCCAGCCCCACTTCGGGTACATGGCGAACAGCGGGATGTGGCTGAAGACGACGACGGGGGTGTCCGACGGCAGGCCCGCGAGGTCCTTGCGGACGAAATCGATCTGCTCGGTGCCGAGGTGACCGAGCTTCTCCAGGCTCAGGGTGTTGACCAGGGCGAGGAAGTGCACGCCGTGGGTGTCGAAGCTGTACCAGCCGTCGCCGAGCGTGCCCTTGCCGAAGATCCGCCGGTAGGCGCGGCCCGCGTCACCGATGGAGTCGTGCTCGCCCGGCACGGTGAAGACACGGTCCGTCCGCAGCCCGGTCATCATCTGCCTGACCTGGTCGAACTGTCCTGTCGTGGACAGGTGGGTCAGGTCGCCGCTGTGCATGACGAAGTCTGGCCTGAACCCGAGCCCGTTGACCTGATGGATCGCTTCGGTGAACGAGCGGACCACGTCCGTGTTGGCCGGGCCCTGGAAGCCGATGTGACTGTCGGAGACCTGCACGAACCGCAGTGGACCGCCCGGTGCCGCGGCGGCCCCGGCGAGGGCGTCCCGGGAGCCGGCGACATGGCTGACCACCTCTCCGCCGGCCACGGTGAGCACGACGGCCCCGCCGAACCATCCCGCGTGCCGCATGAGTTGACGGCGCGTCATGCCGTGTTCGGAGGTGGGTTCGTCGTCGTCCGTGATCGGGGCCGGGCTCTGGTGGTCGTCGTACGAGGTCATGAGGTCACCTCCACGGTGCCGGTCATGAACGGATGGATGGTGCAGACGTAGGCGTAGCTGCCGGGCTTGGTGAACGTGTAGGTGTAGGTGCCGTGCGTGGCGAGGGTGGGCGAGTGCAGCGGGCCGCCCGAGCCGGAGCTGGTGACGGTGTGGGCGTCGGTGTCCTGATTGGTCCAGGTCACCGTCGTGCCCGCCTTGATCTTCAGCGTGGCCGGGGCGAACGCGAAGTTCTTGATCGCCACGGCGTTCGCCGACACCGGTGTGGCGGCCGCGCTCCTGCCCGGGGAGGTCATGGGCATGGGGGTGCCGGGCTTCGCCGAGGCGCCGGCCCTCCCGCTCGGCTGGTGCTGACGCGGGCCGGGTGTGAGGGCGCCGGGGTCCGCGGAACGGGGCGACGGGCCGCACGCGCTCAGGAGACCCAGTACACCGGCGCCGGCGACGGCCAGCCCGGCCGCGGAGCGCGAACGGCGGCCCAGAGGGCGGTAGTTGACGTACATGATGTTCATTCCCCACTGATCAGGTGATGCCGGGTGGGACGGCTCATGCCTGGTTTCACGGGAAGGGATGTCGGATGGTTCGGTGGATACGCATCTTTTGCCGGACTTCCCGGAAGTCAGCGGTTATGGCACGACAAACAGGCGTGTATGCGTGATGATCTGCTTATGCCATGGAGTGCCCGAAAACGTGGTGAAACGGCCGATCCCCAACGCTCCGGGCGCCGTGTCTCGGGTAGCGGGACCCTTTCGACCACGGACGAGGAACTGCTCCGGGCTCTGTACGCCGAGCACGCAGGCCCTCTGTTCCACTACGTACTGCGACTGACGTCAGGAGACCGGCAGTGGGCCGAGGATGTCGTGCAGGAGACGTTGTTGCGGGCATGGCAGCACCCCGCCGCGTTCGAACCCGCACGCGGTCCGGCGCGCGCCTGGCTGTGCACGGTCGCCCGGCGCCTGGTCATCGACACGCACCGGGCTCGGCAGGCGCGGCCGGCGGAGGTGGGCGGCGAGGCCCTGGAGCGGGTCGCGGAGCGGACGCCGGGCGAGGACCGGATCGAGCAGGCGCTGCAGAGCTGGGCCGTGGCCGAGGCCATCCGGGCGCTGTCCCCGGACCACCGCGCCGTGCTGCTGGAGACGTACTACCGGGGCCGGACCGTGGCGGAGGCCGCGGAGGTGCTGGGCATCCCGCCGGGCACCGTCAAGTCGCGGACGTACTACGCCCTGCACGCCCTCCGGCTGGCATTGCGGGAGCGAGGCTTCGAGCCATGACCACGGCATGGAGGAGGTGCCTGCCATGAACGCGGACCACGACGCCCTCCGGTTGGCGCTGGGAGGATATGTCCTGGGCACGCTGTCCCCGGCGGAGACGGAACGGGTGCGTGCGCACCTCGCGGAATGCGACGAGTGCAGGGCGGAACACGCCGAGTTGGCCGGACTGCCGGCGCTGCTCGCGACGGTCACCGCGGCGGAAGCCGAGGGCCGGCCCGTGCCGCTCGGCGACGAGGACCCGGCCGATCGGCTGGTGCGGCGGGCGGCGGAGAGCGCCGGGGGCCCGCCCGAGGCGGCGCCCGGCACGGCCGCGTCGCCCCGGGATTCGGGGACGGGACTGCTCGACCGGATGCTGCAGCAGGCCGCCGCCAGGCACCGCAGGACCTGGCGGCTGCAACTGGCCGGTGCGGCCGCCTCGCTGGCACTGGTCGCCGGGGCGGCGGCCGGCGGCACATGGCTGGCCATCGGTGGATCCGTGGTCGGTCAGGGGACACCGCCCGGACCGACCGCGCCGGCTCCGACGCGCACCTTCTCCGGAAGCGATCCGGCGACCGGCGTCACCGCTTCGGTGCGGGTCTCCCCCTCGGCCTGGGGCAGTGTGCTGGAGGTCTCCGCCCATGGGGCGCCCGCGGGAATCACCTGCCGGCTGCAGGCGGTCGGGCCCGGTGGCACCAGGGCGGACGCCGCCACCTGGCGCGCCGGCACCTACCCGCCCGGGACCACCGTGCCCGGGGCGGTCCCCCTGTCCCCGGCGGCCATCGAGCACTTCGAGATCATCGCCGGCAACGGCCAGAAGCTGGTCACGATCCGGGCGTGAGAAGGGTGGGCCGCACGGGCCACCGCCGAGTAGCCGACTCACGCCCAAGAAGCGGAACAAAAAGGGCGAATCGCTCGAACCATCTGCGCTCGTCGCCCGTAGAACTGAATGAGTGCTCACACCCAGGTTCCGACGCAGAAGAGCCAGATGACCATGTACGTGACCGATTCCGCCCGTGCCGGCTCACTTCCCGCCCGGTCCTGCCGCCACCAGGCGATGCTCACCCTGCCCGCGCAGGAGGCGCACGTCTCCGCGGCTCGTCATCTCACGGCGGACCTGCTGGAGTGCTGGCGCGTGCCGGAGAGCGAGCGGGACTCCGCCGTCCTCATCGTCGACGAACTCGCCGCCAACGCCGCCCAGTACGGCCGCGAATGCATGACGCTGCTGCTCGTCCTCGACGACGGCACCCTGCAGATCGTGGTCAGCGACTCGGGAACCGCGGTCGAGCACGGTCACCGCGACGTCGCACCGGACGAGCACGGCCGAGGCACCGGCATCGTCGACTCCCTCGCCCAGTCGACCGAGATCCATCAGACGCGCGGCGGCCGAGAAGTCCGCGCCTGTCTGCGGTGCTCGGCATGATCGGGCCCCTACGCTTCTGGCGACCGGTCACGGCAGGACCGGTCGCCGTCCACCGGGCCGCACCCCACCTCACGGCCGGCGTCGTCCGGGTCGCGGCGTGATCGCACAGGAGGGCAGGGGCGCCCATGCCGGACACCGGCGATGTCGAGGCCGTCTTCCGCGCCGAGTACGGGCGCGCGGTGTCCGTCCTCGTCCGCTTCCTCGGTGACATCGACCTCGCCGAGGAGGCGGTGCAGGAGGCGTTCACCACCGCCGTACGCACCTGGCCGGAATCCGGCGTGCCGCCGAGCCCGGCCGGCTGGATCATCACCACCGCACGCAACCGGGCCATCGACCGGCTCCGCCGCGAGTCCTCCCGCGACGCCCGGCACGCCGAGGCCGCCCGGCTGTACGCGCCCCTCCCGTACACCCCCGACCCGCACGCGTCCGCCGAGCCGCCCGAGGAGGGCCCCGTGCAGGACGACCGGCTCCGCCTCATCTTCACCTGCTGCCATCCCGCGCTCGCCCTTCAGACCCGGGTCGCCCTCACCCTGCGCCTGCTCGGCGGCCTGAGCACCGCCCAGATCGCCCGTGCCTTCCTGGTGCCGGAGCCAACCCTCGCCCAGCGGCTGGTACGGGCCAAGGCCAAGATCCGCGACGCGGGCATCCCGTACCGGGTCCCCCGCGACGTCGACCTGCCCGAGCGGCTCGGCGGCGTCCTGGCCGTCGTCTACCTGATCTTCAACGAGGGCTACACCGGCGACCCCGCCCTGTGTGCGCAGGCGCTCCGCCTCGGCCGGCTGCTGGCCGCGCTGATGCCGGACGAGCCCGAGGTCGCCGGCCTGCTCGCGCTGATGCTGCTGACCGAGTCGCGGCGGCCGGCCCGGCAGGGCGCGGACGGCGTCCTCGTCCCGCTGCCCGAGCAGGACCGCACGCTGTGGGACCGCGAGCTGATCGCCGAGGGCCAGGAGCTGGTCCGCCGCTGTCTGCGCCGGAACCGGCCCGGCCCCTACCAGATCCAGGCCGCCGTCAACGCCGTGCACAGCGACGCGCCCAGCGCCGAGGACACCGACTGGGAGCAGATCCTGCGCCTGTACGACCAGCTCATGGCCGTGGCGCCGTCCCCGGTCGTCGCCCTGAACCGTGCGGTCGCCCTGGCCGAGATCCAGGGGCCGGCCAGGGCGCTCGACCTCGTCGACTCCCTGGACCTCGGCCGGTATCACGTGCTGCACGCCGTCCGCGCCGACCTGCTGCGCCGTCTGGGCCGCACCGCCGAGGCGGCCGCTCAGTACGGCCGGGCCGCCGAGCTGGCCGGGAGCGAGGCCGAGCGGGCCTACCTGGAGCGGCGCCGACGGGAGACCGACCCGACGACGACGTGACCCACGTCATCGCGAACCTCCGCCTTCGTCACCGACCGCGACAAGCCGCTCGCGCCGTATGTCTTCACCGAGTCGGAGCGGACCCGGGCACGCATCGCCGCCGAGACCTTCTCCGGCGGGCGGGCCCACGGCCTGCCGCAGGCCTGAATTCGCTTGCGTGGCGGGCCGGATGTGCGAAACTCCGCCGAATGACCGTTGCCCCGATCACCGCGGACGCCTCCGGCACCTTCGAACTCGGCGACCTGCCCGTCCACCGCATCGGCTTCGGAGCCATGCGGCTGACGGGCAGCGCCGCGTTCCACCTCGGTACGCCCAGCGACCGCGCACGCTCCCTGTCCGTGCTGCGCCGGGCCGTCGAGCTCGGCGTGAACCACATCGACACCGCCGCCTTCTACTTCTCCGCCACCGCTCCGCCAACGAGCTGATCAACACCGCCCTCGCCCCGTACCCCGAGGACCTGGTCATCACCACCAAGATCGGCCCCTTCCGGGACTACCACGGCGAGTGGGGCGCGGCGGCGCGCCCCGACCAGCTGCGCGGCCACGTGGAGGAGAACCTGCGCCAGCTCGGGCGCGACCACCTCGACGTCGTCAACTTCCGCCGCCAGGAGCAGGATTCGATCGCCGAGCACTTCGGCGCGCTCGCCGAACTGCGCGAGGCCGGCCTGATACGCCACCTGGGCATCTCCGGCGTCGGACCGCGCCACCTCGCCGAGGCGTTGGAGATCGCCCCGGTGGTGTGCGTGCAGAACCGTTACGCCGTGGACCGGCCCGACCCCTCGACGACGAGATGCTGCGACTCTGCGGCGAACACGGCATCGCGTTCGTCCCCTTCTTCGCCGTCGCCGGCCAGGTCGGACCGCAGGCCGCGACCGACACCCACGACGACACGGTGCGCGACATCGCCCGCGCCCACGGTGTGAGCCCCGCGCAGCTACGCATCGCCTGGACCCTGCACCAGGGCCCGCACGTGCTCGCCATCCCCGGCACCGGCGACCCGGACCACCTCGCCCAGAACGTCGCGGCGGGCGCGCTGCGCCTCACGGCGGACGAACTGACCCGACTGGACGCCCTCCACTTCCGCACGGACTGACCCGCCCGGGCCGCCGCCCGGGGTCCGTCTCCGCGGCCCTCCCATAATGGGTGCGGGGGCACAGCCGTACCAAGGCTCGACTGACTACTATCGTGTAGACGGTTGCCGGGGCCGCACACGAACACGGGGTGAGGGACGTTCCATGACCGAGGCGAAGGACGAGCGCCGGCCGGCCGGTGAGCTCGAGGCGAGCGTCATGGCCGCCCTCTGGGCCGCGGGCGGACCGCAGACGCCCGGCCAGGTCCAGCTGCGCCTCGGCGCCGACCTGGCCCGTACGACGGTGACCACGATCCTCACCCGGCTCTACGACAAGGGCGTCGTCGAGCGGCACCGTCAGGGCCGCGGCTACGCCTACCTCCCGGTTCGCGACGTCCAGGACGCGCACGGCCTCACCGCTCGCCGGATGCACAGCGAACTGGACCGGGACAGCGACCGTGAGACCGTCCTCGCCCGCTTCGTCGCCCAGCTCAGCCCCGACGACGAACGGATCCTGCGGGACCTGCTCGAATCCGACGAACGATGACCGCGCTCCTGCTGCTGCCCCTGTTGCTGCCGTTGGCCCTGCCGCCCCTGGCCCGCCGGGCCCTGGACCGGCTGGCCCCGGTCGCCGCGCTGTGGGCCGTGACCGGCTGTGCGGTCGTCCTCGCCGGCAGCTCCCTGGCGGCGCTCGGCTCGTTCGTGCTCATCGGGCTGTTCAAGGTGCCGCTCTTCGCCGCGCTCGGCGAGCTGATCCACCCGCTGCGCACCGCCTCGGACCTCGTCGTGCTGCCGGCCGCCGCGACCTCCGTGGGCGCGCTCGCCGTCTGCGGCTGGACCCTCGTGCGCTCGGTGCTGCGCCAGAGCCGTGCCTTCCGGGCGGCCCGCACGGAGGCGGGGAGCGGCCCCTCGGCCGGCGACCTGTGCGTGGTGGACTCGCCCCGCCCGGACGCCTACGCGCTGCCCGGACGCCCGCACCGCATCGTCGTCACCACCGCGATGCTGCGCAGCCTGGACGGTCCCGAGCGAGAGGCGCTGTTCGCGCACGAGCGGGCGCACAACGACGGCCACCATCACTACTTCCTCGCCGCCGCCGAACTCGCCGCGCACTGCCACCCCGCGCTCCGGCCGGTCCGCGGGACCATCCGCCTCGCCGCCGAGCGCGCCGCCGACGAGGCCGCCGCCGCCAGCGTCGGCGACCGGCGCCTGACCGCCCGGGCCATCGCCCGCGCGGCCCTCGCCGGACAGTCGGCCCGCTCGGCCCACCCCGGGCGTCCCGACTTCGCGCCCGCCGCGACCACCGGGCCCGTCCCGCAGCGCGTCCAGGCCCTGCTGGCCGCTCCGCTCGCGCCCCGGACCGGCCGTGCGATCGCCGCGCTCCTCATCGCCTGCACGGCCCTGTCCTGCGCCGCCTCGGTCACCGGTCTGGCCGATGTCCACCACCGGGTGGAGGTCGCCCAGGGCGACGAGCGGCCCTGACCGGATCCGCCCCGGACACCTGGACGAAACCGCTCGACAACGCGCGTAGACCGGGACTGGCGCCGGTTGGGTTTTACGTATAACCTCACCGGCTAACCACCCACACCGGAAGGTCCCGATGCGACGCGTCGCCCTGGTCACCCTCGTCGTCGACGACTACGACGAGGCCATCCGCTTCTACACCGAGGCCCTCGGCTTCCGCCTCGCCGAGGACGCCCCGCGCCCCGACGGCTCCCGCTGGGTCGTCGTGGAACCGGGCGGCCCCGATACCGGCTCCGGACTGCTGCTGGCCCGCGCCAAGGACGAGGCCCAGCGGGCCCGCGTCGGCGACCAGACCGGCGGACGCGTCGGGTTCTTCCTGCACACCGACGACTTCGCCCGCGACCACGCCCGGATGACCGCGGTCGGCGTGACCTTCCTGGAGGAGCCGCGGCACGAGCCGTACGGCACCGTCGCCGTCTTCCAGGACCTGTACGGCAACCGCTGGGACCTGCTCCAGCCCGCCGCCCACTGATCAGCGCCGCACCACCTGCCGAGGAACCGAAACGCCATGACCGCGCCCCGCATCGACACCGAGACCCTCCGCCGGCTGCCCAAGGCCGTGCTGCACGACCACCTCGACGGCGGACTGCGCCCCGCCAGCGTCGTCGAACTCGCGGCGGAGATCGGTCACACCCTGCCCACCACCGATCCCGACGAGCTGGCCGCCTGGTACTTCGAGGCCGCCAACTCCGGCGACCTGGTCCGCTACATAGCCACCTTCGAGCACACCCTCGCCGTCATGCAGACCCGTGAGGGCCTGCTGCGCACCGCCGAGGAGTACGTGCTGGACCTCGCCGCCGACGGTGTCGTCTACGCCGAGGTGCGTTACGCCCCCGAGCTGAACACGCGGGGCGGGCTGACGATGCGCGAGGTCGTGGAGACCGTGCAGGAGGGGCTGGCCGCCGGCATGGCCAAGGCGGCCGCCGCCGGCACCCCCGTGCGGGTCGGCACCCTGCTGTGCGGCATGCGGATGTTCGACCGGGTCCGCGAGGCCGCCGACCTGGCCGTCGCCTACCGGGACGCCGGTGTCGTCGGTTTCGACATCGCCGGCGCCGAGGACGGCTTCCCGCCCGCCGACCACCTGGAGGCCTTCGAGCATCTGCGCCGCGAGAGCGTGCCCTTCACCATCCACGCCGGCGAGGCGCACGGCCTGCCCAGCATCCACCAGGCCCTGCAGGTGTGCGGCGCCCAGCGCATCGGTCACGGTGTGCGCCTGACCGAGGACATCGTGGACGGCAAGCTCGGCCGGCTCGCCTCCTGGGTGCGCGACCGCCGGATCGCCCTGGAGATGTGCCCCACCTCCAACCTGCAGACCGGCTGCGCCACCTCGATCGCCGAGCACCCGATCACGGCCCTGAAGGACCTCGGCTTCCGGGTCACCCTCAACACCGACAACCGTCTGGTGTCGGGGACGACGATGACCCGGGAGATGTCCCTGCTGGTCGAGGAGGCCGGCTGGACGGTCGAGGACCTGCGCACGGTCACCGTGAACGCCCTCAAGAGCGCCTTCCTCCCGTTCGACGAGCGGTCGGCCCTCATCGAGGACGTGGTCCTGCCGGGTTACGCGGCCGCGCTCTGAATCAGCCCCCTGAGGTAGGAGGCCTGTCCGACGTGCTGAAGGTCGTCGGACAGGACGCTCACCAGGCGGACGCCCAGGCTGACCGGGGGATCCCAGCGCTCGTCCACGATCCGCTCGAGGTCCTTGGCGGCGAGGCCGCGCAGGACGCCGAGGGTCTGTTCGTGCACGGCGTCGTAGTACCCGGTGAGCAGGTCGGCGGACTCGACCCGTACCTTCGCGACCTTGGCCGGGCTGTGCCCGTACCCGGTGTCGTGGCGGGGCAGGTCGAGGCCGAAGCGCTTCTCCCAGCCCTGCGACAGCCACACCTGGTCGAGGTCGAAGGCGTCGGCGACGTGGTCGTCCTGCACCCGGGTGAGATGCCAGACGAGCCAGGCGACGGAGTTGGCGTCGGGGGCCGGGCGGTGGTGCAGCGCGTCCGGTCCGAGGCCGTCGAGGGCGGCATGGACTTCTTCCTGGATGCGGCCGTAGCCGTCGATGAGGATGTCCTTTGCGTGCATACCGTCCACCATCCCAAACAGCGGGCGCTCACGCGTCCGGAATCCAGCTCCCGTGGAAGCCGAGCGGCACCCGCCCGGGCAGGTGCACCCGTGCCACCGGCTCGCCGGTGAAGTCCTGGGCGGCCAGGATCACCAGGTCGGCGGCACCGCGGTCCGGGTTGTGGACGTACGCGATCGCGTATCCGTCGTCCTCGGCCGCGCGGTGGGCGCCGGCGTCCCGCGGCACGAACACCGCCTCACCCGCCGCCGCGCCCTTCGGCAGCCGGTGCACCTGGGTGGCGCCGCGCAGCAGGTCGTGCTTGACGAGCGCGTTGGAGAAGGCGTCTTCGGGCGGGGTGCCGCCGTCCGGTGTCAGATAGGCGGCCGACAGCCCCGCCGCCGCGGCCGTGTAGCCGTAGCGGTGCCGCCGGGACACCAGCGACTCGTTCACCCGCGGGAATTCCTGCGGCCGGTCGTCCAGCACCCGCTGCCGTACGCGGCCGTGGTGCAGATCGAGCGTCCAGCGCTCCAGTTTCGTGGTGCCCGTGGCGTAAGGACCGTCCGAGCCGCGGCCGGCGACGTAGAACGGCGCCGGGTAGGTCGTCAGGTCGACCACCACGGACCCGCCCTCGTCGTAGGCGTTGAGCGTGTGCGAATAGAAGACGGGGTCGATCCCGAACCAGCGCACCGGCCCGCCGGTCCGCCGCATGACACCGACCCGGGTCGGATGCTTCCGGTTCCAGATGTACGGCACCGGGGCGCCCCGTCCGGCCGCCGCCGCGTCGAAGGTGACCGGGACGTCGAAGAGGACGACGTGCCGCTCGGTGAGCGCGAAGTCGTGCATCATCGGGGCGTCCGCCACCGGGATCCTCGTCGTGCGGGAGACCCTCCCGGCGCTGTCCACGACCAGGTGCCGGACGTGGTCCCAGGTCGCGTGGTAGGCGACGGCGTGCAGCTCACCGGCGTGCACGTCGAACTTGGTGTGCGCGGCGAACGCGCCCTCCAGCGTGCCCGCGAAGTCGTACGTCCCCAAGGTGCCCAGCTCGCCGTCGAGTTCGTACGGCGGCGGACCCCCCTCCTGGAGCGTGAGGATCCGTCCCCGGTACGGGATCACATGGGTGTTGCACGCGAAGTCCTCCTCCGGCGCCGGCCCCGGATACGCCTCGCCCAGCTTCCGCGCGACCTGCGCGGAGCGCACCCAGCGGTTGCGGTACCACTCGGCCCGGCCGTCGCGCAGCCGGACGCCGTGCACCATGCCGTCGCCGAGCATCCAGTGATGGGCCCGGGGGTCCTCCAGCCCGAGGACGTTGGGCCCGTTGCGCAGGAAGCGGCCGTTCAGCTCGCGCGGAACCCGGCCCGTCACCGGCAGGTCGAAGGCCGTCAGTTCCTCTGTCACCGGCGTGAAAGCCCCTTCCAGAAAGGGATAGTGGCGGCTCCTCACCCTGCCTGCGGGGCGGGCCGCCGCCCGGCCGGTGCCCAGGCCGGTGAGTGCGCCCGCCGCCGCGAGTCCGGCCGTCCCGCGCAGCACGGTCCGCCGTGTGTGTTCCGCCATGACGTGTCCTCCTGACCGTCGTCGTCCTGGCCGACGGTCCCGAGTCTGCGGTGGCGGGCGGCCGGAATCAGGAGGGCTGCGACCCCTCCTGGGGTGGTGCCAGACCCCCTGCCTCACCGCCGGTCTCCAGGAGCGTGACGAGCGCCCGGGCGGCGGGACTGGTGGCACGGTCCGGCGGCAGCAGCGCCACGGTCTCGTACTCCGTCTCGCCCGTGCCCTTCAGCGGCAGTGCCGTGAGCGAGGGCCGCTTGTGCCGGAAGTGCCGGGGTACGACCGCGATCCCCAGGTTCTCGTCCACCAGGTCCAGCAGGCTGTGCACGTCGTTGACCTCCAGCGCGACCGTGCGCCGGACACCGGCCGCGGCGAACGCGGCGTCGGTGGTGCGGCGCGGCCCCCAGTCCGGGTGAAAGTCCACGAAGACCTCGCCGGCCAGATCGTCCGGGGCCAGCACCGCGCCCGTCGAGGCCAGCCGGTGCCCGGGATGGCACAGCACGGTCATCGGCTCGCTCGTCAGCGCCACCGAACGCAGCTGGTCGCTGTCGGCCCGGGTGCGGTAGGCGAAGGCGAGGTCGAGCCGGCCGGCCGCCACCTCCTCGGCCAGCGCGCCCGAACCGGCCTGCCGCAACCGGATCTCCACGTCCGGATGCCGGCCCCGGAAGGCGGCGAGCAGCCGTGCCACATGCACCCCGGCGATGCACTGCTCGGTGCCCAGCGCCAGCGTGCCGCGCAGCACGCCCTGCACCGCCGCGACCGCCTCGTGCGCGGCGCGGACCTGTGCGAGGATCCGCTCGGCCTCCGCCAGCAGCGCCCGCCCCGCCTCGGTGAGCGTCACCCGCCTGGTGGTACGCACGAACAGCGGCGCCCGCAGCTCCCGCTCCAGCGCCCGGATGGACGCCGACAACCCCGACTGGGACACCATCAGGCGTTCGGCGGCCCGGGTGAAATGCTGGTCCTCGGCGACGGCGACGAAGTGCTGGAGATGGCGCAGTTCCATGATTGAGAAGCCTAGCCGCTGAATTCCATCGGATTCTTCTGTTGGACCGCTGCCCGCCGGTCGGGAAAGAGTGGAAGCGGTCCCAGGAGCCGCAGGCTCCCGGAGCCGGTAACACCGTGTGCCAACCCCTCTGGAGTCGCGTTGTACACCGCACACCCCGACCGTTACGCCGACATGCCCTACCGGCGCACCGGACGCAGCGGACTGAAGCTCCCCGCGCTGTCCCTCGGCCTGTGGCACAACTTCGGCCCGGACCGGCCCGCCGAGACCCAGCGGGCCATCCTGCGCCGCGCCTTCGACCTGGGCGTCACCCACTTCGACCTCGCCAACAACTACGGCCCGCCGCCCGGCGCCGCCGAGTCCGCGCTCGGCGAGGCCCTGAAGGCCGACTTCGGGCCGTACCGCGACGAGCTGATCATCTCCACCAAGGCCGGCTACCTCATGTGGCCCGGCCCGTACGGCGAATGGGGCTCGCGCAAGTACCTGCTGTCCTCGCTCGACCAGAGCCTTGCGCGCATGGGCCTGGACTACGTCGACATCTTCTACTCGCACCGCCCCGACCCGGAGACTCCGCTGGAGGAGACGATGGGCGCCCTGCACTCGGCCGTGCAGCAGGGCAAGGCGCTGTACGTCGGCGTCTCCAACTACTCGGCGGAGCAGACCCGGGAGGCCGCCCGCATCCTCGCCGACCTCGGCACCCCGCTGCTCATCCACCAGCCGCGCTACTCGATGCTCGACCGCCGGCCCGAGGACGAGGGGCTGCTGGACGCCCTGGACGAACTCCAGGCCGGTTCCATCGCCTACTCCCCGCTGGAGCAGGGCCTGCTCACCGGCCGCTACCTCGACGGCATCCCCGAGGACTCGCGGGCCGCGAGCGACAGCCCGTTCCTGAACTCGGACGCGGTCACCGAGGACCTCGTGGCCCGCCTGCGCTCCCTCGACGAGATCGCCAAGTCCCGCGGCCAGACCCTGGCCCAGCTGGCCCTGGCCTGGGTGCTGCGCGGCGGCCGGGTCACCTCCGCGCTGGTCGGCGCGAGCAGCCCGCAGCAGCTCGAGGACAGCGTCGGCACGATCCGCAACCTGGACTTCGACGCCGAGGAGCTGGCGCGGATCGACGCGATCGTGCAGGGCTGAGCACGCCCGGGCCCGGTGGCCGCGGTCAGGAGGTGAGCCGCTCGCTCACCTCCCACAGCCGGGCCGCCGCCTCCGGGTCGACGGCGTACGGCAGCACGCCGGGCCGCCCCGGGTCCGCCCGCCACTCGGCCTCACCCTCCGGGCTGACCATGGGGCTGATGTCACAGTTCTCGCAGTAGACACCGCCCAGCCCGTCGAGCCGCGGGCTGGTGGCGCACCACACGCCGGTCGCCGTTCCCTGCGCGACGGTCTTCTGCTGCCGGGAGGGGGCGCGTACCGGGCGGCCCTCCTCGTCGACGGCTCCGGCCGCCCGCAGGGCCTCACGGTCGGCGTCGCCCGCCGCTACCGGGAGTCGGTCAGCTGAGCCGTTCCGCCAGGCGTACGGTCACGGTGTCGCCCTCCCGCTTGCCGATCGCCTTGCGGATCTCGGCCTTCACGGGGAGCTTGTGCCGGCCGTCGCCCAGGGCCATGAACGAACTCAGGAACGGGTGCCCGTCGACCGTGCCACGCACCTTCACCAGGCCGCGGGTGCCGAAGAACGCTGCCGAGCGCGGCCAGACCACATAGGTCCAGCCGCCGGTCTGCGGGCTCTTCTCCAGGACCGCGGTGAATTCCACGTCCACCGGACCGCTCGTCCGCATGATGTTCCTCCGTCCTGCTCCGCGCGCGGAGCTCTGCCGGGTCGTCGCTTCACCGGGGCAGACCGCCGCGCGCGGTGGAACTCATCGCGGCCAGGCGGTGTCAGGCACCGGCCGGCACCCGGTCCAGAAAGCCCAGCACCTGCCGGATCCGGCCCTCGTCGTCCAGCGTGACGACGTCGAACCCGGCCACCGGCGCCGAGCCGTCGGCCTCGTTCACCAGCTCCCAGCCGAAGCGCGCGGTGTCGTGGTGTCCGTCCACCGCACCGAGCGGGCGGAAGACGAACCCGGGGAACTGCTCGTGCGCCGCCGCGATCACGGCCGCGACGCCCTCGTGATCGCGGACATCGGCGAGCGGGTCGGTGTAGCCGCCGTCGGCGGTCCAGGCGGCGGCGACCGCCTTCTTCAGCGCCTCCGGCTCGATGGCGTTCCAGGCCTCGAAGTAACGGGCGACGGCGCTCTCGTAACGGTCGGTGTTCACGGACATGGCGAATCAGCCTCCATCGAGGTCGTGACTGCTGGTAAGTGCTGGTCAGAGCCGGATCCGGGGCTTCGCCGATCCGGTGTGACCACCATGCCGGAGCACCGAGGGGCGGGTCGATTACCTGCCTGGTAATGCCCGGGGTTCGAACGCGCCGCCGCGTTCCGGCCAGAACAGGCGGTGAATATGCCAAGAGACTGGCCGGAAAGTCATGGTGACTGTGTTTCGCGAGTGGCGATACTCGACATCAGGGGCACTTCACCGCACAGCAGCCGCACGGAGAGCGAGGCCGGGCCGGGCGCAACCAGCGAGGCGACGGGGGAGTGAGACGTGCACGACGAATTCCTGTGCCATGTCACGGCGTACGGCATGTGCGACGGCCGGCGCGTCGGGGTACCGCTCGGCACCTATCGCGCGCCCACGCTGGCCCTGGCCCTGTGGTGGCTGCGCGACCGCGCGTCCTGGATCGCCGAGCGGCTGGACCCGAGCCCGCAGGACCCCGCCTTTCCGGTGGGCGCGCTGGTGCCGGTCGCGGACACGGTGCCCGACGTGCCCGCCTTGCTGCGCGCCTGGTGCGCCGACGACGTCCGGCAGGGGCTGGTGGCCGACGAGCTGGCCGGCGGACGGCTGGTGCGGATCGCGGCCGCCGACGACACCACCGAGTACGAACTGCTCGCCGAGTCCGTCGACGCGCTGCGCATGCAGCGCACCCTGCCGGCGCTCGTCGTGCCCGTCGCCTGACACGTGTCCGCCGCCGGTACCGCACTTCGACTCCGGGCGCATATGTGGACGAATCGGTAGAATTCTGGCCATGGCGGAGCGGCCCATCGCCCCGACGGCGCCCGAACTCGTCCTGGAGACCGACACGGGCTCCACGGTCATGAGCCCGGGCCACGACTACCACGTCGGACGTGACCCGTTGAGCGACATCGTCCTCGACGATGCCCGGGTCTCGTGGCACCACGCCGTGCTGCGCTGCCACCAGGACCGCTGGACCCTGACGGACCGGCACAGCACCAACGGCACCTACGCCGACGGCCGCAGGATCAGCGAGTGGGGCGTACGCCCCGGCAGCGTGATCCGCTTCGGCAATCCCACCGACGGCCCCCGCGCGGTCCTCGCCGATGCCCCGCGGCCCGCCCCCGACCGTCCCTCCGCGGTGTCGCTTCCCCAGCTGACCGGCACCTTCCGCCGGCCCAGCAGTGTCCGCCCGCTGCCCGCGCGCTCGATCCGCATCGGCCGGGCCGCCGACAACGACCTGGTGGTGAACGACCTGGTCGTCTCCCGCCACCACGCCGAACTGCGCGCCCACGGCGACGGCACGTACGAGATCGTCGACCTCGGCAGCCACAACCGCACCTACCTCAACGGCCGGCCCGTCACCCGCGCCCCCATGGGTCCCGGCGACATCGTCGGCATCGGCCACTCCGCGTTCTGCCTGGTCGGCGACGAGCTCCAGGAGTACGTCGACACCGGCGAGATCTCCCTCGACGCCCAGGACCTCACCGTCGCCGTGGACGGCGGACGCAAGGTGCTCCTCGACCGCGTGTCCTTCCCGGTGGGCGAGAAGTGCCTGCTCGCGGTGGTCGGACCGAGCGGCGCCGGCAAGTCCACGCTGCTGAACGCGCTGACCGGGCAGCGGCCCGCCGACCGCGGCACCGTCCTGTACGACGGCCGCGACCTCTACCGCGACTTCGCCGAACTGCGTCAGCGCATCGGACTGGTCCCGCAGGACGACATCCTGCACCCCCAGCTCACCGTGCGTGCCGCCCTGACCTACGCCGCCGAACTGCGCTTTCCCGAGGACACCGCCGCGTCCGAGCGGCGGGCCCGGGTGGACGAGGTGATCGGGGAACTCGGCCTCGAACAGCGCGCCGACCAGCCCGTGCACAGCCTCTCCGGCGGACAGCGCAAGCGCGTGAGCGTGGCCCTGGAGCTGCTCACCAAACCCTCGCTGCTCTTCCTGGACGAGCCGACCTCCGGCCTCGACCCCGGCATGGACCGGTCGGTGATGAACATGCTGCGCGGCCTCGCCGACGACGGCCGCACCGTCGTCGTGGTCACCCACAGCGTCCTGAGCCTCGGCGTCTGCGACCGCCTCCTGGTGCTCGCCCCGGGCGGCAAGGTGGCCTACTACGGGCCGCCCGACGACGCCCTCGCCTTCTTCGGTTTCGAACAGTGGCCGGAGGCCTTCGAGGCCTTCGACCGCGACCCGGAACGCGACTGGGCCCGGGAGTACCGCGAGTCGCCGTTCCACCGGCACTACGTCGCCGAGGCCACCACCCAGCCCCACCATCCGGGCCCGGCCCCCGTCTCCCCGGCGCCACCGCCCCGCCCACGCGGCTGGGGCGCCCAACTCGGCACCCTGGTCCGCCGTTACGCGGCCGTCCTCAGCTCCGACCGCACCTTCCTGCTCGTCATGATCGCGCTGCCGTTCGTCATGGGCGCCATGGCCCGCGCCCTGGCCGGCGGCCGGCTCGCCCGGGACACCGCGATGAACGCGCTGCTGATCCTGTGCGTCGGCGCGGTGCTGACCGGTGCCGCCAACGCGGTGCGCGAACTCGTCAAGGAACGCGTCGTCTATCAACGCGAACGCGCCGTCGGCCTGCCCCGTTCGGCCTATCTGATGTCCAAGATCGTGGTGCTCGGCACGATCAGCGTCGTCCAGGCCGTCGTCCTCACCCTGGTCGCCCTGCTCGGCGTCGACCTGAACACCCCCGGCGGCCGGGGCGTCCTGCTGCCGCCGCTCGTGGAGATCGCCCTGGCCACCGCCTTCCTCGCGTTCACCGCGATGATGCTCGGCCTGCTGGTCTCCGCGCTGGTGCGCAAGGAGGAGGTGACGATGCCGCTGCTGGTGCTGCTCGCCATCGTCCAGGTCGTCTTCTGCGGTGCCCTGCTCCCGCTCAACGGTGTGCCGGGCCTGGAGCAGCTGTCCTGGCTGGTGCCCTCCCGCTGGGCGCTCGGCGCCATGGCCGGCACGGTCGGGCTGTCCCGGATCGTCCCGGGCAAGCTGACCGCCGACCCCCTCTTCCGGCACTCGACGGGCGTCTGGCTGCTCGATATGGCCATGCTGGTGGTGCTCTCCGTCCTCTACGGGCTCATGGTCGTCCGGCTGCTGCGCCGGCACGAGCCCGCAGTGATGCGGAAGTAGGCGAACGCGATGGCACACACGCGGAAGCAGGCGCCCCGATGAGCAGAGCGGCCAGTACCGGATTCCAGCCCACGCACGTCGTGCCGCGGCGCGGCATGCCCGCCTGGGAGTCCCCTGACCCGGCCCGGCCCACCGTGCCCCTCGACCCGCTGCTGCCGGTCGAGCTCGTGGAGCGGCGCGGCGACTGGGGGTACATCCGCTGCGCCAACGGCTGGGGCGCCTGGGTGGACGGCCGCCGGCTCGTCGCCGTACCCGAGGACCCGCCCGCCGCCGGCGGACCGGCCGGCACCGCCGATCCGCGGCCGCTGCTGACCCGTGCCGAACAGGCCCTGGCCGACTACCGGTCCGCGGTGGAGGAGCTGGCCGCCGGCGCCCTGGACGGCGAGGACTTCCAGGACCGCACCCGGGGCCTCAGGCTCGGGATCGTCGTCGACGGCGAGTCCATGTGGCTGTACGACCCTGAGGAGGGCCGCTGGGTGTACGGCGACGGACGGCGGCTGAGCACCTACGCCACCGATCGCGAGGTCACCGGCGAGGACGCCGCCGGGCACGCCCCGACCCGGCTCGTCGCGCCCGAGGGTGAGCGCTGATGGCGCGCGAGACCAGTCTGTTCTCCGGCCGGCCCTCGGAGCTGATCGGGCGGAGAATCGCGAGCTACCGCATCGAGAGCGAGATCGGGCGCGGCGGCATGGCCGTCGTCTACCGCGCCCGCGACCTGCGCCTGGACCGCACGGTCGCCCTGAAGCTGCTGGCCCCCGAACTCGCCCGCAACGACACCTTCCGCAAGCGTTTCACCCATGAGTCCCAGGTGGCCGCGGCGATCGACCACCCGCACATCGTCCCGGTCTTCGAGGCCGGCGAGACCGACGGGGTGCTCTACATCGCCATGCGGCACGTCTCCGGCAGCGACCTGCGCCATGTCCTCGACCTGCACGGACCGCTGCCGTTGCCCGATGCCGTGCGGATCGCCGCTCAGGTGGCGTCCGCCCTCGACGCCGCCCACGAGCACGGCCTGGTGCACCGGGACGTCAAACCCGGCAACATCCTGGTCGCCGAGGGCATCGACACCGACCACCCCGAACACGTCTACCTCACCGACTTCGGGCTCACCAAGAAGTCGCTGTCCCTGACCGGCTTCACCAGCGTCGGCCAGTTCGTCGGCACCCTCGACTACGTGGCCCCGGAGCAGATCTCCGGCCGCCCGGTCGACGGCCGCTGCGATGTCTACGGACTGGCCTGCGTCGTCTACGAGTGCCTCGCGGGCCGGCCCCCGTTCCTGCGCGACGACGACATGGCGCTGCTCTGGGCCCACCAGTACGACGAGCCGCCCCCGCCGAGCGAGGCCCGCCCCGGACTCGACCCCGCGGTGGACCCGGTCTTCGCCAAGGCCCTGGCCAAGAGTCCCGACGCCCGTTACGACACCTGCCTCGCCTTCGTCGCCGCCCTGCGCGCCACCATGGCGGCCGGCGCGGGCCCGGCCGCCGTCCGCCCGGCGCACGAGCCCGACACCCAGACGGACCACACGGCGGCGGCCGAGCCTCCGAGTCCCCCGCGCTGGGCGGACCCGGTGTACCGGGCGGACGAGACAGCGCGGAACCCCACCTGAGACCGCCCACCGTGCCGCCTCCGGCCGCAAGCCCTCGGTGATCCGGCCGCCGACCAGATGGATCACTCGCGGATCACTCACCCGGCCCGCCCACCGCGCCCCGCCGCCGCACCCGCCGGGCCAGCAGGCCGCCCAGGAACCCGGCGGCCAGTCCCCACAGCGCGCCCAGGCCCACCGCCCCCCACAGTTGGGGCCTGAGGAACAGTTCCCCGGACAGCCCGCCGCCGAGGTCGCCGATGCCGAGCAGGGAGAGCCCGTAGTGCGCCGAGATACGGCCCGTCAGGCAGATCATCAGCACCGTCAGCGCCAGCGCCACCGCCAGGTGGACGGCGTGCTGCCACAGGCGGATCCGGGCCGGTGAGCTCGCTGCCATCCGGAAGGCCACGGCAAGCAGCAGGATCGCGTCCACGGCCACCAGCCACCACCACCGGCCGTCGTAGTCGGTGAGCGAGCCGAGGTTCAGCGCGGAGACGTCCGGGGTGCGCAGGATCACGTCCAGGACGTGCGGCACCGGCAGCCCGAACGGCCCGTCCACGCGGCCGTTCCAGGTCGCTCCCATACCGATGGTGAGGGCCGGCCAGGCCAGATTGGGCAGGCCGAGCAGGATCAGCGCGAAGGTCGCCGGGGCGTGCCCCCGGGTGGCCGCCGTGATCAGGGCGGCGACCAGGCCGATGACGACGTACGCGAGGAGCAGCACCACCATCGCGTGCGCGGCCGGGCGCACCGACTCCTGGAACCGCAGCAGCCGCCCCGGCAGCGGCGCCCCGCGCGCGACCAGCAGCGCCAGCACCAGCACCCCGGCCAGCCACAGCAGGCCGAACAGCACCGTCAGCGGCACGTCCGTGCGGAAGCCGACGCGGGGGGCGGCGTCGAACAGGCCGGTCAGGTCGCTGAGGGTGCCGCTGCCCACGTCGACGGCGAAGGTCTGCCGGGCGCCGAGGGCCAGGCCGATCAGCGCGAGCAGCCACAGCACCCCGATCCGGGCGGCCCAGCCGGCCAGTTCTCCGGCCGAGGCGACCGCCCGGTGCCGCAGCGGCCGCAGGAAGCCCCCGCCGATGACCAGCGCGCCGACCAGGGACACCGACAGCGGGATCACGGTGACCCCCGCCCGGGTCTGCGCCAGCGCGCCCGCGTTGCCGGAGAGTTCCACGCTGCCGCCGACCGCCGTGACCAAGGTCGCGGCCACCACCCGCGGGAACGCGTCGTCCGGCAGGTCACCCGCTCCGGCCGCCCACAGTCCCAGCGCCGCCACCAGCGCCATGACGGCCAGCCCGGTCAGCACCGCGGCCACGGCTCGCGCCCAGCCGTGACGGGCGGCGGGCCGCTGGGAGACGGACGGAACGCTCACGGTGACACGCTATGCAGCGGCCGGGCACCCCGCCCGCCGGGTGGGCCGTTCGCGTCGGCTTGCGAGCCTCGCCGTCCTGAGACACACAATGGGATCAACATGCAGCTAAATGCACTAAACGGGACTTGACCGAGAAAAGCCGCGTATCGCACCGCGTATCGCGACGATCGCGACGGGAAGAAGTGCTCGTGAGCGCCGAACCTCCGTCCTCGGGCCGTCCGACCGGGCCGCCCTCCGGCCCGCTGTCGGGTTCCTCCCGGCCCCCGTCCGGGCCCCCGCCCGCCCAACCGCCGGGCGGCGGCGGAGCCCAGGGACCCCACGGGCCGTGGTGGAAGTCCGTGCCGCGGGTGGCTGCCATCAGCGCCGCCGTCGTCGCCGCCGTGGTCCTCGCGGTGGTCTTCACCCGGCCGGGCGGCTCCGGCAAGGGCGGCGAGGTCTTCCTGCAGTCCGCGAACAGCAGTGGTCAGGACCCGTTCACGGAATCCACCGCGAAGCAGAGCTCCGCCCCGCCCCCGCCCTCCGCCTCCGCCGCTCCCACCGGCACGGCCAACGCGGTGCAGGGAGTCGACGGCGGAGCACCCGGCCTGTACGGCGGCACCCGTCGCACTCCCGCCTGCGACGTCGAGAAGCAGGTCAAGTACCTCCAGGCCGACCAGGGCAAGGAGAAGGCCTTCGCCTCCGTGGCCGGCGTCCAGCCCTCCGGCGTACCCGCCTATCTGCGCTCGCTGACCCCGGTTCAGCTGCGCGTCGACACCCGGGTCACCAACCACGGCTACCGCAACGGGGCCGCCACCAGCTACCAGTCGGTCCTCCAGGCGGGCACCGCCGTGCTGGTGGACAGCCGCGGCGTCCCTCGCGTGCGCTGCGCCTGCGGCAACCCGCTGAACCCGCCGGTCGCGCAGAAGAGCACGCCGAAGCTGGTGGGCCACCGCTGGCCGTCGTACCGGCCCTCGAACGTGGTCGTGGTGACACCGGCGCCGACGGTCGTCAACGTCTTCGTGCTCTACGACAGCCACCACAAGGACTGGATCCAGCGTCAGCGCGGTGACGAGTCCGGCCGGCACGACGAGCACGCCGAGCCGCCGAAGCTCCCGCACCCCTGGAACCCGCCCCGGCCTGCGTCCCCGACGTGCCCGCCCGGCTCGAAGAACTGCCCGTCCACACCGGGCAAGCCCAGCCCGTCGGCGTCGTCCTCGTCGAGCTCGTCGCCGTCCCCGTCGAAGTCCTCCTCGTCCTCTTCGCCCTCCTCGTCGCCGTCGTCGTCCACGTCCTCGCCTTCGGAATCGAAGTCACCCTCGGAATCGAAGCCGTCGGAACCGAAGTCGTCCGAATCCCAGTCGTCGCAGTCGGGGTCGAAGTCGTCGTCGACCGAGCCGTCCTCCGCCGAGCCGGCGTCGCCGTCCGCGGGCTCTCCGTCGGCCCAGACCACGAGCGAGAAGTCGTCGGAGCAGCAGACGACCGGCTCCGCTCAGGTGTCCTCGGAGAGTTCCGCTCCGGGTCCGGCGACCGCGCAGACGCCCGGTGAGTCGGGGGCGATCACGCCCACGCAGCAGGAGCCGCAGGGCTCGCCTTCTCAGTGAGCGGTCGCGGCGCCCGGCGGCGTGACCATCGCCACTGTGCGCGGTGGGCGAACGCCCGGGGGGACTGCCGCGCCCGGCACGGGGTACGAGGACAGGTGCAGCAGGCGACCGGCCCGGCCGGGCTTTCCGAGAGAGACAGCATGACCAAGCACCTGGGCGGGGCAGTGATACCGACTGGCTTCGACGTACCCGTGGAGCCACTGTGGCGCGCGGCCCACTACACCGGCGAACCCGGATGCATCGCCGAGGCGCGCGTCTTCGCCGCCCGGTTTCTGGAGCAGTTGCGCACCGAGTGGTGCGCAGTCGCCGACCGCCGCGCCTGCGGTGAGCTGCTGCTGGTCGTGACCGAACTCGTCACCAACGCCGACCGGCACAGCAACGGCCCCTACATCCTGGAACTGGAAGGCACGGACAGCGCCGTCACGGTGTGCGTCTACGACAGCAGCGCCGCCCTGCCCCGCAGATACCCCAGGGACCCCGAGCGCGTCGGACGGCACGGTATGGAGATCGTGTACGCCCTGGCCTCGGAGGTCGTCGCGGAGCGCGTACCCGTGGGCAAGCGGGTACGCGCCCGCTTCGAACTGAACCGCTGAACCGGACCGGGGCGCCGTCTCAGACGCGGTCGAGTTCGCCGAGCATCCCCTCGCGCAGGCGGGTGATGATCCGCTTGATCAGCCGGGAGACATGCATCTGGGAGCAGCCGAGCCGTTCCCCGATCTGCGCCTGGGTGGCCTCCTCGACGAACCGCAGATGGATGATCTGCCGGTCCCGTTCGCTCAGCTCCGCCATCAGCGGGGCGAGCGCCTGGAAGTCCTCGACGAGCCGCAGCCCCTCCTCCTCCACGCCGATGAAGTCGGCGAGCACCGCCTCGCCGTCCTCCGGCCCGTCGCCGGTGAGCGCGGCGTCCAGGGACGCGGAGTTGTACCCGTTGGAGGCGAGCTGGGCCTCGACCACCTCGCGCTCGGAGATGTTCATCAGGGTCGCCAGCTCGGCCACCGTCGGGTCCCGGTCCAGCCGGCTGGACAGCTCCTCGCGCGCCTTGGCCAGCTCCACCCGCAGCTCCTGGAGCCGGCGCGGCACGTGGACCGCCCATGTGGTGTCCCGGAAGAACCGCTTGATCTCACCGACGATGTACGGCAGCGCGAAGGAGGTGAACTCCACCTCGCGGGCCAGCTCGAACCGGTCGATGGCCTTGATCAGGCCGATCATGCCGGTCTGGACGATGTCCTCCATGTCGTCGCCGCGGCCCCGGAACCGCCCGGCCGCGAACCGCACCAGCGACATGTTCATCTCGATGAGGGTGTTGCGCGCGTACTGGTACTCGTGCGTGCCCTCCTCCAGCTCGGTCAGCCGGCGGAAGAACTGACGGGACAGCTCGCGTGCGTCACGTGGTGCGACGGACGCCGGGTCCGCGATGCCAGGCACTGATACCGCTCCCTCGCCCGTCCTGCCCTGCGCGGTGCTCTCGGAGACCTCTGCGTCCGACCGGATCCCGGCGGTGTCCATTGCCTCTCCCACGAAAGTCACGGTGCTGTGTCTGCCTCGACGGTCTCTATGTGGCTGTTCGCTGCTGTTTGTCCGCTTTACCCATAACCCGGTGTTTCATGCGTACCAGCGGGTGCTGCTCACCGGGCGGGTACCCACCGTCACGCCGCGCATGCACACGAGGCGGCCGATCCGGGAATCGGCCGGCGCCCGCCGGGAACGCCCGTTTTCCCTCAGGGCGCAATGCCGGGCCCTTGTCCCACGGCCTCCGGCTCCTAGGCTGACGGGGATGAGCAACCAGGTGAGCGACGAAGTCCGAGTGATCCCCCTGCGACAGGCGCCGGCCCGCCCCGAGAAGCCCGGGGCCGAGCCCGCGGTGGACAAGGAGCCGCTGTGGCGCGATCTGGTCGGCGAGGTGCTGCGCCGTGAGCGGCGGGCACAGGACCGCACCCTCAAGGACGTGGCCGACGCGGCCAGGATCTCGCTGCCCTACCTGTCCGAGATCGAGCGCGGCCGCAAAGAAGCCTCCTCGGAGGTCCTCGCGGCCGCGGCACACGCCCTCGGCCTGGGCCTCGGCGACCTGCTGTCCCTGGCACACGGCGAGCTGACCAGGCGCACAGGCGCGCAGCACCGGCCGGCCGCCGCGCCGCACCGCCCCTACAGCGGCCTCTGCCTGGCGGCCTGACCCGGCGGCGGCCGGGTCACTTCTCGCGGAGCTGCCGGAAGAACGCCCGGACGTCGTCGATCAGCAGGTCCGGCTCCTCCAGGGCCGCGAAGTGGCCGCCCCGGTCGAACTCCGTCCAGCGCACGAGGTTCTCGGTCCGCTCCGCCTTGTGCCGCAACGGGATCTGGGGGTCGGCCGGGAACACGGCCACCGCGGTCGGCGCCGTCGACGGCTCGGCCGGCTGCCACGCCCGGTCGCCGGTGACGTGGGCCCGCTCGTAGTAGATACGGGCGGACGAACCGGCCGTACCGGTCAGCCAGTACAGCATCACGTTGGTCAGCAGCCGGTCCCGGTCCACCGCCTCCTCCGGCAGCTCCTCGCAGTCCGTCCACTCCCGGAACTTCTCGACGATCCAGGCGAGTTGGCCGACGGGCGAGTCCGTCAGGGCGTAGCCGAGGGTGTGCGGACGGGTGGACTGCAGGCTCGCGTACCCGGCGCCGTCGCGCGACCACGCGTCCCACCGGCGCCAGGACCGCAGGGTCCGCTCCCGCTCCTTGGGGCCGAGCGCGGCCAGCTCCTCCTCGGTCGGCTCGGCGGCCGCCTGCGCGCCCGGCAGCAGATTGAGGTGCACGCCGATCACCCGCTCCGGATGCACGCGCCCCAGCTCGCGCGAGATCCCCGCGCCCCAGTCGCCGCCCTGCAGCCCGAACCGCACGTAGCCGAGCCGACGCATCAGTTCCGCCCAGGCGTCGGCCACCCGGCGCGCCTCCCAGCCCCGCTCGGTGGTGGGCCCGGACAGCCCGAAGCCGGGGATGCCCGGCACGACGACATGGAAGGCGTCCGCCGCGTCGCCGCCGTGTGCCACGGGGTCGGTGAGGGGGCCGACCACGTCCAGGAACTCCGCGATCGAGCCCGGCCAGCCATGGGTGATCACCAGCGGCGTGGCATTCGGCTCCGGGGAGCGGATGTGGGCGAAGTGGACCTTGGCTCCGTCGATCGTGGTGGTGAACTGCGGCCACCGGTTCAGCTCGGCCTCGGCGGCCCGCCAGTCGTACTCGTGCCGCCAGTACCGGACCAGCTCCCGCAGATAGCCGGCCGGGACGCCGTACTCCCAGCCGGCTCCCGGCAGCTCGGCCGGCCAGCGGGTGCGGTCGAGCCGGTCGTGCAGGTCGTCGAGGTCGCTCTGCGGTACCGACAGCCGGAAGGGCTCGATGCGTTCGGCAGGTGTGGAGGTCATGATCGGGATGCTAGGCGGGTGCGCCGTTCACCCGCCCGGATTATTTCGGTGGCCCGCCGATGAGTTCGGCCGCGGGGACAGGTCGACACTGGTGACCGCGTTCCCCCGCCAAGGAGGTACTCATGACCACCGACGGATTCTTCACCTGTCTCTGGTTCGACGGCCAGGCCGAGGAGGCCGCCGAGTTCTACGTGTCGGTCTTCAAGAACTCCAGCCTCGGCCGGGTCAGCCGCTACACCGACTCCGCCCCCGGTGAGACCGGCTCCGTGCTGACCGTCGAGTTCACGGCCAACGGCCAGAAGTTCGTCGCGCTCAACGGCGGCCCCCAGTTCAAGTTCAACGAGGCCATCTCCTTCCAGATCCTGTGCGCCGACCAGGCGGAGATCGACCACTACTGGGCCAAGCTCACCGAGAACGGCGGCGAGGGCGGCCCCTGCGGCTGGCTCAAGGACAGGTTCGGGGTCTCCTGGCAGGTCGTCTACGACCGGATGCCCGAGATCCTCCACGACCCCGACCCGGAGAAGGTCGACCGCGTCATGAAGGCCATGATGGGCATGGGCAAGCTGGACGTCGCCGCGCTGGACAAGGCGTACGCGGGCGATTAGCGGACCCCCGTCGGTCCGCGACCGTCACCCGGCCTCGGCGAGGATCTCGGTGATCACGTGCCGGGAGTTCTCCGCCAGGGCCGGGTTGGTGTCCCAGTAGTACGGCAGCTGGATCAGGGAGATCGACAGCGCCCAGCCCCGCCCCCGGGCCCACTGGGCGTCGTCGGCGCCGACGGCCTTGCGGAAGGTGTCCCGGACGGCGGCGGGCAGCAGGTTCCAGGCCACGATCAGATCCACGGCCGGGTCACCCACCCCCGCACAGCCGAAGTCGAGGACCGCGCTCAGCCGGCCCGCGTCGACCAGCACGTTCCCGGGGGAGAGGTCCCCGTGGGCCCACACCGGCGGCCCCGCGTGCTCCGGGGCCCGCAGGGACTCCTTCCACAGGGCCGTGACCGCGCCGGCGTCGACCCGTGCGCCGAGCTCGGCGACGGCCGCCCGGGTGGGCTCGTCCCGGTCCCGCAGCGGACCGCCCCGGTAACCGGGCGGTCCGTCCTGCGGGTCGATCCGGCGCAGCGCGTGCACGAACGCCGCCAGGTCCTCGGTGAGCCGTTCCGGCTCCCGCATGGCTCCCGCCACCGGATTGCGCCCCCGAAGCCAGCGGTAGACGGACCAGGGCCACGGATAACCCTCGTCCGGCGCGCCGATGCCCACTGGCTCGGGCACGGCGACCGGCAGCAGCGGCCCGAGCCGGGGCAGCCAGCGCTGCTCCAGCTTCACGTCCGGTACGGCGCCGGGCCGCCGGGGCAGCCGTACCAGCAGCTCGGTGCCCAGCCGGAACATGGCGTTCTCGGTCCCGGAGGACGGCAGCCGGCGTACCGGCAGCGCGGCCCACTGCGGGAACCGGCGGGCGACCAGACGCTGGACCAGCGGGGCGTCGAGGTCGATCTCGTCCGCGTGCATCCTCGGCGGAGTCGGGCTGTCGTGGGCGCTCATGGCGGCCCATCCCAGCGCCTCGGCGCCCTCGCTGTCGACGGAATTTCCGCCAGGGGCCCGGGCTCAGACCCGGTCGGCCGCGATCAGCAGGTACTGGAAACTGCCGTTGCGGTAGGCGTCCAGGAAGGTGTCCTCGATGCCCGTCACCAGATGGTCGGCCTCCCTGCGCAGGTCCCAGTAGGGGATCGTGGCCTCGGTCAGGTCCTCGACGTGCACCGGCACCAGGCGGTTGCGGGCCATCGCCTTGAAGTACTCCGAGCGCGGGTGGATGTCGCAGATGTAGTGGGCGTTGATGAGCGACACCTCGCGCGAGGCCCGGCCGTAGGTGTCGTTGTAGCAGCCGGTGATCACCACATAGCGTCCGCCGCGGCGCAGCAGCCGGGCGTGCTCGGCGAAGAGCAGGTCCAGCTCGACGTACATGGTGGACTCGTTGTTCCACGAGGCCGCGTACGCGCCGGTCTCGAAGCCGGTGTCGAGCATGTTGCGGTGGTGGTAGCGCACCTTGTCGTCGATGCCCCGGGCGCGGGCCTGCTCGTTGGCGAACTCGGCCTGTTTGGCGGAGATGGTGACCCCGTCGGCGTGGCAGCCGTACCGCAGATGCGCCACGACACTGCCGCCGCCCCGGCCGCAGCCGGCGTCGAAGACCCGGTCGGCGGGGGCCAGCGGGCCGAGGTGCGCGGCGAGCAGCTCGGCCTGGGCGTGTTCCAGGCGGTGCAGTTCGGCGGTGACGCGTTCCCGGCGCCGGTCCGGATCGGGCTCGTCGAGCACCGACCGGTCGGCCTCTCCGATGCCGTAGTGATGGTGGTACAGGTCGTCGATCTTGCCGAGTTCGAGGTTGACCGGGTTCTCCTCGGCGTTCCAGTAGTCTGCGACCCGGCTCTGGTAGACGGACTGGGCCGGGATCGCAGCGGAGGTGGTCCGGGCGACGGGGGCGGTGGTCAAAGGTGGCTCCTCGCGCATGTGGCGGTGTTCGTCGTGCATGTGACGGTGTTTCGGGTCAGGGCGGTCACCAGTAGTCGGGCAGGTGGTAGCGGTGGGTGTTGGTGGCGTGCCACTCGTGGTTGCCGGACACCCAGGCGGCGAGCCCCCGGGCGTAGCGCTCCACCAGGGGCGAGGTGGCCGACAGCAGGGCCGACTCCTCCTCGAAGGCCGCCATGATCCGGTTGTGGATCTCGACGGACTTCAGATAGGCGGCCTTCAGCCCGCGCCGCTCGTTGGCGGCGACGACCTGCGGCAGGTTCAGATGGTCGGGGTCGCCGGCCAGTTCCTTGGTGAAGGAGTACAGGTCGTTGACGATCGTGGTGGCGTTGCACGCGAGGGCGGTGATCCGCTGGATCTCGGGGCGGGCGTAGATCTGCTCCGGCAGTTCGTAGCCGTCCACGGCGTCGACGATCGACAGACAGGGCCGGAAGTTGTTGAACTGCCGCATCACCAGGTACTCCCAGATCCGCGGCTTGTACCGCGTCTCCGCCCAGGCGGCCTCCGCGAGGTAGCCCAGGTGCAGCCGGGCGATGTCGTGCACGAACCGGTCGGTCTGGCTGGGCGTGGCGAAACCGGCGAAGTCCTCCAGGGCGAAGTGGTACGAGCGCAGTGGACCGTCGGCCCGCATGCCCTGGCGCCACTCCTCCTCCAGCTCCGGGACGCCGTGGTAGAGGTCGAGCGCGGACTGGGCCAGGATCAGCCGGCCGCCGAGGCCGCGGCGCGCCGCGCCCCGGCCCTCGTCCTCCTCGCAGTAGCAGGAGTCGACGATGTTCTCGGCGAGCAGCAGTTTCCCGGCGGCCGTGAGGCGGTCCAGGTCCAGCGCGCCCGGATGCTGCAGGACGACGGCCCGGCCGAACTGGAAGCCGGAGAAGTCCCCCTTCCACGCCTCCGGGAACAGGTCCAGGCCACGGGCCCAGGTCTCCAGCCGGCGGTCCACCTCGGCCGCCTTCACCGGGTCGGCGGGCACGGCCGGCTGGTGGTGCAGTCCGGGTACGGCCCCGGTGCGGCGTGGCCTGCGCAGGCTCGCGGCGATGTCCGGCGGCCCCGGCAGGGTGTAGGAGGGGGCGGGTGAGCTCGTGGTCTGCTCGGAGGTCATTCGGGGAACCGGCCGATCTGGACGTTCTCCAGGATCCCGGCCGCGTCGGGCACGAGGATCGCCATCGAGTAGTAGGCGATCACGAGGTAGCTGATGATCGCGGCCGAGTCGATGCCCATGAACCGGACGTTCAGCCCCGGCTGGTACTCCTCCGGGATGCCGGTCTGGTAGAGGCCGATCACGCCCTGGTCGGCCTCGCCGGTGCGCAGCGCGATGATGCTGGTGGTGTGGTCCTCGCTGATCGGGATCTTGCTGCAGGGGAAGATCGGCACCCCGCGCCAGGCCGGCACCTCGTGGCCGTCGACGCTCGCGGTGCCGGGCACCAGACCGCGCCGGTTGCACTGCCTGAAGAACGCCGCGATCGCCTTGGGATGGGCGAGGAACACCTTGGTCTTGCGGCGCATCGACAGCAGCTCGTCCATGTCGTCCGGCACCGGCGGGCCGGTGAAGGTGCTGATCCGCTGGCGGTAGTCGACGTTGTGCAGCAGCCCGAACTCCCGGTTGTTGACCAGTTCCCACTCCTGGCGCTCGCGGATCTCCTCGACCGTGAGCCTCAGCTGCTGCTGGGTCTGGTCCATCGGGTGGTTGTAGAGGTCGGCGACCCGGGTGTGCACCCGCAGCATCGTCTGGGTGAGGGACAACTCGTATTCGCGGGGGGCGAGTTCGTAGTCCACGAAGCCGCCGGGCAGGGTGGGTTCGCCGACATGGCCGGCCTGCACCGGCACCTCGGCCTCGCCCTTGCGGTTCATCGGCCGCTGCTGCCGCTCGACATAGGCCCGCAAGTGCGCGGCGAGGGACGGGACACGCTCGGTGAACTCCTGCACGACGGCCCAGGGCAGCGCGAGCACCACCCCCGCGGTCTCGGCCCGCACCGACGTCAGCCACAGCAGGTCGGACTGCCCGACCGCCTCGTCGCCCATCTGGTCGCCGTCGGTGACGACCCCGGTGATCTCCTCGTCGCCGTACTTGCCTGCGGTGTAGCGGGTGAACCGGCCGTGGACGACCAGATAGGCCTCGGTCACGGGCTGGCCGGCCTCGAACAGCACCTGCCCGGCGCGCACCTCCCGGGGCTGGAAGCGGCCGGCGATCTCCCGCAGCACCTCCCCGTCGGGGTAGCCGCGCAGGATCGGCAGCTCGGTCAGCGTCTCCGGGACGACCCGGATGTCGTCGGCGCCGTTCTGCTCGAAGTGCACGCGGCCGCGGCCCGTGCGCAGCGTCAGGCGGCGGTTGACCCGGTAGGTGCCGCCCCTGACGTCCACCCACGGCAGCGACTTCAGCAGCCATCGCGAGGTGATGGCCTGCATCTGCGGTTCGGACTTGGTGGTCGTGCTGAGCTGGCGTGCCGCCCGGGTGCTCAGGCTGGTGAGCTGCCCGTCGGCCGCGGGGTCGGGGGCGGGTTCGTCGACGGCGGAACCGGTGGCGGTGTCCGGTGTGGTCACATTCCCTCCAGCGGAGCTGCGTGCGAACAGGGGTGGCCGGATCGCCGGGTGGTGAGCGTGGTGATCCAGCACCCGGGACAAGCCAAACAGTCCTCGTGAGGTGCCCGATACAGCGCGAAGGGGGCTGATCATGACACTCGGGTGCGTAAACCTGCCGATCGGGGCGCGACCGGCAAAGGGTGTGATCGGGCGCCGGTGCACTGCGCCCCCGGCCGGCGTCCGCGCGCGCCGGTGTGGTGCGCCCCGGGCGCGGGGGAGAGGCCGCCGACCAGCGCTCGGGAGAGGCCGTCGGCCAGGGCTCAGGACAGGTCGTCGACCAGGACCGCCGCCCCGTCGAACCGGCCGGCCTTGAGGTCGCGGAGCGCCTGCGGGGCGCGGGACAGCGGATAGGCGTGCGTGGTCGCGCGGACGCCGTGCCGGGCCGCCAGGGCGAGGAACTCCCGGCCGTCGGCGCGGGTGTTGGCGGTGACGCTGCGCAGCTCCTTCTCGTAGAACAGCTCGGTCGCGTAGTGCAGCGGCGGTACGTCGGTCAGGTGGATGCCGGCGAGGGCCAGCACGCCGCCCCGGTCGAGGGCGCGCAGCGCCACCGGGACCAGCTCGCCGGCCGGGGCGAACAGGATCGCGGCGTCCAGCGGCTCCGGCGGCGCCTCGTGCAGGTCCCGCGCGGAGGCCGCGCCCAGCTCCAGGGCCAGCCTGCGGGCGGCGGGCTCCCGGGTGATCACATGCACGGTGGCGCCCTCGGCGAGCGCCACCTGCGCGCACAGATGGGCGCTGCCCCCGAACCCGTACAGGCCGAGCCGCCCGCCCTTGGGCAGTCCGGTCCGCCGCAGCGCGCGGAACCCGATGATCCCCGCGCACAGCAGCGGCGCCGCCGCCACGTCGTCCAGGGCGCCGGGCAGCCGGTAGGCGAACGCGGCCGGCACGGTCGTGTACCCGGCGTATCCGCCGTCGGCGTCCCAGCCCGTGTACTGCGAGTACGGGCACAGGTTCTCGGCGCCCCGCGCGCAGTACGCGCACACCCCGTCGGTGCGCCGCAGCCAGGCCACGCCGACCCGGTCGCCCGCCGCGAAGTCCCGCACCGCGGCCCCGGCCCCCGCGACCTCGCCGACCACCTCGTGCCCGGGGGTGACCCCGGCCCGGTGCACCGGCAGATCGCCCTCGGCGACATGCAGATCGGTCCGGCACACCCCGCAGGCCCGCACCCGCACCAGCAGCTCGTCCGCCCCCGGAACCGGCACGGGCCGCTCCACCAGCCGCAGGGGGTGCCCTTCGACCGGCCCCGGCAGGACCACCGACCACGCCCGCATCGTGCCCGTCGTCATCGCTCCGTCGCCTCCCCTTCCCATTGTCCGGGCGTGACCCCGGTTCGGCGCGCGGGCCGACGGCGGGATGGCTAGCGTGAGCTTCGGGACGTAAGCCTCGAAGGCGGGGGACCATCCGTACGGGATCGAAGACCAGGAGGGCCGCGAGCATGGCCGTGCAACCCGAGGGAACGCCCTGTTGGGCCGATGCGATGTTCGGCGACGTCGAGGGAGCCAAGCGGTTCTACGGCGACGTCCTCGGCTGGACCTTCGGCGAGTCGTCGTCGGAGTACGGCAACTACACGCAGGCCTACGCGGAGGACAAGGCGGTGGCGGCCGTGGTCCCGCCCATGCCCGGCCAGGAGGGCCAGTCGCAGTGGTGCCTGTACTTCGCCTCACCGGACGCCGCCGCCACCGCGGAGAAGATCCGGGACAACGGCGGCGAGGTGCTGATGGAGCCGATGCAGGTCGGGGACTTCGGCACGATGTGCCTGGCCCGCGAGCCCAGCGGGGCCGTCTTCGGGGTCTGGCAGGCCGGCACCCACGAGGGCTTCGAGGCGACCGCGACCCCGGGCGCCTACTGCTGGGCCGAGGTCTTCACCCGTGAGCCCGAGAAGGCCGACACCTTCCTCTCCGCCGTCTTCCCCTACCGGATGAAGGACATCGTGGACGACGCGGTGGACTTCCGGATGTTCGACGTCGGCGAGGACACCGTCCTCGGCCGGATGCGGATGACCGACGACTTCCCGCCCGAGGTGCCCTCGTACATCAACGTCTACTTCACCGTCGACGACTGCGACGAGGCCGTCTCCCGGGCCACCAAACTCGGCGGCATCCTCCGCTTCGGGCCGATGAGCAGCCCCTTTGGCCGGTTCGCGGCGCTCAGCGACCCGCAGGGCGCGAACTTCTCCGTGATCGACATCACGACCACGGAGGGCGAGATGCCCAAGGTCAAGGAGGTCTGACCGGCACGTGACGGCGCCCGCCGCGGCCGTGGCATGATCGGGCGTATGCGTGAACGTGTGGTGGCCGCGTGCGACGGGGCTTCGAAGGGAAACCCCGGACCGGCCGGATGGGCGTGGGTGGTCTCGGACGGCGACGAGCGGACCCCGGCCCGCTGGGAGGCGGGCCCGCTCGGCCGGGCCACCAACAACGTCGCGGAACTCACCGCCCTGGAGCGGCTGCTCACGGCCGTCGAACCGGACGTGCCGCTGGAGATCCGCATGGACTCCCAGTACGCGATGAAGGCCGTCACCACCTGGCTTCCGGGCTGGAAGCGCAACGGCTGGAAGACGGCCGCCGGCAAACCCGTCGCCAACCAGGAGCTGGTCGTCCGCATCGACGCGCTCCTGGACGGCCGCACGGTCGAGTTCCGCTACGTCCCGGCCCACCAGGTCGACGGCGACCCGCTGAACGACTTCGCCGACCGCGCCGCCAGCCAGGCCGCCTCCGTGCAGGAGGCGGCCGGCAGCGCGCTCGGCTCTCCGGTGCCGCCGCCCTCGCCCGACACCCCGAAGGCGGCCGCCCCGCGCGGGAAGGCGCCCCGCCGCACCGGCGGCGGAGCGTCGTCGTCCCGCACCATCAAGGCGAAGTTCCCCGGCCGCTGCGTGTGCGGCCGCGCCTACGCGGCCGGCGAGTCCATCGCCAAGAACGCGCAGGGCTGGGGCCACCCGGAGTGCCGTACCGCGGAGGCCTGAGCACCGCGCGGTCCGCTCAGCTGTCGAAGGTGTAGTACCTCGTGTGGTCCAGCAGGTCCGCCGGGCGCACGTCGTTCCATGGTTTCATCGTCTCGTCCAGATCGACGACGTCCGGCGTGCCGCCGGCCGGCGCGTACCCGGCGTCCGGATGCCGCCGCTGCCACTGCGCCCAGAGCTTGTCGACATAGGCGTGGTGCAGCCAGAACACCGGGTCGTTGGGGGAGACCCCGGTCGCCGTCTGCCCGCCGACCCAGACGTGGACCCGGTTGTGCAGATTGACCCTGCGCCATCCCTCCAGGTGGTTGCGGAAGCCGTCGGAGGCGCTGTTGTACGGCGCCGCGTCGTACGTGGCGATCGACAGCACCGACTCCACCTCCGCGCGGGTCGGCAGCTCGCGCACGGCCGTGCCGAGCGAGCGGCGCAGGAAGGTACGGCCGTCGACCCGTATGTTCATCGGCCAGTTGCCGGCCGCCGCGGCGAACGGCCCGTCCATCACCCGGCCGTCCGAGCTGCGCCCGGTGCCGCCGAGGAAGTCCGGTTCCCACAGCGAGGCACGCACCGTGCGGTCGGTGCTCCAGTCCCAGTACGGCAGCGCGACCGAGGAGTCCACCGACTGCAGCGCCTGCTCGAAGTCGAGCAGGAATCTGCGGTGCCAGGGCAGGAACGACGGTGACCGGTGGCCGGTCCGTTCGCCGGTGTCGGTGTCCGACATGATGAACGCGTTGTGCGTGCGGACGAACTCGTCGTAGCGCCCGTTGCGCTTGAGTTCGAGGACGGCGGACACGAACCGTTTCTTCTCGTCGGCGGTCAGGGTGGCCTGGTTCTTGCGTACGGTCATGGTGCGCGATGCTCCGGAGTCCTTGCGGGGGCGGTCAGTTGGCGGGGAAGGGCAGCAGCGCGGCGCCCTGCAGCTCGTCCACCGCGGCCCGGGCGGCGGCGCGCGGGGTGGACACCGGGTCGTAGTGGCTGACGACGCTGATCCAGCTGCCGTCGGCGTTGCGCATCACATGCAGCTGCACGCCGTCGATCAACACCTCGTAGCCGCCGCCGTGTTCGTGGTGGTGACCGCCGGGGCCGGTGCTGGGCCGGCCCTCTATCCGGCGGCCCTGGTAGACCTCGTCGAAGCTCTCCGGCATCGGCATGGGGTGGCCGTCGCCGGCGGCCGAGGCG
Source organism: Streptomyces sp. NPDC050743 (assembly GCF_044456925.1). Lineage (NCBI taxonomy): Bacteria > Bacillati > Actinomycetota > Actinomycetes > Kitasatosporales > Streptomycetaceae > Streptomyces > Streptomyces sp. NPDC050743. The sequence goes on from NZ_JBITGJ010000049.1 coordinate 42,870, forward strand.
GCGGGTGCCACGAGGGTAGTCACGGTGGCCGTCGCGGCGAGGGCCGCCGACGCGGTCAGCGCGCGGCGCCGGGTGATGTCGGGCATACGGGTCCTCCTGGAGGGTGTTCCGGTGGTGACGTCGTATGCCTATCGGGGGCTCCGGTACGGGAGGAAATCGCCCGGAGCCGGTGGGCTGCGATCCGGACAATTGACCACATGTCGTACAGGGTTGAACCAAGCTGATCTTGCCGCGGCCGGGGGTGACACACCCCGGAACGGGGAATTCCTTGCCGGGCCGGCCCCCGTTTCCGGCGATCCTTCTCGTCCGCCCTCCGTCCGAGTGGCCCGGCTCACCACGCCAGAGTGACGCGATAGGGCGGGATGGGTGCGCTGCTACCCTGCGGTACCGATCGAACACATCGGGTGACTGTCAGGGGTATGCACGTGAAGGTCGTCTGTGTCGGAGGCGGGCCCGCGGGCCTGTACCTCGCCATCCTGCTCAAGCGGCAGAACCCGTCCCATGACATCACCGTCCACGAGCGCAACCCCGAGGGCTCGACCTACGGATGGGGCGTGACGTACTGGCGCGGCCTCCTCGACAAGCTCCAGGAGCACGACCCCGCCACGGCGCGGGCGATCGAGGAGGCGTCCGTCCGCTGGAGCGAGGGCGTCGCCCACGTACGCGACCTGACGACCCGTCACCACGGTGACGAGGGCTTCGGCATCGGCCGTCCCCGGCTGCTCGACCTGCTCGCCGAACGAGCCCGCGCCCTCGGCGTCCGGCTGGAGTTCGAGAGCGAGATCACCGAACCGCCGGCCGGCGCGGACCTCGTCGTCGCGGCCGACGGGGTGCACAGCGCCCTGCGCACCCGCCACGCGGCGTCCTTCGGCACCCGGATCACCTCGGGCCGCAACCACTACATCTGGCTCGGCACCACCAAGGTCTTCGACGCCTTCACCTTCGCCTTCACCGAGACCGAGCACGGCTGGATCTGGGCCTACGGCTACGCCTGCAGCGAGGTGACGGGCACCTGCGTCGTGGAGTGCTCCCCGGAGACCTTCACCGGGCTCGGCCTGGACCGGGCGACCGAGGCGGACGGCCTCGCCCTGCTGGAGAAACTCTTCGCGGACGTCCTCGACGGCCACCCGCTCATCGGCCGCCCCGGCGCCGGCTGGCTGAACTTCCGCACCCTCACCAACCGCACCTGGCACCACGGCAACCTGGTGCTGCTCGGCGACGCCGCCCACACCACCCACTACTCCATCGGCGCCGGCACCACCCTCGCCCTGGAGGACGCCATGTGCCTCGCCCGCGCCCTGCACGAGCACACCGGCCTGTCCGACGCCCTCGCCGCCTACGAGCGCCGGCGCATGGCCGAGCTGCTGTCCGTGCAGAGCGCGGCCCGCTACAGCGCCCGGTGGTACGAGAACCTGCCCCGGTACATCCACCTCCCCCCGCACCGGATGTTCGCGCTGCTCGGCCAGCGCCACTCGCCCCTGCTGCCGTACGTCCCGCCGCAGCTGTACTACGGCCTCGACAAGGCGGCCGGCCGGCTGCAGGCGCTGCACAGGTTCAAGCGGTGGCTCGGCCCCAGGGCGGCACGCGCCCTGCACGCCCGGTCCTCGGCCCACCGCGGCTAGCCCCCGCCCGTTCCCGCCGCGGCCGGTCCACCCCGGTTTCCCACCCCCCACACCCGAGGAGTCCGCCCATGGCCGTACCCGTCTCCTTCGACCAGACCTCGACCGGCTACAGCCTGCAACGCGCCTACTGGCTGGCCCGCGCCGCCGACCTGGCCTACAAGGACCGTGCCGACATCGAGGACCAGGCCGCCAAGTGGGGCTTCGACCAGGTGCGCCACCACGAGACCCGCTTCACCCCGCCCTTCCCGCTGCAGGACACCCAGGCGTACACCCTGGCCAGCGAGCGGATGATCGTCACCGCCTTCCGCGGCACCGAACCCGCCCGGATCAAGGACTGGCTCACCGACGCCACCACCCCGCCCTGGCCCGGACCCGGCGGCAACGGATACGTCCACCACGGATTCGCCGAGGCCCTGGAATCGGTCTACCCGGCCGTCCACAAGACCGTCGCCGAACTGCGCACCGACGGCCAGAGCGTGTACTTCACCGGGCACAGCCTGGGCGGTGCCCTCGCGATGCTGGCCGGCGCCCGGATGTATTTGGAGGGCCCGCACCTGGCCGCGGACGGCGTGTACACCTACGGTCAGCCGCGCACCTGCGACCGGCTGCTCGCCGAGGCGTTCCACAAGGGATTCGGCGGCCGCATGTTCCGCTTCGTCAACAACAACGACATCGTCCCCCAGTTGCCGCCCGAGCCCGCCTTCACCCATGTGCGCGCCCTGCGCTACATCGACTCCCACGGCCGGCTGCACGAGAGCATGCCGATGCTGTCGGCGCTGACCGACCGGGCGGCCGGACTGACCGCCGACGCCTTCGCGCCCGCCTCCGACGGCATCCGCGACCACTACATGCACCACTACCTGACGGCACTGGAGAAGAGCCTCGGCTGAGGGCCCCGCGCGCGGCACCGGCCGTGTTGGTGAATGGCCATTCACTCGATAGGGTGAATGGCCATTCACCGGCCATTTCACCGGCCGGTCGCGTCGTCCACAGGAGCCCCGGATGGACCAGCCCGCCCCGATATCCCAGCCGCCCGGCCCGGCCGCGGCGCCCCCGCTGCGGGACCGGCTCACCATCCCGGTGCTGGCGTCGGGCGGCATCCTCATGGCGGTCATGCAGACCGTCGTCGTCCCCCTGCTGCCGGACCTGCCCCGGCTCACCGGCGCGTCCGCCGCCACCGTCTCCTGGACGGTCACCGCGACCCTGCTCTCCGGCGCCGTCCTCACCCCGGTGCTCGGCCGGGCCGGCGACATGTACGGCAAGCGGCGGGTGCTCACCGGGGCGCTCGCCCTGATGACCATCGGGTCGGTGCTGTGCGCGCTGTCCTCCGACATCGGCGTGCTCATCGCCGCCCGCGCGCTCCAGGGCGCCGCCGCCTCCGTGGTACCGCTGTCCATCAGCATCCTGCGCGACGAACTCCCGCCGGAGCGGCGGGGCTCGGCGGTGGCGCTGATGAGCTCCACCGTCGGCATCGGGGCCGCGCTCGGCCTGCCGCTCGCCGCGCTGGTCGTCCAGTACGCCGACTGGCACACCATGTTCTGGCTGACCGGCGCCCTGGGCGCGATGGGTGTCGCGGCGACCTGGTGGGCGGTCAAGGAGTCGCCGGTGCGCGAGCCCGGAAGGTTCGACGTGCTCGGCGCGCTGGGCCTGGCTGCCGGGCTGGTGTGCCTGCTGCTCGGTGTCTCGCAGGGCGGCTCCTGGGGCTGGGGGAGCGCCCGCGTCCTCGGGCTGTTCCTCGGGGCCGCCCTCGTCCTCGCCCTGTGGTGGTGGCAGCAACTGCGCGCCGAACGGCCGCTGGTCGACCTGCGATTGGTCAGCCGGCCGCGGGTCGGCCTGTCGCATGTGGCCGCCCTGCTGACCGGATTCGCCTTCTACGCCAACTCGCTGGTCACCGCCCAGCTGGTGCAGGCGCCGAAGGCCAGCGGCTACGGCCTGGGCCTGTCGATCGTCGCCACCGGTCTGTGCCTGCTGCCCGGCGGCGTGACCATGCTGCTGTTCTCACCGCTGTCGGCCCGTATCTCGGCCGCCCGCGGCCCGCGGATCACCCTCGCCCTGGGCGCCGCCGTCATCGCCTGCGGGTACGCGGTCCGCATCGCCGACAGCCGCGATCTGTGGATGATCGTCATCGGGGCCACGGTCGTGGCGACCGGGACCACGCTGGCCTACTCGGCGCTGCCGACGCTCATCCTGCGGGCCGTCCCGGCCGGGCAGACCGCCTCCGCCAACGGCGTCAACGTCCTCATGCGCACCATCGGCCAGGCCACCTCCAGCGCTGCCGTCGCCGCCGTCCTCGTGCACCACAGCGGCCCGGTCGGCGGGGTCCCGATCCCCACCCTGCACGGCTATCTGCTCGCCTTCGCGATGGCGGGCGCCGTCGCCCTCGCCGCCTGCGCCGCCGCCCTGACCATCCCGGGCGACGGCACCCCGGACGGCACCCGGCGTGCCGAGGACACCAACCGCGGCGCCCGCGACCAGGCCATGCAGGGAGCATAGGACGCGTGAGCACGCCACCCGCACCGAGCCTGTCCGCCCGCCGCGACGCCGAGGCCACCAAGGCGGCCATCCTCACAGCTGCCCGCCACCTCCTCGCCCGGCACGCGCACGCCGACATCACGCTCAGGGCGGTCGCCGAACGCGCCGGTGTGAGCCCGCCGTTGATCGTGAAGTACTTCGGCAACAAGGACGCCCTGTTCGCCCGCGTGATGTCCTTCGACACCGACGCGGACGCCCTGCTGGACGCGCCGCTCGCCGATCTCGGCCGGCACATGGCCCGGCACGTCCTCGCCAGCCAGCGCGAGCGCGGCGCCGACCCGCTGCTGCGCATCGCCTTCGCCCCGCTGCACGGCGACCACGGCGACATCCTGCGCGCCAACTTCCGCGCCCAGGTGACCGAACGCCTCGCCGCCCGGCTCACCGGCCCCGACCCGGGCCTGCGCGCCGAACTCGCCGTCGCCGCACTCGTGGGCCTCGGCGTGATGTACGGCATCGCACGCGGCCCGCACCTGCGCGAGAGCGACGTCGACTCCATCGCCGACCGCTACGGACCACTCGTACAGGCCCAGTTGACCCCGGGAAGCTGACTCGGCGAGCCTCGTCCGTCCCGGTGCGCGAAAGCTGCCCATCATGCCCACCGAGCTGTCGATCACGTGGTGAAACACGCAGCACGCCCACTGGAGCGGCGCGTTCCGCGCGCCGCGGTGCCGGATGACACACTGGCGCCATGGACGAACGCGTAATCGGCAGGTCGGGTCAGTGGGCATCGGTGATCGGTCTCGGCACATGGCAGCTGGGCGCCGACTGGGGCGACGTGGACGACAAGGAGGCCCTGTCCGTCCTCGAGGCCGCGGCCGAGGCGGGGGTCACCTTCTTCGACACGGCCGACGTGTACGGGGACGGACGCAGCGAGGAGACCATCGCCTCATTCCTGCGCGGCCGGCCCGACCTGCACGTCCTGGTGGCGACCAAGATGGGCCGCCGGGTCGAGCAGGTCCCCGAGAACTACGTCCTGGACAACTTCCGTGCCTGGAACGACCGCTCCCGCCGCAACCTCGGCGTCGACCGCATCGACCTGGTCCAGCTGCACTGCCCGCCGACGCCCGTCTACTCCTCCGACGCGGTGTTCGACGCCCTGGACACCCTGGTCGAGGAGGAGCGCGTCGCGGCGTACGGGGTGAGCGTGGAGACCTGCGCCGAGGCGCTGACCGCGATCGCCCGGCCGCACGTGGCGAGCGTGCAGATCATCCTCAACCCGTTCCGCATGAAGCCCCTGTACGAGGTGCTCCCCGCCGCCCGCGAGGCCGGCGTCGGCATCATCGCGCGCGTGCCCCTCGCCTCCGGCCTGCTGTCCGGCAAGTACACCAAGGACACGGTGTTCGCGGCCAACGACCACCGCACCTACAACCGGCACGGTGAGGCCTTCGACCAGGGCGAGACCTTCTCCGGAGTCGACTACGAGACCGGTGTCGAGGCCGCCGCCGAGTTCGCCGCACTCGCCCCCGAGGGCTACACCCCGGCCCAGCTGGCGCTGCGCTGGATCGCCGAGCAGGACGGCGTGACCACGGTGATCCCGGGCGCCCGCAACCCCGACCAGGCCCGCGCGAACGCGGCCGCCGCCAAGCTGCCGCCGCTGCCCGGGGAGACGTTCACCGCGATCCGCGAGCTGTACGAGCGGCGGATCAAGGACCAGGTCGAGCACCGCTGGTAAGCACCGTGTCACCCGCCGTTTGAACGTACGGCAGGGCGGTTACACGCAAGCGCATGAAGGAGGAAGGACCGCGCAGGGGCCGGGACGAGAGCGAGGAGGAGCGGGCCGACCGGATGTGGGGCGAGCTCATCCAGGAGGTCCGCGTCGCCCAGACGGGCGTGCAGATCCTGTTCGGCTTCCTGCTGACCGTCGTCTTCCAGCCGAAGTACGCCACGCTGCCCCACGCCGACCAGGTCATCTACATCGTGACCGTCGTCCTGGGCGCCTGCGCGACCGGCGCCCTCATCGGCCCGGTGTCCCTGCACCGGCTGGTGTCGGGCCGCCGGATCAAGCCCCAGACGGTGCGGATCGCGGCCCGGATGACGTTCGTGGGCCTGATCCTGCTCCTGGCGACGATGGCGTGCGCCCTGCTGCTGATCCTGCGGGTGGCCACGCGGGGCGGCTATGTGCCGTATCTGGTGGCGGCCGTCGTCGTCTGGTACCTGGTCTGCTGGTACGGCCTGCCGCTGTGGGCCCGGCACCGGCACACGAGCGCGGCGCCTGCCGACCACCCCGGGCCGGGGCAGGCTCCTGCAGCACGCGGAACCGACGGTCGTGGACACGGCTGAGCGACAGCACCGTGGCCGCCGGTCTCCGCGGCCGGCCACTCCAGCAGTTCGAAGCAGGGGCTGAACGCCAGGCAGGCGCGCAGGTGAGCGGCGGGTCGGCGGCTGCCGCGCGGCGGCGAGACGCGGCTGAGCAGCTCGCGCACCGGCACCGCCGGGACGAAGCCCTGCGTCACGTGCCCGAACCAGCGCGTGCGCGGTCAGCGGCCCGTCCAGCAGCCCGTCCAGCAGCCCGTCGGCGGGGAGCGCCGTCGCGGCAGCATCGCCACGGGGCAGGCCCACCCGTGCCCCACGGTCCCCAGACACCAGGTCGTGCGGTCGTGCGCGTCCCACGCCGACAGGGCGAGGCCGGCGGCCGCCGCCCAAGCGAACACGGCGGGCGGCACCCGGCACGGCACGGGATGCTCAGCCCGCGGCGAGGATCTCGGCCAGCAGCGCGTCCACCGGGACGCATTCCTGCCCCGGCGGCACGATCCGGTGGGTCTCCCGCAGGAACGCGGCGACCGCGGGCGCCCAGGCGAACACCACCGCCTGCTGCCGGCCGCCGTCCGGGCGGACGTCCCCGAGGAACTCCATGCGCAGCTCGTGCCACGCACCGGTCGCGGCCGGCCGCAGCCGCACGTCCCCGACGCCGACCGGCCGCGTAAGACCCTCGGACAGCATCTCCCGGTCCAGCCGCCAGCAGGCCAGCACCCGGCCGTCGTGGCCGAAGACGGCGGTGACGGCGAACGGGTCGTCGGCGTCGTAACTGAGATGGGCCAGCACGGGACACCGGCCGGTGCCTTCCGAACGAAGCTGTACCACCAGGGTGTTGTGCACGAACGCGGTCACGAGAGGGCCTCCGGCGACGAACGGCTCAGGGCCCTCTAGTACCCCCGTGAGGGCCGTGATGCTCACTCGTGCGAGGGATTCCCGCCGGATCCGCGCAGCGCGGCCAGGCAGCCGCCGATGGCCTGCTGGAGTTCCTCCAGCCGCCGCACCATGTCGTCCTCGTAGAAGTCCTGGGCGTCGTCGAAGGTCAGCTCCTCGAACGCCCTGGTCGCCTTCTGCAGGCTGTTGTAGAACTTCGTCCGCCGCTCCTGGACGCGCAAGGAGGGGTCGGCCTCGACCGCCTCGGCGACGAGCGACTTCATCGTGTCGTAGGCCTCGGTCGCCCACTCGCCGGTGTCCTCGCCGTCCTCCAGCTCGTCGATCAGCGACAGACGGCGCTCGGCCTCCTCGCGCAGCTCGGCCGGGGCCTCGACGGTCTGCCCGGCCGGGGTCCTGATCTGCCCGGACTCGGCGATCTGCCGGACGTACCCGATCCGGTCGGCGGCCCGGCTCTCGGTCGCGACGGCCTTCTTCAGGTCGTCGGTCCGTACGACGTCACGCGCCAGCTCCGCCTGCAGCTCGGGGTCCTCCCGCAGCCGGTCCAGCAGGGCGGCCCGGGCCGCGCGGGCGGTGGAGGGATCGGCCAGGATCGCGGCACGCAGGGCGGTCGGGTTCTCGGCGACCTCCAGCGCCTTGGTGGGGCGGATGCCCTCCGCCTCGGCGGCCTCGGCGATCGCGGTGCCGCGCTCGGAGGTCGCGCTGGTGCGCGAGACGTAGTAGCTCAGCCACACGTCCGCGTCCGGCAGTTCGACCTGCCGGCCCGGCTGCAGGGCCTCGAAGTGCGGGACGAGCCCGTCGTCGGCGGCCCGGTCCCAGGCCTTGTAGTAGCGCATGACCCGCTCCGGGGAGCAGCCGGCGAGTCGAGCGAACTCCTTCGCGGACACCTTCGGCGTCTCACCGGCAGGCTGTCCGCCCGGCCGCACACTGCGGGCCACCATCAGCGCGAAGGCCCAGCTCCCGGTGCGCGCGTAGCCGCCGAACTCACGGGCGTCGCGTGCCACCAGATCGGACAGCGGCTGCGGGGCCGGGGCGGACGTCTCGGACGGGTCGATGACCAGGGTCACGGATGACTCTCCTGCAACAATGCTCAAGGAACCGCACCCGGGAGCGGGCGCAGGCAGGAAAGCCTATATGGACGCATTGGCCATGTTTGGGCCGACCCGTCAGGGCGCCGTCTCCGCGCCTTTGCCGAAAGCCTCCCGCAGCGCGGGCAGCAGGGTCTTCGCCGACCAGCCCAGGTACTCCGCCTGCGCGTCGCCGCCGATCTGCACGAGCGCGATCTCCCCGAACCCGGCCTCGGCGTACGGCCGTACGGCTTCGACGAAGGCATCGGGGTCGTCGCCGCACGGGATCGAGGCGGCGACGTCGTCCTCGTCCACGAATCGGGTCGCGGACTCGAAGGAGTCGGGGTGCGGGAGTTCGGCGTTCACCTTCCAGCCGAGCCCGAACCAGCGGAACTGGGAGTGGGCGCGCTTGACCGCCGTGTCCCGGTCGCGGTCGTAGCACACCGGCAGCTGGCCTACCCGGGGTTTGCCGCTGCCGCCGTGCCGGTCGAAGGCCTCCACCAGACCCGGCTCCGGTTCGGTCGCGATCAGCAGGTCGGCGAGGTGCCCGGCGAGCTCGCAGGACTGGTCGCCGGAGACGGCGATGCCGATCGGCGGGGGCTGGTCCGGCAGATCCCACAGCCGGGCCGAGTCCACGTCGTAGTGCGGTCCGTGGTGGGTGACATGGCCGCCCTCGAACAGCGCGCGGATGATCCCCACGGCCTCCTCCAGCATCTCGTGGCGCACGTCCACCGGAGGCCAGCCGCCGCCCACCACATGCTCGTTGAGGTTCTCGCCGGCGCCCAGCCCGAGCCGGAACCTGCCCTGGGACAGCAACTGCACGGTGGCCGCCTGCTGCGCCACGATCGCCGGGTGGTAGCGCAGGATGGGGCAGGTCACATAGGTCATCAGCGGAATCCGCGAGGTGGCCTGGGCGGCGGCGCCCAGCACGCTCCACGCGTACGGGGAGTGGCCCTGCGAGCGCAGCCACGGAAAGTAGTGGTCGGAGATCACCGAGAAGTCGAACCCGGTCTCCTCGGCCCGGACGACGTGGTCCACGAGGTCCCGGGGCCCTGCCTGCTCGGTCATCATCGTGTATCCGATTTGCACCATACGTGGCGAGTCCCCGGGGTGGCGGCCGGAAAACGAACCACCGGCGCCGGTCAGTGCTCCGGCACCCGGAACGTCTGCAGGAACGTCCTCAGCGCCAGCCGGCTCGCGGCGTCGTCCCAGGTCGCGGCCGGGGCCGTGAAGCGCAGGGAGAAGGCGTCGCCGCCGCCGGTCAGGAAGCCGCGTCCGAAGGTGTGCACCCGCGCGTCCCCCGTGCCGGCCAGCCACTCCAGGTCGGCGGCCCGGTACCCCTGGTACGTGGTGGCCCGGACGTCGCCGACGCGGTGGTAGCCCGCCAGCCGCCGCAGCCCGGGCTCGACGTCGTCCCGCCAGACGGCCACGGGATCCGGGCCGACCCGCTCGCCGTGCGTGACGGCGAGGGTGGGGGAGGTGCCGTCCCGGCCGAAGGTGACGCGGTAGGCGCCGGTGACGCGGGTGGTGGTCAGCCGCTTCCAGCCGTCCGGCAGGGCGACGGAGAAGCCCTCCGGGGCGGTGTAGCGGTGGTAGCCGGCCGGCAGGGCGGGCGAGGTGCTCGGTGCCGGGGTCGGGGAGGAGGTCGCGGTGTCTCCGGTGTGACGGCCGGCCGGGGTGGCCGAGGTGGTGGGGCGGACTGGTGCCTGCGCGGTGCCGGTGCCCGGCAGTTGGTGGGTCGCGGCCAGGACGGCGGCGGCCACGGTGACCACGGCCAGCGCGGTACCGGCCGCGAGGATCCCTCTGCCCCGCTCCCGCCCGGCGCGGCGGACGCCTGCGTACGCGGCGCGCAGCCGGGGCACGGGGGCCGGCTCCCGGTCGGCGTCGGCGTCCTCGTCGAGGGTCCGGATCAGGGCCTCCCTGACCACCGACCGGGTCAGCCGCTCCCGCGAGTTCTTGCGCAGCAGCCCCTGCACGGCCTGGGTGAGCGGGCCCGTGCGCAGCGGGGTGCGCAGCGGCAGCCGGTCCACGGCCTTCAGGGTGGCGTCGGGCCGGCCGCGGTCGCGGAACGGCGGCCGGCCCTCCGCCATCGTGTACAGCAGCGCGCCCAGCGCCCACAGGTCGGCGGCCGGTCCGATGCGCTCGTCGCGGGCCTGCTCGGGCGAGGCGTACGACGGGGCCGTGAGCCGCGGCACCAGGGTCGCGCCGGCCAGCCCGAACCCGGTGACGACGACCGGGCCGCTGTCCCGTACGAAGACCTGGCCGGGGCTCAGCTCGCCGTGGGTGATGCCCCCGTCGTGCGCGGCCTGCAGCACGTCGAGCACTTCCACGCCGATCCGGGCAGTCCGCGCGACGTTGAACGCGCCCTCGCGATCGAGGAGTTCGCCGAGAGGCGTGCCCTCGATCCACTCGGTGACCGTCCACAGGGTGCCGGCCTCCAGCACGGCGTCGACGACCGTGGCGACCTGGCCGGGGCACAGCAGCCGCATGGTCTCGGAGGTCCGCACGACGCGGGCCGTGATCCGGCGCGCGGTGTCGTCGGCGGAGGGCTCCGGCAGGGCGGTCTGGGCCACCAGTCGGGGCTGCTCCGCCGCCACGTCCTCGGCGTACCACCACAGGCGGTTCGTCTCGCGGGCGAAGACCTCCAGGAGCCGGTACCGTCCGGCGACCAACTCGTGTGCGGAGACGTGCGCCTTGGTCATGGTCATCCCTCGCTGGAACCCCTGTTGCGTGTCTCACAGAGGTACGCGGGGCGTGCGGGGGTCCGTTCAAAGAATCCGCGAGTCCGGTGCCGTTCCTGCCTTTCATTCAATTCTTCGAAAGGGCTTGCGAGTTTGCGATGGCCGCACCCGGAGGGCCTTCGACCTGCGGGTAACCGAGGGTAAATTCCCGGGTGCGGCCGCGTGTCACAGCAGCCCGAACCGCTCGGCCCAGCCGGTCAGTTCCCGTGGTGTCGTATTGCCGCCGCACACCACGAGTCCGATCCGGGCGCCGTCGCCGACCCGGGCCACGACCTGGCGGGCCGCCGGCAGCAGACAGCCCGCGGCCGGCTCGGCCCACACCTTGGCGTGTTCGGCGAGGTCCATCGAGCCCCGCACCGCGTCCCGGTCCGGCACCACCAGCACCTCCTCGACCAGCGCCGACACATGGTCGTACGTCAGCTGGGACACGCAGGGCGCGCTGAGCGTGGTGACCAGGGACGACAGGGGCACCGGCACCGGTCCGCCCGCCTTCAGCGCGCCGGACATGGCCTCGGCGCCCTCGGTCTCCACACCCCAGACGCGGACCCCGGGACGCCGGGCGGCGAGGGCCGCGGCGACCCCGGCGATCAGCCCACCGCCGCCGATGCTGACCACCACGTCCGTCAGGTCGCCCGGCGCGTCCTCGGCCAGCTCCAGACCGACCGTGCCCTGTCCGGCGATCACCACCGGGTCGTCGAACGGGTGGACCAGGGTCAGCCCCTCGTCCCGGAGCCGCGTCACCAGCGCGAAGGCGCTGTCCATGCCGTCGGTCAGCCGCAGCTGCGCCCCCGCCCGCTCGACGAGTGCGACGGAACGCTCGGGCGCGGTGCGGGGCATGACCACGGTGGCCTTCACATCGAGGGCCGCGGCCATCACCGCGAGGGCGATCCCGTGGTTGCCGCCGCTGACCGCGACCACGCCCGCCGCCCGCTCGGCCGCGCTCAGCGACAGCAGCTTCGCCGTCGCCCCTCGAGCCTTGAACGAGCCGGTGCGCTGAAGCAGTTCGAGCTTGGCGGTGACCGGGACGCCGAGCAGCTCAGTCAGGCCCGGACTCGGCACGGTCGGCGTCCGCACGACATGTCCGGCGATCCGCTCCGCCGCGGCTTCGATCTCCGTGATGCCGATCAAGGTGCTTCACCCTTCCGGCGCGGGGGGTTGGGCCGCGCCGTTCGCACCCTGACCCGTGCAGACTGTCGAGGTCAACACGCTTTCGCAGCCCGCCGACGACTCGCGGCCCACCAGGACGTCCAGCAACCGGAACAGCTCACAGGCTGCCTCCGCGATCAGCGCCCGGGCGGCGGCCGTGTGTGCGCGGGCCTCGGTCGGCGCCGTCGTGCGGCCGCCTGCCGTCTTGATCAGGGTGGCGGCCTGCGTGGTCTGTCGCGGCGACTGGAGCGGCTCGCGGGTCGCGGGCGGTCGTGTGGGGTCATAGCTTGCGGTCCATCAGGTGATCGAGGAGTCGGGTGAGCTGCCCGGCGGCTTCGGTGGCCAGGGGTGCCCGCGAGAGCAGCGTGCGGGCGGCGGCCGTGTGCGCGCGGGCCTCGGTCAGCGCCGCCGTGCGTCCGCCCGCCGCTTCGATCAGCGCGGCGGCCTGGGCGGCCCGTCCCGGTTTGTCGAGCAGCTCGGGCAACCCACGCGCCGCCGGGGAACCGAGTGCGGCCAGCACCGGATAGGTCTTCTTGCGCTGTCGCAGATCGCCGTCCACGGGCTTGCCGGTGACGGCCGGGTCGCCCCAGATGCCCAGCACGTCGTCGACCAGCTGGAACGCGATGCCGAGATGCCGTCCGGCCCGGTCCAGCGCGCCGGCCGTGGCCGCGTCCGCCCCGCCGAGCACGGCGCCCAGCGCGGCGGCACAGCCCATCAGCGCGCCGGTCTTGCCCTCCGCCATCGACCGGTACTCCTCGGGTGTGACGCGCTCCGGGCCGGTCCAGGGGCGGGTGGCGAACAGCAGGTCGTCGGCCTGCCCGCGCACCAGGTCGACGAGGGCCGCCGACAGCAGCCGTACGGCGCCGGCGCCCTGCGGCGCGGCCGCGAGGGTCTCCACCGCCAGCGCGAACAGGGCGTCCCCGGCGAGCACCGCCGGGCCCGTGCCGTACGCCTTCCACACGGCGGGGCGGCATCGCCGGGTCGCGTCGCCGTCCATGACGTCGTCGTGCAGCAGCGAGAAGGCGTGCACCAGCTCCACGGCGACCGCGGCCGGGACGCCGGCCCGCCCGTCGGCGCCCGCCGCCTCGGCGCCGAGCACCGCCAGCGCCTGCCGAACGCCCTTGCCGCCCGGCGCGGCGGCCGGTGCCCCGCCGACCTCGCACCAGCCGAAGGCGTACCCGGCCATCTCGGCCACCCACGGATGCAGCCGCCCGACCGCCTCTCGCAGCGCAGGCTGCGCCAACTGCCCACAGCGGCGGAGGAGATCGGCAACGGAGGACGGAGCTTGTACGGTGGTCACCGGACCACCTCCGCATCGAGGCCGAACTCCTCCTGGGCCCGGGCCACCATCTCCCGGGCGTGCCTCAGCCCGCTTCGCTCCAACAATCGGGCCAGATCGGCGAGTTCGGCCGCCGTCTCGGACCGGTCGCGGCCGAGCCGCGCCAGCGACTTGGCCAGGCCCAGCCGGGCCAGCGCCTCGCCCCGCGGCTCGCTCATCGCGCGGAACTCCCCGAGCGCCAGCTCGTACAGATCGCGCGCCTCGGCGTAACGCCCGGCCCGGTACAGGACGTTGCCGCGCATCTTGTGGTTGTAGGCGAGTGCGCTGGAGAGGTTCATCGCCCGGCAGGAGGCCTCCGCCCGGGACAGCAGCTCCAGTGCCCCCTCGGTGTCCTTGTCGCGCACCGAGAGGATGTCGGCGAGTCCGCGCAGCGCCCAGGCGTGCCCGCGCCGGTCCTCCGCCCGCTCGGCTATCTCCGCCGCCTCCTCGAACAGCGCGAACGCCCGGTCGTGATCGCCGGTGTTGCGGTGCATCTGCGCGATGCCCTCCAGCGCCCACACCGTGTGCCGGGCCTCGCCGCGCCGGCGCGCCTCGGCCAGCAGCTGCTCGTGCAGCCGGCCGACCGCCGCGTAGTCGCCCTGGATCCGGCCGGTCTCCGCCAGGCCGGCCAGCGAGTAGCCGCGGACGACGATGTCGCCGCCGCGTTCGCCGAGTTCGGCTGCGAGCCCCAGCAGCCGCCAGGCCAGCGGGAAGGCCCCGCGCTGCCGGGCGAGGGTGCCGCCGCTCCACAGCGCCCACGCCATCGCGGCCGTGTCGCCAGCCGCGCGGGCGGCGCGGTAACTCGCCTTCCAGGCCCGGTCCGCGGCTGCCGTGTGGCCGAGCCGCCGGTGCGCCTCGGCGACGGCGATCCCGCAGCGGGCCGCCTCGGCGGGGCGCCCGGACCGTTCGGCCTCGCGCAGCTTCTCGGTGCCCTCCGCCAGCACATCGGCCAGCGAGGAGTTCACGGACAGGGTGGTCAGGGCGCCCTGGTACTCAGGGGCGAAAGCCTTGCCGTACATGCGTGCCTTTCTATACACGACGTGTATACATAGCGTGTATAGCGTCTCGAAAAGACGCCCCGGCCGAGGGGACCGGGGCGTGGCGGTCTGTTGCCGATCAAGACGCGGGTACGGCGACGGGGGTTGCCCGTGCGACACGGATCACCCTGTGAAGGTTCAGTGCTGCTGGGCCTTGTGCGGGGTCAGCTCGCTCGGGCGCACCACGACGAAGCCCTCGCCCTGGAGCATCAGTTGCACGGCTTCGCCGGAACCGCCGCGTAGCATCGAGCCGATGGACTGGGAGCGGTGCAGCGAGGTCTGCAGATGAGCGGTCCAGCCGACCACCGCGTCCGTGTCGACGTACACCTGGGACTGCGCGGAGACCGGGATGACCAGCGGGTTGCCCTCGCAGACCAGCCCGAGCCGGCCCTGCCCGCTGAACACGCTGTTGAACAGGCCGCCGCCCGCGATGCCCGACCCCTTCACCGTCTTGATGTCGTACGACAGCGAGGCGTCGAAACACAGCACGTTGCGGCCGTTGACGGTGAACTGGTCGCCGGGCTCGACCTCGACGATGAAACAGTTCTGCGCCTCGTGCGCGAACCAGGCCTCGCCCTGCCCGCGCACGGCCATGAGGGGCAGTCCCTCACCGGTGACCGCACGCTTCAGCATGCCTCCGACGCCCTGCCCCTTGCGCTCGAACTTCAGGTTCCCGCGGTAGGCGATCATCGCGCCCTGGCGGGCGTACATCTCGCCGTTCACCGCGTACTTGACGCACTTGGCGTTCTCGACGGACATCCCCGGCTCCACGGCCGGCTGCACCACGTGCGTACTGGAAAAGAGATCACCCTTCATACGGGGCATGGTGTCCCGGAGGATGTCGTTCCGCCAAGATCACGCAAAGCGCCCGCTCAACCACCGAACAGCTGGGTCCAGCACGTGCCCGCCCGGCCGCCGCCCGCGAAGCCGACGCCCAGGCGGCCGAACTCCCGCTTGAGGATGTTGGCGCGGTGCCCGGGACTGTTCATCCAGCCGTTCACGACCTCGGCGGCAGAGCGCTGGCCGCAGGCGATGTTCTCGCCGATCGTGCGCATCCGGGATCCCGCCGCGGCGGCCCGGTCCCAGGGCCGGGAGCCGTCGGGCGAGACGTGGTCGTAGAAGTCGCGGGCCACCATGTCCGCGCAGTGCGCCTGCGCGGCAGCCGTGAGCAGCGGGTCCTCCGCCAGCGGGGGCAGGCCCGCCCGGCCGCGCTCGGCGTTGGTGAGCGCGAGGACCTCGGCGGCCGTGCGCGACAGCGCGTCCGGGGTGAGCGGAGCGGCCCACAGCGCGGTCCAGTACCGGTGGCCGACGTCGGCGTGGGCCAGGGCGGTGTGCCGGAGGGCCGGGTCGAGCAGGGTGCGGCGGGAACGCGCCGATTCCAGGCAGCACTCCACGAACTCCGCCAGGCTGCGCGGCCCGGAGACGAGGTGTTCGCCCACCGTGACGTACGTGTATCCGGCGGTGCTGATCCGCTGGTGCACCGAGACTCCGTCCCGGCCCTCACCGCCGAGCCGCCCGGCCTCCGCCATGGCCCGGACATGGGACCGCGCGGCGGAGACGAGCCGTGGATCGAGGGCGACCAGGGGAGAACCGGCCTGCGCACGGGCCGAGTTGACCAGGTGGAGGAAGTCGTCGGCACCGGGTGCCTCGGCGGGTGGGCCGACCGGCGGGCGTGGGCCGGGCGTGGCGGGCCGGGCGGATGAAGGTTGTGGGCGGGTCGTGGCCGGCCAGGCGGATGGAGGGGATGGCGGCGAAGGCGGGTTGGTGGTGGTCGGTCGGACGGGAGGGGCGGCTGCGGTGGGCGGGGATGTGTGACCGGGAGGCGTCGAGCGGGGCGGGGCCGTGGCGGTGCGGGCATGGGGAGCGCGGGGCGGCGTGTGCCCGCCGTCGTCCGTGACCCGCACTCCGAAGTCCCGGGCGAGCCCGGCCAGCCCGTCCGCGTACCCCTGCCCGATCGCCCGCAGCCTCCAGCCGGTGCCCGGCCTGAGATACAGCTCGGCGAGCAGCAGCACCGTCTCCGGGCCGGGCGTGGGCGGGGCGAACCGGGCCACCGTACGCCCGGAGCCGTCCGTGACCTCGAGCCGGGGAGCGGGCAGCCGCCCGAGCGGCGTCCCGGGCTCGGCCGCGCTCACCACGACGGTGACCCGGCAGGCACCTCCGCGCAGCCGGGCCGGTTCGACGGCCAGGGTGTCACCGCGCAGTCGTACGCCCGCTGCCCGGGGCTGGTTGTAGAACACGAAGTCGGCGTCGGATCCGACCTTGCCGTCCGCCCCGGTGACGAGCGCGGAAACGTCGAAGGCTCCGGCCACCCGGAGCACCACCACGCCGCCCGGCAGCGGTGCGTTGGCGCCCGGCACCAATTCGCTCGTCACACAGGGGACAACGCCCCGCAGTTCCAGGAAGGTTCCGGTCGTCGGGGAACACGCCGCTACCCCTTGGCCGTCCTTCTCGCCTTTCCCGCCTTCCCGCAGAACGCCGCGTCCAAGGCCCCGCTCAAGGCATCCGCCGCCTTCCTGTCGTTGGAGGTGTCGGCCATGGCCGTGAGACTCCGCGACCCGTCCTTCGACGCGAAGGCATACGTGGAGTACCCCTGCACCACCCCCGTGTGCCCGTACACCGAGACCCCGCACGAAAGATCACGCCGCCGCAGCCCCAGCCCGTACGACGTCGTGGTGTCGACCCGCGTGAAGCGTTCCATCTCCTCCAGCCGCGCCGAGGACAGCAGCTTGCCCCCGAGCAGCGCGCTGTAGAACGTGTCGAGATCCCGGGCGCTGGAGATGATCGCCCCCGCGCTCTGCGCCCACGACACCGTCTGCTCGGTGGCGTCGACCAGCGGTTCGCCCGCCTTGCCAGGGGTGAGGTAGCCGCGGGCGTACCGGCCCGGGATCCCCGTCTCGGGATGCACGTAGAACGTGTCTCGCAGCTGCAGCGGCCTGAAGATGCGGTCCTCGTACTCGGTCCGCACCGAGTGCCCGGTGAGCTTCTCGATGAGCATGCCGGCCACCACGAAATTGGTGTTGGAGTAGGAGTACGCGGCGCCGGGCTCGTTGGTGCGGGGCTTCTTCAGGGAGAGGGCGACCAGCTGACGGTAGGTGAAGACCTTGTTCCGCACCGCCTCGAAGCCGGACACGCTGTCGGCGAACAGGTCGTCGGTGTAGTCGTACAGGCCACTGCGATGACTCAGCACCTGGCGGACCGTGATGCGGTCGTCCGGCAGCAGCTTGGGCAGATAGCGGTTGACCGGCGCGTCGAGCGCCAGCCGCCGCTCGTCGGCGAGCTGGAGCAGGACGACGGCCGAGAAGGTCTTGGTCACGCTGCCGACCCGGAACCGGTCGTCGGCGCTGATGGCCCGCCCGGTGCTCAGGTCGGCGACTCCCCATGTCGCCTCGTACGTCCGGCCCTGGTCGTCGATGCGGGCCAGGGCGCCCGGCGCGCCCCGGTCCACCGCGGACCGCAGCGCCGCGGCGAGTCCCGCGGTGTCGGGTGCCGGCAGCGCCGCCCGTGGCACCGCCGCCGCCCGGGCGTCGGGCTCTGTCGTCGTGGCCCGCGCCGGGACCGCGAGGAGCGACAGCGCGACCGCCCCGAGGACCGCGCCCCGCCCCACCGTTGCCGAGACCATCCGCCACCCGCTTTCCGTGTTCCGAGTCGATACGGCATGTGATGCGACATCGGTCACATTCCGGCCTCGGAACCTAGGGGACGGAGTCCACGTCTCCACAGCCGACACACAGTTGGTCAGCCCGTGATCACTCTGTGGCGCCCATTCGTAAAGGATTGCCATAGAAGTTCGCGAAATCGATCATTCCGCCTTTACGTGGACATGACTGATCCGTAAGGGTTACGCCCTGGGGCCCGACCAGCCCCCGTGACGCGGAACCGCGTCATGCGTCAAGGCGGTTGGTGATCCCCGCTGCCTCAGAACGAAGGAACCCTGATCCTTGCGTAGACCTCACATACGCAGCGTTGCCGTCGCCATCGCCGTGACGACCGCTGCCACGGGTCTGGCCGGTACGGCTTTCGCGGGTCCCTCCACGGGGGTGGAGCGGTCCTCGGCGTCCGCCACCACGAACGCCACCGCGGTGGTGGAGGCGGCGCGCACCGCGGCCTTCGCCCACGCCTCGGCGACCGGCGTCTCCCAGGGCGACGAACTGCACGCGCAGGACGTGATGCTCGACCCCGAGGGCGCCCGGCACGTCCGGTTCGTCCGCACGCACGACGGCATGCCCGTGCTCGGCGGCGACCTCATCGTCCACCTCGACCACAAGCTGGCCTACGCCGGCGTGACCCGCGCCGCCGGCCACGCCGTCGAGCCGGCCACCACCAAGGCCGAGCTGACCGCCGACCAGGCCGCCGCCAAGGCCGCCCAGGCCGCCAAGGGCGACCCGGGCACCGCCCGGCTCGTCGTCGACGCGCGCGGCGGCTCCTCCGCTCTCGCCTACCAGGTCACCGTGACCGACCGGAACGGCACCAACACCGTCGTCATCGACGCCGTCACCGGCAAGGTGCGCAGCAACACGCCGGACAGCGACGAGTTCCTGTCGCCGAAGCTGCTGGACAGCCTGCGCAAGCACCACGAGACGATCGACCCGGCCACCGGCATCGGCTCCGCCTCCCCCGAGGCCGGCCTGCTCGGCTCCGGGGTCTCCGGTGCCGCGGCGAGCTACCCGTCGGCCGCCAAGGGCACCGGCAAGACTCTCTTCGTCGGCAGCGTCGGCCTGACCACCACGCAGACCTCGCGCGGCCACTACCAGCTCAAGGACCCGAGCCGGTACGGCACCGAGACGCGGGACGCCAAGGGCTCGTACACGGAGAAGTTCAGCGCGGGCACGAAGTTCACCAACACGACCAACGTGTGGGGCAACGGCGCGACGAGCAGCCGTGCCAGCGCCGCGGCCGACGCGCAGTACGGCGTCACCAAGACCCTGGACTTCTACAAGAGCACCTTCGGCCGCAAGGGCATAGCCAACAACAGCAAGGCCGCCCAGGCGATGGTCCACTGGGGCAGCAAGGTCGCCAACGCCTTCTGGGACCCGACCTGCAACTGCATGCTGTACGGCGACGGCGACGGCCAGATGTTCAAGAAGCCGCTCGTCGTCCTCGACGTCACCGGCCACGAGCTGACCCACGGCGTGGTGGACGCGACCGCGAAGCTGGAGCCGACCTACGTCGACTCCGACGGCAACCAGTACGGTGAGCCGGGCGCGCTGAACGAGTCGCTCGCCGATATCTTCGGCTCCAACGTCGAGTTCTACACGAAGAACTCCAAGGACGTCGGGGACTACCTCATCGGCGAGAAGCTGGGCCTCGCGCAGAAGTTCCTGCGGCGTCTCGACCACCCGTCGCTCGACAAGCTCGAGGGCACGATCGACTACTGGTCGCCGGACACGTACTACACCGAGGTGCACGCGGGTTCCGGTGTCTCCTCGCACGCCTACTACCTCCTCGCGGAGGGCAGCGGCAAGAAGACGATCAACGGCGTGAACTACGACTCGCCGACCTACCACAACGCCACGGTCAAGGGCATCGGCCGCACCAAGGCCACCGCGATCTTCTACCGTGCGCTCACCCGCTACATGGTCTCCACGACCGACTTCCACGACGCGCGCGTCGCGACGCTGAAGGCGGCCAAGGACCTGTACGGCGCGAACAGCACCGAGTACAAGACGGTGGACAAGGCGTGGGCCGCGGTCAACGTCACCGCCGCCAACACGCCGGCCGCCCGTCACTGACGGAACGGCCGCACCACCGGATGCCCCGCCTCGCGCGGGGCATCCGCATGTCCGGGACCCGCGCGAACCGCCCATGGCAACCACCGTGCGCTGGAGGCCGATCCGGTCCGGGAGCCGAAGGGAGAAGGGGATGTCCCTGAACGACCTCAGGGCGAACGGCCCGGCGCGCGGTGCGCCGGGTCCGGCTGGACGACAGCGACGAGACCTGCCGGCCCGGCGCCTCGCCGACCGCGGCCGGGGACCCGCTGCGGGCCCGTCCCCGGCCCGCGGCGACGGGAGCGGAGACCCACCGAGGTGCGTGACCGCGGCGGTGGCGGGACCATGACCTCCGTGGGGTACGCAGGCACGTCCCGGACGGTCCGCGTGCAACCCGGCGGGTCCGGCACGGCCCGGGAGCTCGCGTGATGACCGGCCGGTTCGGACGCGTCCGCCGCGTCGCCGCCGTCCTGCTCACGGCCGTCGTCTGCCAGTCCGCGCCGGGCGGGGCGGCCGCGCTGCCCGCGTCCGCCGAGCAGGCCTCCGGGGTCGTCACCTGGGCGGCGAGCGCCGACCGCATGGGCGAGGGCAGTGCCGGCCAGGGCTACCGGATGATCGTGCACACCAGCGTCGGCGGCGACGATCCGCGCGTGCGGCTGAGCAACGCCTTCGGCGACCGGCCGCTGACCGTGGACAGCGCCTACGCCGGGGTGCGCGGCGAGGGGGCCGCCGTGCGGCCGGGCAGCAACCGGCGGCTCACCTTCGGCGGCGCCCGTACGGTCATCGTCCCGACAGGCGCCACCGCCTGGAGCGACCCGCTGCCCGGCCGGCTGCGCGCCGGCACCGATCTGGTCGTCAGCCTGCACACCCCGGCCGCGGCAGGACCGGCGACCGGCCACTGGCTGGCGATGCAGACCTCCTACACCGCACAGGGCGACCACACCGCCTAGGAAAGCGGCACCAACTGGACGCAGACCACCGGCTCCTGGTGGTACCTCGACGCCGTGTCGGTACGGCCGGCCGGCCGCGGCACCGGGGCCTTGGCCGCGCTCGGCGACTCCATCACCGACGGCTGGCACTCCACCCTGGACCTGGACCACCGCTGGCCCGACTACCTGGCGAAGCGCCTGAGCACGGCCCACGCGGCCGTCCGAGGCGTCGCCGACGAGGGCATCTCGGGCAACCAATTGCTCGCCGACGGCGCCGGGCAGAGCGCCCTGAACCGGCTGGACCGGCACGTGCTGTCCCTGCCCGGTGTGCGCACCGTCTTCCTCTTCGAGGGGGTGAACGACCTCAAGGCGCACACCGGCATCACCGCGCGGGACCTGATCGCCGGGTACCGGAAGATCGCCGAGCGGGTGCACGCTGCGGGCAAGTGCGTGGTGGACGCGACGATCGGCCCTTTCGAGGGCTGGCCCGAATGGGATCCGGCCGCCGAGACCGTACGCCGGGAATTGAAGGCTCCCCTCCCTGAAGGGAGGGGATGCGTCGCCCTCCAGGGCTGTGCGGGGATTTACGGCTCAGGCCGCCACCGGAGCCGGCGGCTCGGGTGGTCTTACGCCCTCGGCACCGTCCGGGTTCCAACCTGCCCGGACCAGCATCACGCGGGCGGAGTTCTTGTCCCTGGGGGACACGGCTCCACACGCGGTGCAGGCATACGTTCTCATCGACAGAGGCAGTGCGTGCTTGGTTCTCGCTTCGCACTTGGCACAGTCCATCGTGGTGTGCGCCGGGTGCACGAGACGGACCTCCCGCCCGTGCTTGCGGCCCATCTCGACCAGGGCACGCTTCGTCGCGGCGATGGCGGCATCGGCCGCCTTGCGGGCCATGGTGGTCTTCGCCAGGAACTTCGGCCTGAAGTCCTCCACCGCGACCCCGTCGTGGCCGCGCATCACGGACTTGGCCCACTTGCGGGCGGTGTCCTCCCGCTGCCTCGCGATCTTCTTGTGCAGCTTCGCCGCCTGGGCCTGCGCCTTGCGGTAGCCGGCGGATGCGGGCTGTCCCTTGGGACGGCGCCGCCGGGCCATCATCCGCTGGTACCTCGCCAGCCGCTGCGCGGCCCGCCTGCCGTGCTCGGCATGGGGGAGATCGTAGGCGTCGTCGGTGGTGGTGGCGGTCTCCGTCACACCCCAGTCCACCCCGAGGACGCGGCCGGTCTCAGAGAACGGCTCAACCTGAGCCGGGACGACGAAGGACGCATACCAGTGGCCGAGGCTGTCCTGGTACACCCGCACACTCGAGGGGTCGGCCGGAAGGTCCCGTGACCACACCACCGTCAGCACGATCCGGCCCGCGAGGTGCAGGCGGCCGTCCTTGAGGCGGAAGCCGCGCTTGGTGTAGTTGAGGCTGGGCCGCGCCTCCCGCTTCTTCTTGAAGCGGGGCATCTGGGCCCGGCGCTGCTGCGGCAACCGGTCCTTGATGTCCTTCAGCGCTTTCGCCCTCGACCTGGCGAAGTCGCGTATCACCTGCTGCTGCGGCACGCTCGCGCCCTCAGCGAGCCAGGGCGTCGCCCCGCGGGCCTCGGTCAGCATCTTGTCGAGCTGAGCCGGACCACAGGTCAGCTTCTCGCCGGTCGCCCGGCTCTGCGCGTGGACCTGCTGGGACTTCGCGACGCATTCGTTCCAGATCCAGCGGCAGCGATCCCACTCGGCTTCGAGCCGGCCCCTGGCCGTGTCCGACAGGCGCACACGGAAGGTGTACCGGGCATGCCCGGTGTCTTTCGTGGTCGCCTCCGTCGTCATGCATCCGAACCTACCCGAGGCCACTGACAGTCGAGAGTTCTCGATCATCGTGGGCGGCATCACCGCCGTGCGGGGTGGACGCCGGATCGCCCTGACCGCGATCCGGCTACCCCTGCCCTGCTCCGCAGGAGTCCGATTCCT
>NZ_JBITGJ010000050.1:0-38277 GCF_044456925.1 Streptomyces sp. NPDC050743
CATCTCCCCGGCCCATTCCCCCTGCATGCCTACAAGACTGCCCCCGACTGCACCCAGCCGGGGCCAGAACCCGAGATTTTCAGCAACCTTCTAGGGCACCGGCTCGATCACACCTGCCGCCACCTCGGCGTTTCGGTCGTCAGGGCGGGCCGGTGTGTGGCGCGGTGGCGGGTGCGGTACGGATGGTGGGCATGAGCAGTATCGCCATTGTCGGGGCCGGGCCGGGGCTGGGGGCCGCCGTCGCGCGGCGGTTCGGGCGGGAGGGGTTCGCGGTGGCCCTCTTCGCCCGGGAACGGGAGCGGCTCGACGCGCTGGTGCGGGACCTCGACGGCAGCGGCGTGACGGCCCGCGGGTTCGTCGCCGATGTGCGCAGGCCGGAGGAGCTGACCGCGGCTCTGGGACGGGCGGCGGCCGAGCTGGGGCCCGTCGAGGTGCTGCAGTACAGCCCGGTGCCGCACCGCGACTTCATGCGGCCCGTGCTGGAGACCGGGCACCGGGATCTCATCGGGCCCATCGAGTTCTCCGTGTACGGCCCCGTCGCCGCCGTGCAGCAGGTGCTGCCGGGGATGCGCCGGCTGGGGCGCGGGACGATCCTCTTCGTCAACGGCGGCACCGCCGTCGTACCCCACACCGAACGCGCCGGGACGTCCATCGCGTTCGCCGCGGAGACCGCCTACGGCCATCTGCTGCACGAGCGGCTGGCCGGCGAGGGGATCCATGTCGCGCAGCTGGTGATCCCGGGGGCGATCACTCCCGGGCACGCCCGCAAGGATCCGGCCGTGCTGGCGGAGACGCTGTGGGGCATGCACCGGGAGCGGCACGGGTTCCGGCACTTCGCCGACGATCTCGACAGCTGACGGGGCGCTGTCACCGGCTGACGGGACACCGTCACCCTGCGGTGCGGAGTTTTGTAGGTCAATATAGTGATGTTGGGCGTATTGCTCTCTTCGAGGGGGGCGCCATGGCCGTCGACATCCCCGCGATCGTCCGGCCGCCCCGGCTCAGGAGCCGGGGCGGACTGCTGGGCGAGTGCCTCGCCGAGTTCCTCGGGACCTTCGTGCTCATCTCGTTCGGCTGCGGTGTGGTCGCGACGGCGGTCGCCGCGCTGCCCGGTTCGGGCCGTGCCGCGACGCCCACGACGATCTTCATGGCGGCCGGTGACTGGCTGCTGATCACCTGGGGCTGGGCGTTCGCGGTCGTGTTCGGCGTCTATGTCGGCGGCGGGGTGAGCGGTGCCCATCTGAACCCGGCGGTCACGCTGGCCATGGCGGTGCGGCGCGGATTCTCCTGGGCCAAGGTCCTGCCGTACTGGTTCTCGCAGGTCGTCGGCGCCTTCACCGGCGCGGCACTGGTCTATCTCGTGTACCACCAGGCGATCGCCGCCTACGACCACGCCGCGCCCCCGCCGAAGGTGAACGGTCGCACGAACGCCACCTTCTCGATCTTCGCCACCTTCCCGGCGGCGTACTTCCACGGCGGGATCTGGGGGCCGCTGATCGACCAGATCGTCGGTACGGCGTTCCTGCTGATGCTGATCGCCGCCGTCCTCGACGTGCGCAACCAGGCCGTGAAGGCCAACCTCGCCCCGCTGGTCGTGGGCTTCGTCGTCGCCGCCATCGGCATGTCCTACGGCGCCAACGCGGGCTATGCCATCAACCCGGCCCGTGACTTCGGGCCGCGCCTGCTCACCTATGCGGAGGGCTGGGGCAGCCTCGCCTTCCCGGGCAGCGTGTCCGGCGTGTACAGCGGCTACTGGTGGATTCCCATCGTCGGGCCGCTGATCGGAGGCGTGATCGGGATCGTCGTGTACGACCTCTTCATCGGTGACGTCCTGCTGGTCCGGGCGGAGCTGGCCGAGCTGCCGGAGCCGGGGCGGGCGACCGCGGCGCGCACCATCGACGAGGAGTAGGCCTGCGGACGGCGGCCCTTCGGCAACGGTCCTGCGGCAGCGGTCCTTCAGCTGCCGGGGGTGTCCTCCGCACCGGCACCGGTGCCGGCGGCCGCTGCCCGGCGGGCCGTCGCCGCGATCTCCTCCAGCGCCGCCAGATGGCGGGCGAGCGCCCTGCGGCCGGTGAGCGTGAGCGCGGCCCAGGTGCGGGGGCGCTTGCCGAGGTAGCCCTTGCGGATGCCGACGTAGCCGGTCTTCTCCAGCGCGGAGAGGGTCTTGCTCAGCGTGGAGTCGGAGACCTGGCAGTAGTCCCGCAGGACGGCGAACTCCGCCTCGCCGCACGCCGAGAGGTAGGCGGCGAGGGCGAGCCGGGTCGGGTGGTGGAGTTCGCGGTCGAGAGCGGGGGGCGCGCCGCGCGTCGGGCCGGTCATGCGGCGACGACCCGCCGGGTCGCGCGCAGGACGTACTCAGCGCCGGAGGCCAGGCCGAAGGCGATGAGCCAGCCCGTCGTGCCGTACGGGATCGCGGCCAGCAGGCCGATGGCCAGGGGGACGAAGGGCATGACCCAGGCATACCAGGCCGGTCGCCCGGGCCCGCGGTCGCGGCTGAACCAGCCTGTCACTCCGCCGTGGTGGGCGCCGAGCCAGATCAGGACGAAGAAGGCGATCAGGCACGGGAGGGCGGCGAGCAGGAGCCAGATCCCCCACTGCGGCTCCTGGTTGGCGACGCCCAGTGCGGTGAATCCGGCCGCGAAGGTCAGGCCCTGGCCTATCGCGTACCCGCGGGGCCGGTCGCGCTCGCTCGCCCTGCGCGCCGCGGTCCGTGCGGCGCAGGCGGCGGCGAGCGCGTCCCGGGCCTGCCGGGCGTCCATCGGGTCCCCCGTGCTGCTGTTCATGTGTGCCTCCGGTACGGGCAGCGAGGGGCGGGTGGTCGGGCCGCCCCGGTTCGTGCCGTAAGCATGGACAGTACTTTCCATGAATGCAAGTACTTTGACGGAGGCGAAGTGCCCCGGACGCGACGGCGGTTACAGCGGCCGGTTCGGCCAGTCCAGGAGGCGGGCGCCGATCACGGCGGTCTGGAGCATGTAGCGGTGCGCCGGGTCGGCGGGGTCGGCGCCGGTGAGCTTGTGGATGCGTTCCAGCCGGTAGGTGAGCGCGCGGACGCTGAGGGAGAGCCGGCGGGCGGCCTCGGCGGCGACGCAGCCGGAGTCGAAGTAGGCGGCGAGCGTGTCCAGCAGGGGCACGGCTCCGCCGCGGGCCCGGGTGAGCGGGCCGAGGGTGTGTGTCACCAGGTCGACCAGCGCCTGCCGGTCCCGGGCCAGCACCGGGTAGACGAGGAGGTCGGCGGCGCGCAGCACCGGCCCGGCCAGGCCGAGCCGGGCGGCCATCTCCAGCGCGGCGAGGGACTCCTCGTACGACTGCACCACCCCGCCGGCGCCGTGCTGCGGGCGGCCGATGGCGATCCGGACGCCGTCCGACGCCGCGTACGCCTGCTTGGCGAAGTGCAGGAGGATCTCGTCCTCGTCGCCGGGCGCGACACACAGCATCCGGCCGTTCTTGGTGGTCAGCAGGATGCTGCGGGAGTCGAAGCGGGCGAGCACGGCGGCCTCGACCCGGCGGGCGACCGGGCCGCCCTCGACGTACGCGGACCGGCCCTCGGCGACGGCCACCGCGTGTGCCCGGGACAGGTGCAGGCCGAAGCGTTCGGCGCGCTCGGCGAGGCGGCCCAGGTCGCTGCGGCCGTAGAGCAGGTCGTCGATGAACTCCCGGCGCGCGGCCTCCTCGCGGCGTACGGTGAGCCGCTGGGCGCGCTCGTAGCCCTCGGCGAACGCGTCGATCGCCTGCTCGACGGCGGCCAGCGTGGCCAGGCTGCTCTCCGCCGAGCCGGGCACGGCCGGCCAGGCGGCGCGGGTGGCGGCCAGGTGGGCCACGATCAGCGCGCGCAGTCCGTGCCCGGCCTCGGCGGCCTGCTCGCCCAGGGTCCGCCGGGACTTCAGCTCCTCCCTGGTCAGCCGCCGGCCGGTGGCCGAGACCTCGGCCAGTGTCCGGCTGAAACCGTCCAGATAGTGCTCGGACGCATCGCCTATGTCGTGCTTGTCCCCCATGCCGGTCCCGGCCCCCGTCCCCCGTGCTCCAGCGATCTTGACGCGCCGGTGACACTTTCTTAGCGCCTGTCCGGCATCCAGACCCTAGTGAACACTGCCGGACACCGGCAATGCGCGGGTGTACACCCTGGCCGCACCATCGTCCGCGGGGAGCACTACGGAGGGTCGCGGTGCCGGCGCCGGCGGACGACCGGTGGTCCAAGCACCGGTACGGGGGTCCGGTACATGGTCCGGCACCGCGATCCCGGGGGGCTTCCGTACTTCATCGTCTGACGCAAGGACGTATGCCATGGAAGTCCTCGGCGTGCTCGTCGCCGCCTGTCTCGTCGTCGTGCTGCTCGCGGTGCTCGCGTTCTCCCGGCTGTACCGCAAGGTGGACCAGAGCCAGGCCCTGATCGTGTCGAAGACGCGGCGGGTCGACGTGTCCTTCACCGGGCAGGTCGTGCTGCCGATCGTGCACAAGGCCGAGGTCATGGACATCTCGGTGAAGACCATCGAGATCAGCCGCTCCGGCCGGGACGGGCTGATCTGCCGGGACAACATCCGCGCCGACATCCGGATCCTGTTCTTCGTCAAGGTCAACAAGACCGTCCAGGACGTCATCAAGGTCGCCCAGACCGTAGGCACCGAGCGCGCCAGCCACCAGGACACGCTGCAGGAGCTGTTCCACGCGAAGTTCTCCGAGGCGCTGAAGACCGTCGGCAAGCAGATGGACTTCACCGACCTGTACACCAAGCGCGAGGAACTCCGGTACCACATCATCGAGTTGATCGGCATCGATCTCAACGGCTACCACCTCGAGGACGCGGCGATCGACTACCTGGAGCAGACCCCGCTCTCCCAGATGGACCCGGCCAACGTCCTCGACGCCGAGGGCATCCGCAAGATCACCGAGCTGACGGCGATCGAGCACGTGCGCACCAACGAGGCCCGCCGCAACGAGCAGAAGGAGATCACCCGCCAGGACGTCGACGCCCGCGAGGCCATCCTGGAGCTGGAGCGGCGGCAGGCGGACGCCGAGATCAAGCAGAGGCGGGAGATCGAGACCTCCCGGGCCCGCGAGGAGGCCGAGACCGCCCGCGTCATGGAGGAGGAGCGGCTGCGCGCCCAGGGCGCCTTCCTGCGCACCGAGGAGCAGTTGGGGGTGCAGCGGGAGAACCAGGCCCGGGAGATCGCCGTCGCCGCGAAGAACCGCGAGCGGGTCATCGCCGTCGAGAACGAGCGCATCGAGAAGGACCGGCTGCTGGAGGTCATCGCGCGGGAGCGGGAGACCCAGCTGACGAAGATCGCCGCCGAGAAGGAGGTCGAGGCGGAGAAGCGGGAGATCGCCGAGGTCATCCGGGAGCGGGTCGCGGTGGACCGTACGGTCGCCGAGCAGGAGGAGTCCATCAAGAAGCTGCGCGTGGTCGAGGAGGCGGAGCGGGAGCGGCAGGCCCTCGTCATCGCCGCCGAGGCGGAGGCGCAGGAGAAGCTGGTCAAGGACATCAAGGCGGCCGAGGCCGCAGAGCAGGCCGCCACGCACCGCGCCGCAGAGGAACTGACGCTGGCCGAGGCGCGGTTGAAGACCGCCGACCTCGACGCGCGGGCCAAGCTGCGGCTCGCCGAGGGCGTCCAGGCCGAGGCCGCCGCCGAGGGGCTTGCCGCGGTGCAGGTCCGCGACAAGGAGGCCGAGGTCACCGTGAAGGCCGGGCGCGCGGCGGCGGAGGCCACCGAGGCGCGGCTGCGGGCCGAGGCCGAGGGCACCCAGGCCAAGGCGCTCGCGGAGGCGGAGGGCGCACGCGCCAAGGGTCTCGCGGAGGCCGAGGGCGCGCGGGCGGCGGCGGAGGCCACCGAGGCGCGGCTGAAGGCCGAGGCGGAAGGCGCGCGGGCCAAGGGGCTGGCCGAGGCGGAGGGTGCCAAGGCGAAGGCGCTCGCGGAGGCCACCGCGATCGGCGAGAAGCTGAGGGCCGAGGCCGCCGGCTTGACGGAGAAGGCCGCCGCGATGGCCGCGCTGGACGAGGCATCGCGCGGGCACGAAGAGTACCGGCTGCGGCTGCAGGCGGAGAAGGAGATCCGGCTGGCCGGTCTGGAGACGCAGCGGCAGGTGGCCGAGGCGCAGGCGACGGTGCTGGCGACCGGGCTGGAGAACGCCGACATCGACATCGTCGGCGGGGACTCGGTCTTCTTCGACCGCCTGGTGTCCTCCATCGCCCTCGGCAAGGGCGTGGACGGCTTCGTCGCCAACTCCCACACCGCGCAGTCCCTGGCGAAGCCCTGGCTGGACGGCACGGGCAGCTTCACGGAGGACCTGGGCCGCGTCCTCGGCTCGCTGGGCTCGGCGGACGTGCGGAACCTGACCGTGTCCGCGATGCTGATGAAGCAGATCAAGGGTGGCGGCCCGAACGCGGGACAGCTCCAGAAACTCCTCGACCGGGCAAGCGAACTGGGCCTGTCGGACACCCCGCTCGCCGGCCTGAACGGAAGCGGTACAGGGAGCTGAGGCGGCGCGGGGTGGGCGCTGCTCGCTGTGAGGTGCCGCTGCGCCCACCCGTGCCGCCCCAGCGGCGGCGGTGCCTCGAAGGCACCGGGACTGCAGTTCCCCAGGGGCGCGGGGCTGTATCGATATGCGGCTCCGCCGCGTGGGCGCGATCAGCTACCACGCACCCGCACCCGGCAGATGACGCGCAGCCCGAGCTCCTAGCCGCACAGCCCACGAAGGGAACCACACGCAATGGCCACCGCTGATGCGCCGCAGGTGGACGCCGGCACCTACGAGGTCCTGCGCGACCGGCTCGCCGGGCACGCCGCGGAGCTTGCCCGGCGGGCCGAGGCGCTCAACACCCGCCGCGCCGAGGAGTTCGGCTCGGCACGGCTGGACCTCGCGCGCACCGCTCGCCTCCGCACCGAGCACGCCTGCGTGCCGAGGGACATCGTGGCCGTAGGGGACGCGCTCCTCTTCGGCGCGACCGGCGGAGCCACGGACGTCCTCGTGCTGTACGACCGCGACGGCGAGCGGCCGGCCGAGGACGCCGTACCCGGTCTGCTGGACGACCCGGGGTTCGTACGGGAGTTCGGCGCGCTGCACCGCTACTACCGCGAAGCGAGCCTGCTGCGGCTGCGGCGGGTCGACGGCCGGCTGCTGGCAGTGTTCCGCACCGGTGAGAAGGCCGACGACGTCCGCGTGCTGCGCTGGAGCCTCGCCGAGGACGGCCGCGTGGCGTTCCTGGACGCGCGCGGCGACCGCGACGACGTCTTCCCGCCGGCCCAGGACCTGACCTGGACGGAGACCACCCGCGAGGACCACGTCCTCGGCCGGGACCAGTACGTGGCCGTCCCCGGGGGGCTGGGGGTGAGCACCATCGGCGGCTCCCTCACCGTGCGCACTCAGGACGGGGAGGAGCTGTACGCCGAACCCGTGCAGGAGCCGCTGCAGGCCCTCGCGGACGCGGCGGTCGGCCACGCCCGTGCCGGGGCGCTGGTGCTGCTGCGGGTGCGCCCGTACAAGGAGGAGGCCGACCGGTACCTCGTCTTCGACACGCTGAGCCGGACGGTGGTGCGGCTCGACGGGATCGGGCAGGCGTGCCGGCGGCTGCCCGAGGAGCAGGGGATCGTCTTCCCCGGCGGGTACTGCCTGGCGGGCGGGACCCACAAGACGTACGAACTCGACGTGGCGGGCCTGGAGTTCGAGCGCGAGGTCCGCGCGCCGAACGGCGAGGACGTGCTGTACGCCTTCCGGTCCCGGACCGAGGGGCGCACCCTGCTGCTGTCGTACAACACCCTGCGCAAGGAGGTCGCGAAGCCGCTGCCGTGCCGGGGCTGGGCGCTGTTCGAGGACGGCGCGCTGGCCGTGCTGCGCGACGGGGGTGAGGAGCCCGCGCACACCCATCCGGTGCAGTGGTGGACCTCGCCGTACGTCTCCGACACGCACGCCGCCGCGCTGCGCACCGGCACCGGCGCGTTCGCCCGGGTCGGCAACGCGGACCTCGTGCGCGGGCTCGCCGACTGTCTGTCGGTGGCCCGGCTGGTCACCGACGGCATCGAGACCAGCGAGGGGTACCGGGCGCTGGCGGCGGCCTGTGTGCGGGCCGCCGACACCCATCACTGGTTCGTCGAGTCCGAACTGGGCGGCCTGGCCGGTCCGTTGGGGGAGGTCCGGGCGGCCGCCGAGCAGGTGCTGGGCGAGTTCGAGACCGTACGGGAGCTGACCCGGCACGCCGCGGACGTCCTCGACGAGGCCGACGAGCGGATCGCCGCCGTGGTGCGCCGGCTGCGCGGCGAGGCGCCGCGCGAGGCCGCCGCCTGGGTGCGCGGGCTGAGCGAACTCCGGTATGCGCACGGCCACCTGCTCACCCTGCGGGAGCTGCGGTACGTCGATGCCGCCCGGCTGGAGGAGCTGGCGGCCGCCGCCGAGGACGACCTCGCCGCCTTCGGGCGGCGCGCGGTGCAGTTCCTGGCCCGCGCGGACGCCTTCGCGGGGCAGCAGGCGGAGGTCGAGCGGCTGGTCGGGGAGGCGGCGGCCGTCGAGACCGTGGCCCAGGGCGCGCCCGTCGCCGCCCGGCTCGACGAGCTCGCCGACGGGCTGCGCACGGTCACCGAGGTGGTGACCGGCCTCGACATCGCCGACGCCACCGTCCGTACGGCCGTCCTGGAACGGATTGCCGAGGTGCTGGGCGGCGTCAACCGGGCCCGGGCGACCCTGGACGCCCGCCGACGGCACCTGAGGGACCGCGAGGGGCGGGCCGAGTTCGGGGCCGAGACCGCGCTGCTCGCCCAGGCCGTCACCGCCGCGCTCGCCGCGTCCGGCACGCCCGAGGAGTGCGACGACCAACTCGCCTCCGTCCTGTCCCGGTTGGAGGACCTGGACGGCCGGTTCGCCGAGTTCGACGACTTCCTCGCGGAACTCGCCGACCGGCGCGCCGAGATCTACGAGGCGTTCGCCGCCCGCAAGCAGTCCCTCGCCGACGCCCGCGCCCGCCGCGCCGAGCAGCTCGCGCTCTCGGCGGGGCGCATGCTGGAGTCGGTCGCCCGCCGGGCCGCCACGCTGCCCGATGCCGACGCGGTCACCACGTACTTCGCCTCCGACCCGCTGGTCGCCAAGGTCCGCCGCACCGCCGACGAGCTGCGCGCCCTCGGCGACAGCGTGCGCGCCGAGGAGCTCGACGGCCGGCTGAAGTCCGCCCGCCAGGAGGCCGCCCGCGTCCTGCGCGACCGCGCCGACCTGTACGCCGAGGACGGCCGCACCCTGCTGCTCGGCGGCCACCGCTTCGCCGTCAACACCCAGCCGCTCGACCTCACCCTCGTCCCGCACGGTGACACCCTCGCCTTCGCGGTGACCGGCACGGACTACCGCGCCCCGGTCACCGACCCGGACTTCGCCGCGTACCGCCCCTACTGGGAGCGCCACCTGCCCTCCGAGTCGCCGGAGGTCTACCGCGCCGAGCACCTCGCCGCCCGTCTGCTCGCCGAGCACGGCCCGGCCGCCCTGGCCGCCGCCGAGGACCTGCCGGACCTGGTCCGCCGGGCGGCGCAGGAGTCGTACGACGAGGGCTACGAGCGCGGTGTCCACGACCATGACGCGACGGTCGTCCTCACCGCCCTGCTGCCGCTGTACGAAGGCGCCGGCACCCTGCGCCACGAGCCCGCCGCCCGTGCCGCCGCCCAGCTGTTCTGGGCGCACGGCACGACCGAGGAGGCCCGGTCGGCCTGGTCCCGGCGGGCGGTGTCGCTGGCCCGGGCCCGGGACGCCTTCGGTGCCGTACCGGCCATCGGGGAGCTTCAGCGGGAGCTGGCCGCGGCGATCGAGGCGTGGGACG
Organism: Streptomyces sp. NPDC050743; assembly: GCF_044456925.1. Taxonomy (NCBI): domain Bacteria; kingdom Bacillati; phylum Actinomycetota; class Actinomycetes; order Kitasatosporales; family Streptomycetaceae; genus Streptomyces; species Streptomyces sp. NPDC050743. The sequence goes on from NZ_JBITGJ010000050.1 coordinate 9,785, forward strand.
CGTCGGTGGCGGGCGGGCCGGCCGCCGCGTACCTCTTCGAGGAGCTGACCGGCGGCCCTGAGGGGTTCGTGCTGGGCGTCACGGCGCGCACCCTGCTGGAGAAGTTCCGGCACGCGGAGGGGAGTTACCGCACGGATCTGGAGGGGCTGACCGAGCTGGCCGCGCGCCGGCAGGTGGTGCACGCCTGGCTCGCCGCGTACGCCGCCGCCACCGGCACCGACGCCGGACCCGGCGAGCTGGCCGAGGCGGTCGCCGCCGAGCTCTGCCCCGGCCTGCCGCGCTACGACGGCGACGCCCCGCTGACGGCGACGGCCGAGGGCCTGCTGGGCACGCACCCGCGCGTGGCCGACGGCCGACTGCCCCTCCGCCTGGACGAGTTCCTGTCCAGGACGACCCGGTTCGCGGCCGACGAGGTGCCCGCCTTCCGCGCCTACCAGCGCCGCCGTACGGCCCTGGTGTCCGCCGAGCGCGACCGGCTCCGCCTGGACGACCACCGCCCGAGGGTGATGTCGGCGTTCGTCCGGGGCCGCCTCGTCGACGAGGTGTACCTGCCGCTGGTCGGCGACAGCCTGGCCCGGCAGCTGGGCACCACCGGTGAGTCCAGGCGCACCGACACCGGTGGGCTGCTCCTGCTGGTCTCCCCGCCCGGCTACGGCAAGACGACGCTCATGGAGTACGTCGCCGACCGGCTCGGCCTGATGCTGGTCAAGGTCAGCGGCCCGGCGCTCGGCCACACCGTCACCTCGCTGGACCCGGCCGACGCCCCGAACGCCACCGCCCGCCGCGAGATCGAGAAGATCAACTTCGCGCTGGCGGCCGGCAACAACACGCTCCTGTACGTGGACGACATCCAGCACACCTCGCCCGAACTGCTGCAGAAGTTCATCCCGCTGTGCGACGCCACCCGGCGCGTGGACGGCGTCTGGGACGGCGAACCGCGCACCTACGACCTGCGTGGCAAGCGCTTCGCGGTCTGCATGGCCGGCAACCCCTACACCGAGTCCGGCGAGCGCTTCCGCATCCCCGACATGCTCGCCAACCGCGCCGACGTGTGGAACCTCGGCGACGTCCTCGCCGGCAAGGAGGACGTCTTCGCGCTCAGCTTCGTCGAGAACGCCCTCACCGCCAACCCGGTGCTGGCCCCGCTCGCCGCCCGCGACCGCGCCGACCTGGAGCTCCTGGTCCGCCTGGCCGGCGCCGACCCGACGGTTCGCGCCGACCGCCTGAGCCGGCCGATGCCGCCGGCCGAACTGGACGCCACGGTGGCCGTGCTGCGGCACGTGATGGCGGTCCGCGCGACGGTGCTGAAGGTGAACGAGGCCTACATCGCCTCCGCCGCCCAGTCGGCAGCCGCCCGCACGGAACCCCCGTTCCGCCTCCAGGGCTCCTACCGCGACATGAACCGGATCGCGCAGCGTCTGCGCCCGGTCATGAACGACGCCGAACGCGAGGCCGTCGTCGACGACCACTACACGGCCGAGGCCCAGACCCTCACCACGGGCGCCGAGGCCAACCTGCTGAAACTCGCCGAACTGCGCGGCACGCTGAGCCCGGCCGAGGCCGCCCGCTGGACCGAGGTGAAGACCGCCCACGTCCGCGCCCGCACCCTAGGGGGGCCCGAGGAGGATCCCGTGAGCCGGGCGGTGGCCGCGCTGGGGCTGCTCGCGGACCGGATCGCGGCGGTGGAGTCGGCCATCGAACGCGCGCGGGAGCGGTGACGTCAGCAGCCCGTGTCCGGGAACACGGGGACGAACTGCACGCGCGCGTGGTCGTCGGCGTCCAGGACGCGGTCGTAGTCGAGTCGGTCCACGCGGTACCAGACGTCGTCCCGCTTGCGGTTGCCGTTCACGTCGTCCAGGCGGACGCACCACCGCTCCGGGCGCACTTCCCTGCGGTACGTCTCGCTGCCGCTGCGCACCGTGTGGCAGTCCTGGTAGTGCTCGGTGGTGTACCAGGTGCGGGTGCGGCGATGGCTGCCGGAGCCGGAGCGGGAGGAGTGCCGTACCTGGTGGGTGCCTGTCGTGCACCGCTTGACCAGGTGCGGCCGGGTGGCCCGAGTGGTCTTCCGGGTGACGTGGCGGAGCGTGTCCTTGAGGCCGTGCACGGGGTCCGGGTCGTCCCCTCCGTGGCCGCCCCCGCACGCGGCGAGCGCGCCCAGCAGGAGCGCCGCCACACCGGCGGCACGCAGTCGCCTGCCGAACGTCGTGCCGAACATGTGTCTCCCCCCGTCGCCGGACGCGTAGCGTAGCCGACCGATGGGGGCCCTGAAGGGCGTGCCGCGTGGTGTCCGTCAGCCGAGGCAGACCAGGACCAGGCAGAGTTGGTCGTGCGAGGTCGAACCGGTGGCCGGGGTGGTCGAGGTGCCGCTGCTACTGCTGCCGCCGCTGCCCGTGCCGGTGGAGGGCGTTTGCTGTGCCGTCGTGCCGGAGGAGCCCGCGTTCGTGTCCGTGCTCGTTCCGGAGGTCGACGGCGTGGTGCCACGCGGCTGCGGGGCCGCCGGTGCGGCCTGCGAGGCCGGTACGGCCGGTGCGTCCTGGTGCGAGGCGACCGTGGCGGTCTGCGGGTGGCCGGCGGACTGGGCCGAGCGGGGTGCGGGGGCCACGGAGTGCTGCTGCTGGGGGGCGCTCACGGCGGGCGTCCGCGCTGTCGGCGTGGTCGGCGTGTGCCGGTGCCTGGCGGCGGGCGACGCGGGGGTGGACGCCGGGTCGCTGGGGGCGGCCGAGGGCTCGTCGGTGAGGCTCATGCTCCGGTTGTCCGGTGCGGTGGCCGCCTGGGCGCGGTCGTTGTTGCCGCGGTCGAGCGAGGCGAGTGTCAGGCCGCCGCCGACGAGCGCGACGGCGGTCGCCACCGCGGCCCGGCGCTTGTTCTTCTTCCAGCGGGCCAGCTGCCGCCGGCGGGCGGCGCGTCCCTGGCCGGCGGGCGGGGCGTCGGTGACGTCGGCGGGCGGTGTGCCCTCGGCGTCGGCGGGCGGTACCGCGGCAGCCTCTGTGGCGCCGAACCAGTCGTCGGCGGCGGGCCGTACGGCTGTGACGGCGGAGGCGGAGCGGGGCGGGGCTATGTCCGGGGCGTAGGCACCGCACCCCGGGCAGACCAGGGCGCCGTTGAGGTGCCGGCGGCACGAGGAGCAGTAGTCCATCTGTGGTCTTCCTGAGTCCAATGGGGGGCGGGCGACCGTCACGGTAACGAGCCTTTCGAAAGGCTGTGTGCAGCCCGTGTGGCACTCCTGCGCAGATTTGCGGGGGCCTTTCCCCGTGTCCCGGCCGGGTCCGGGCCGTTCGCGTCGGCATAGTGGCGGGCGTCTTCCGCACCGGACGCAGGAGGAGACGCATGCTCGGCACGGAGTTCCGCACCGGCTCGCCCATCTGGATCGACCTCGGCAGCCCCGACACGCAGGCGGCCGCCGCCTTCTACACCGCCGTCTTCGGCTGGGAGTTCGCCTCCGCAGGCCCGGAAGGCGGCGGCTACGGCTTCTTCCAGAAGAACGGCGGCACGGTGGCCGGCCTCGGCCCGCTGACCGAACAGGGGGCCAAGTCCGCCTGGATGACGTACTTCCGCAGCGACGACGCCCAGGCCACCGCCCGGGCCGTGACCGACACCAGCGGCACGGTGCGCGCCCAGCCGATGAGCATGGGCGAGACCACCTTCGCCCAGTTCACCGACCCGCAGGGCGCGCAGTTCGCGGTGCTGCAGAGCGGGCAGGGTCTGCAGCGGGCGTCGGAGGACGGGGCGCTGGTGTGGGTGGAGCTGCACGTCGGCGACCCGCAGGCGGCCATCGGCTTCTACCGCGGGCTGTTCGGCTGGCGGTCGCAGGAGATGCAGGCGCCGGGCATGACGTACCAGGTGCTCAGCATCGTTGAGGGCGACCAGCAGGAGGGCTCCTTCGGCGGTGTGGCCCCGACGCGGGACGACTCGGAGGGCGCGCGCTGGGTGCCGTACTTCGCCGTGACCGACGCGGACGCGATCGTCACCTCGGTCGGCGCCAACGGCGGCTCGGTGCTGATGCCGGCGGCGAACGTCCCCGGCGTCGGCCGCATCGCCTGGCTGACCGACCCGGCCCAGGCGGTCTTCGCCGTCCTCAGGCCGGACCCGCGGCAGACCTGAGACGACAAGCCCGCAAGGGCCGTTGGCACTCAGGCTCCGCGACGGGCGGGCTCCTCCCGCACCGGCGCGGTGACCCGCCGTCCCCACGGCTTGAACACGGACAGCACGACGATCGCGAGGTACAGCAGCAGCGCGACGGCCGGCACGATCACCGTTTGGTAGCGGACGAACCCCAGGTGCATGGCCGCGATCGGGCCGGTCGGATGCCGTTGCACCGCGTGCACCGCCTCGTGCAGCCGGGCGCTGAGGGCGAAGATCGAGGCCGCCGTGGCCGCGAGGGTGAGCCAGAACTTGGTGGCGACCCAGTAGTAGCGGAACAGGCCCCAGGACGTGCCGAGGCTCAGCACCACCCCGCTGAGCAGGGTGAGCAGGCTCAGCGGGACGATCAGCGCGTCGCCCAGCATCCCCATCGCCCGGTACGCGGTCCGCAGTGTGTCCGCGTCGTCGGTCGCCAGTGCCGTGGCCCCGAGGGTGAGCAGGCAGAGCATCAGCGTCAGCCAGCCGACCGAGGCGACCAGGTGCACGACGACCCAGCTCTTACGGGCCCTCGGTGTCAGTCGACGGCTCACTCGCTTCCTCCAGGTCCGGCTACGGGCTCCCGACCAGCGTCCCCGGCCGCCCGGCCCGACGCGTCCGCCGACGGAAGTAACGTCCGCTGCGCCGAGCCGAGTACGCCTGCCGCAACACCGAGCGCCGTGCTGGTCCAGTGGCTCGGAGCCGGTGAGCAGCTTGCGAACCCGCCCGGAACCACGTCACCGACCGGAGGGTGGCCCCCTTGCGCACACGGGTCTCGCGGGAGAGATGGGGGACCGGGACGCGGCCGCCGTCCCGGGCGCGGCTCGCCGAGGAGTACGGCGCCGGGCGCAATGTCGTGCAGCGGGCCGTGGACCGGCTGATCGCCGAGGGCTTGCCGGAGGGCCGCGCGGGCTCCGGCACCTACGTCCGTACGCCCCGCGAGCGCCCGCGGATGCTCCGCTCCCGACCCCCGAGGCCATCGCCGGGCGGCTCGCCATCAAACAGCCGCCCCGCGCCTTTTGTTCACCTACTGTTCGAACTCACTTTCCGGTGCCCCCCGCGCGTCATCACATACGGTCCTGCTGCCGACGAGTGATCGCTGTCACCCGGAGCGCAGCGCGACACAGACACGCGCGCGCCGATGCCGCCCGGTCCGTGCACGAGTTCCCCCCGGGACGCGCGGGGCCGAGACGCTCGCGGCGGACAAGCACGCACTCTTCAGGGGGCTTCGAGTTGAGATCTCGCACGCGCCGCCATCTCGCGGCGCTCACGTCGGCCACCTCACTGGCGGCCGGCCTGCTCGGTGCGACCGCACCGGGCGCGCAGGCCGCGACGGATGACGTGACGGCCGGTCAGATCAGCCTGTTCGGCGGCTCCACAGGGGTGGAGACCGTCAACGCGGACGGTACGGGACTGCGTTCCGTGCCCAACATCCCGAACTACGGCTACACCCCGAACTGGGCGCCGGACGGCAGCAGGGTCGTGGCCGGCTGGAGCCAGCTGGCCACCGGCCGGGTCACCGGCACCACCTCGCTCGTCACGCTGCCGTGGGCCACCAAGGTGCGCTCCAGCGCGTCGTACGAGGACCCCACGTACTGGCTGGACGGCCGGTACGTGGTGTTCAGCACCGCCGGCCAGCTCGCCTACGGGCCCTCGGACGGATCCTGGGCGCCGGCGCCGCTGTTGACGGACACCCAGGAGCCGTCGACGGTCTGTGACGTCCACCCGACGGCGAGCCCGACGGGCACGCTGGCCTTCGAACGGCGGCACAACTACGGCTGCTACGACAGCCAGGGCATCTGGACCTTCAACCCGTCCACCAAGGCGCTGAAGAACATCATCGCCTCGGGTTCCTCGCCGGTGTTCTCGGCGGACGGCACCAAGCTGGTCTTCACGCGCGAAGTGGACGGCTGGACCCAGCTGTTCACGGCGAACGCCGACGGCAGCGACGTCAAGCAGGTCACCAGCGACGCCTCCGACCACCTGTCCCCGACCTGGGACCCGGACGGCGGACGGATCGCCTACGAGGCGCACAGCTCGCACGCCGGCTGGTCCGACGACGTGCAGACGGTGCGCGTCCTGGACCTGGCGAGCGGTACGACGAGCGAGGTCACCGGCGCGGGCAAGGGCGCCAAGCCGGCCTGGCAGCCGCTGCGGAAGAACACCCTGGTCCGGGTCTACGGCACCGGCTCCACCGGCATCGACGCCGCCGCCTCCCGGTGGACGTTCGACACCGTGGGCGCAACGCACGTGCCCGGCCTGATCACGGCCAAGTCCGCGGTGCTGGTCAACAAGGGCAGCGCCACCTACTCGGCCCCCGCGATCGCGCTGGCCGCCGAGAAGCAGGCCCCGGTCCTGATGACCTCCGGCAGTGGACTGGACTCCGCCGCGGCCCAGGAACTCAAGCGCTCGCTTCCCAAGGGCAGCACCGTCTACCTCAACGGCAGCACGCGCGTCCTCGCCTCCAAGGTGGCGAGCCAGGTCCAGGCGCTCGGCTACAAGCCGCTGCGTCTCGACGCCCCCGACCTGTCCTCGCTGTCGGCCCGGGTCGCCAAGCAGATCAGCGCGACCCCGAGCTGGATCTTCGTCGCCGACGGCAACGACTACCACGACCCGATCGCCGCCTCCACGGCTGCCGGCGCGCTGGGCTACCACGGCACCGGAGTGGTCCTGCTGACGAACGGCAAGACGGTCCCCACCTCGGTGAAGAACTACCTGAACGCCCTGAACCCGACGGCCACGAACATGGTCACGGTCGGCTACAACGCCACCCAGGCGATGGAGCACGTGACGCTGAACAAGTCGTGGAGCTTCTGGACGATCGGCGGCAAGACCCACGAGGACGTCGCCGCCAACCTGGCCCGCTTCTGGTGGACCGCGCCGACGCAGGCCACCGTGGAGGACACCTGGACCTGGCAGAACGCGGTCGCGGGCGGCGCGGCCACGGCCACGTACGGCCCGATGCTCTGGTCGGCCGAGTCCACGCTCTCGGCGCCGGCCTCGTACTACCTGGGCCAGGAGGCCGCGAGCATCTGGGTGGTGCAGACGTTCGGCGGCAACACGTCGTACCCGGCGGCCAACCGCACCGCCATCGCCTCGGCGATCGCCGCGAGCAGCGCCTGGACGACCACCCACTGGGCGGCGAACGGCGACCTGCCCGCGACGGCCACGGCGCGGTCCACGTTCTCCTCGGCACCGTCCGCGGCCGACAGCGCCCGGCCGGTGCCCGACCCCACCGTGGTCCCCGACAGGCAGCACCTGCCGGCACGCGACGCGCACACCGCCCGCTGACCGGAGACGGTTCGCGGTCCGCAACCCCCGGGTCGTCCCCGGCCCGGGGGTTGCGCAGGGATCCGGCGCCGTAATGCGGCGGTCCTCCCGCCGCGGGCGGGCTAGGATCCCGGTCATGGCCCTGACCATGAGCGACGTGGACCGGTTCGAGGCGTCCAGGCCCCGGCTGGAGGCCATCGCCTACCGGCTGCTGGGCTCCGCGAGCGAGGCCGAGGACGCCGTGCAGGAGACGTTCCTGCGCTGGCAGGCCGCCGACGTCGAGCGGGTCGAGGTCCCCGAGGCCTGGCTGACGAAGGTGCTCACCAACCTGTGCCTCAACCAGCTCGCCTCGGCCCGGGCGCGGCGCGAGACCTATGTGGGCCGGTGGCTTCCCGAGCCGCTGCTCGCCGGGGACCCGATGCTCGGCCCCGCCGACACCGCCGAACAGCGCGAATCGGTGTCGTACGCGGTCCTCGTCCTGCTGGAGCGGCTCACCCCCAACGAGCGGGCGGTGTACGTGCTGCGGGAGGCCTTCGGCTATGCGCACCGGGAGATCGCCGGGATCCTCGACCTCACCGAGGCCGCCAGCCAGCAGATCTTCCACCGCGCCAGGAAGCACGTCGCCGACGGCAGGGCCCGCACCGAGATCGACCAGGCCGCCGCCCGGCGGGTCGTCGAGGAGTTCCTCGCGGCCGCCACCAGCGGGAAGACCGAGCCGCTGGTACGGCTGCTCACCCAGGACGCCATCGCGATCGGCGACGGCGGCGGGAAGGTCCCGGCCCGCGCCAAGGCGTTCGAGGGCGCCCTCGCGGTCGCGAAGTTCATGCGGGGCCTGTTCACGCCCAGCGAGGCCAAGCGCCGCCTGGTCGGCGGCTCGTCCGAGCTGTACGTCACGACCGCCAACGGCGAACCCGCCCTCGTGGCGGTCGTCGACGGCCGGGTCATCGGTGTCATGTGCCTGGGGATCACCGCCGAGGGCATCGCCGCGTTCCGCAACCAGGTCAACCCGGACAAGCTGGAGCGCGCGAACCGGCGGTGGGCCGCCGCCGACCACGGCGAACCCCTGCTCAGCATCTTCTGATCCGAATGTGAGCTGGTTCACACCCGATTCCTGTCAGGAATCGGCGGGCCGCCCGGTTCAAGGGGCGAATCCGCTGAAGGCAGCGGCTGAAGACAGCAGCAGACAGGAGCCGGGAAATGCAGCACCGCATCGTCGTCCTCGGAGCGGGATACACCGGAGCCGTCGCCGCCGGGCGCCTCGCCAGGCGGCTGCGCCCCGAAGACGTCGCCATCACCCTCGTCAACGCCGAACCCGACTTCGTGGAACGCGTCCGGATGCACCAGCTCGCGGTCGGCCAGTCCCTCAAGACCCGGCCCCTCGCCGAGATGTTCGCGGGCACCGGCGTCGAACTGAAGCTCGCGCGGGTCACCGGCGTCGACGCCGACCGCAGGACCGTCGCCGTCACCGGCGCGGACGGGGCCGAGGAGCTGGCGTACGACACCCTCGTGTACGCCCTCGGCAGCGGCTGGAACGACCAGGGCGTCCCCGGCACCGCCGAGCACGCCGAGCAGATCGCGAGCCGCCCCGGAGCGCTCCGGCTGCGCGAGCGCCTGGCCGCCCTGGACGCCGGACGGCCCGTGGTCGTGGTCGGCGGCGGCCTCACCGGCGTGGAGGCCGCGACCGAGATCGCCGAGGCCCGCCCGGACCTCGACGTCGCCCTCGTCGCCCGGGCCGGCCTCGGCGACTGGCTCTCCCCGAAGGGCCGCGGGCACCTGCGGAAGGTCTTCGGCAAGCTCGGCGTCACCGCGCACGAGCACACCGCCGTCACCGCCGTCGAGGCCGACCGTGTCATCACCGCCGACGGCACGTCGATCCCGGCCGCGGTCACCGTGTGGACCACCGGCTTCGCCGTACACCCGATCGCGCGGGCCACCACCCTGGAGGTCAGCTGCACCGGTCAGATCGTGGTCGACCGGACCATGCGCTCGGTCTCGCACCCGGACGTGTACGCCATCGGCGACGCGGCCATGGCGACGGGCCCCGGCGACAAGCCGCTGCGCATGTCCTGCGCCTCGGGCGGCTTCACCGCGTGGCAGGCCGCCGACGCCATCGTGGCCCGCCTGAGCGGCGGCAAGCTCCCGAAGGTGCCGATCCGCTACTTCAACCAGTGCATCTCGCTGGGCCGCAGGGAAGGCCTGATCCAGTACGTCACCGCCGACGACCGGGCCGTCCGGGCGGCCCTGACGGGACGGTTCGCCGCCGTCTACAAGGAGTTGGTCTGCAAGGGCGCGGCCTGGAGCGTCGCCAACCCGATGCTCGGAATGCCGGCCCGCCGCCGCCACGCCGTACCGAAGCCGACCCAGACGACCACACCGGCCACGGCACAGGCCTGACCGGGCGACTTCTCGTGCGGAGCGCGGCGCCGACGCTCCGCACCGGCGCCAACCCGGCTAGTGCTTTCCGCCGCTCCGGCCGTCGCCCGCCTGGCCGTTGCCGGACGTGTTGTCCGTGCCGCCGGAGGCGCCGCCGGAGTTGTTGCCGGACGTGCCGTTGCCGGACGTGCCCTTGCCCGAGGTGCCCGTGTCGCCCTTGCCGGCGTCGCCGGACTTGCCCGGGTCGGCCGGCCTGCTCGGTGTGGCGGTCGTCCGCGTCAGCTGTTCGGAGCAGTACGCGGTGACCTTGTCCTCGCCGCCGGCGGCCGTGACGAGCCGTTGCCAGGCCGTCGCGTCGAGCGCCTTGCCCCGGCTGCGGACCTGCTCGTAGGCACGGCAGTGGGCCTCGGTGTCCTTGGCGGACGGCGGACGGTCCGCCGGCCGGTTGCCGTCGGAGGGAGCCGACGGCGCCGTACCGCCCGGCCGCTCGGGGGCGACCGCCGACGGGTGCCCGGTATGCGGGCCGGCATCGGTACCGCCCGTCGACGAACCGGCGGAGCCGATGGCGGCGACGGCGACACCGCCCAGGGCGATGCTGGCGAACACCGCGCCGAACGTCATCTTCAGCGGGCGCCGGGCCCGCCGCTCCGCGGCCGGCCGCCAGTCGTCCCGCCGCCGGGTCCGTGCGTGGTGCGTCCCCGTGGCGCGAGCGTCCCGGAACGCGGCCACGGCGTGCTGCTCGGCCCGGGGGTCGAGTTCGCCGGTGCGCAGGACGGCGGCCAGCGCCGTCTCCAGCGCGGCCTCAGCCGCACCCGGCCCGGCGCCGGACACGGCGCCGGGCCGCACACGTCGACGGCCCTGGACTCCGTCGCCGCTCAGCCGTTCACCCATGTCCGTCTTCCGTTCCCGTCCGTTCCTGTCCGGCCGTTTCGATTGCTTCGGTGCACCGGGTCGTTCGGTGCACCGGGTCGTGCGGTGCGCCGGGCCCGGCACCTGTCCGCCGGCCGCTGTGGCATGAGTCGTTCATGTCGACTCCCCCAGCGTTCGTGGGGCCCCATCCGTCACACCCGTCTCCGCATCGCCGCCGATTCCGAGTTGGCGCGCGAGGCGTTTCAGGCCCCGGTGGGCCGCGGTGCGCACCGCTCCGGGGCGCTTGCCGAGGACGCGTGCGGCGGCGGGGCCGTCGAGTCCGACCACGACCCGCAGCAGCACGGCCTCGGCCTGGTCCCGGGGCAGCCCGCGGACCAGTTCCAGGGCCCGCTCGGTGGAGAGGGACTCCAGGGCCTGTTCATGGGTGCTGTGCGGACCGGGCAGGTCCAGCACGTCCTGCTCGGTCCCGCCCGCCCGGGGCCGCACCCGCTGGCGGCGCAGATGGTCCAGCGCCCGGTGCCGGGCGATGGTCGCGGTCCAGCCGCGGAAACCGGCGCCGTCGCCCTTGAACCGCCCGAGGTCGCGGGCTATCTCCAGCCAGGCGTCGGCGGCCACGTCCTCGGCGTCGTCGCCGACGATGCCGTGCAGATAGCCGAGCAGACCCGGCTGCACGAACCGGTAGGCGACCGCGAAGGCGGCCTCGTCGCCCTCTTGGGCCCGTGCGACCGCCGCGCCGAGTTCCCCGTCGTACGCCTGTACGCGCCGGGGTTGCCGTACCTGGCCCAAGATTGCCCTCGTTCGCACCGGTCCATAGCGATTTCCTGCCGTCCGTCGCGTTCCGGACGCATCGACGGCCCCCCACAGTGACCAGCGTCAGCGCTCACAGAAATGTCACAACGCACCAGGAGTCCCTCACGCCGCCACCGTTGACCGGCGGCCGTGGCCGGGTGACGTTTCCCGCGGGCGGTGCGCTGGGGGAGTGTGCCGGGTGCGGTACACGCGGGCCGGCCGACCGATCGCCCGCGCCGCTGCCGCAAGCCCGCCCCGGACCCCTCTCCGTGTCGTCCGTGACTCCCCCCCTTGGGCGGCACGGAGAGGGATGAGGCGGCCAGGGCCACGACCACTGCACAGGGCCCGGCCGCCCCGCGCGCCCCGCACCGCTCTCGGCCTCCTCGCGCCCCGCACCGGTGGCGGCCGGTTCGGACCTCCTCCCGTTACGGCCGCGTGATGCTTCGGCGCCCTCGTGCGCTCCTTGTGGCATGAGCGCGTACCTTCGTCTGCGAGCGGTGCCGCCGCCGGCACTGCGCAACAGCTCGACCTGGCTGGAACGGCTTTTCGAGGGCGACTCGGAGACCGTCCGCCGCTACCGCGACCAGGAGCGCATCTACGCCGGCGCTTCCCCGCGCCCCCTTGCGCAGGACCGGCCCCAGACCCAGGTGGTGCTTGGCGGCCGGCCGGTGTTCCGCGCCGACCGGCACAAGCCACCGCTGCTGGTGCTGACGGCGGCCCAGACCCGCCGGGTGTCCGGCTACCTGGCGATGGCCGACTTCGACGACCTGTGGCACTTCGCCCGGGACGCGCTGCTGCCGCGCTACGGCGGCGTGCGAGCGGAGCCCGAGACGTGGAGTGCGTTCGCGGCGGCGCACCGGGAACTGACCGCGTTCTACACGCACACGGCCGAGCGCGGGGACGCGGTGGTGAAGTGGCTGCCCGAGGAGCCCGAGGAGTGCGCAGTGGCTGCCGAGGGGTGAGGTGTAACAGTTCCGGGCCGCCGCGCTCTGTCCATGCGGACGACCGTGTCGGTCGGCCAGGACAGGGGACACGACTCGTGCGGTGGACGGACGAAAGCGGCAGAACGTACGGCGAGGAGCCGTACGGCGGTGCCGGGTACGGGTATGCCTATAGTCACGAGGGCGGCGGCGCCGTCACCGACACGGCCACGCTGTCGTACGACGCCGCGCTTCAGGCGCAGTGGCCGTACCCGCAGCCCGCGGTGTGGGACGCCGCGTACGGGGACGTCCGCACCGCGCCGTCCCCGGCCCCGCAGACCGACACACAGCCCATCCCTTTCGCCCAGCCCATCCCTTTCGTGCCGGAACCGGGCTGGTCGGAGCAGAACTGGGGATCGGGGCAGAACTGGGAGACGGAACCGGTCCCGGACGGTGAGCCGGGCACATCGGCGAGCGAGCCGGAGCGGCCCGTCTTCGTGGACTCCTCGGGGCAACGCCAGCGCCGCGTGCTGCGCGCCGCCCGGCTGCTGATGATTCCCGCCGGCGGCTATGTCGCCCTGCTGATCAGCACCCTGCTGGGCGGTCCGAGCGTCAGCGCCCCGTTCGTCCCCCAGCCGGACACCGCGCACCCGGCCAAGCCCGGCGTGACCACGCCCGACTCCCCCGCCGGCACCGGCCGCCCGGCGGGGAGCGCGAACCCGGCCGCGGTGCACGCCGCCCCCCGGCCCACGGCGCGGAAGACGTCCGGCCGGACGGCGGCCCCGACCGCCCCCGCGGCCACGGCCGGGCCCGCCGCGGCGCCCGCCGGGACCACCGCGCCGACCTCCACCTCGGCCCCCGCCCGGTCGTCGAAGGGGCGCGCCCTCGGCTCGTCCCACAAGCCCGTGAAGTGATCCAAGGCCCGAAGTGACCGACCGCCGACGCCGCACCGCCCCCGCCCGCCGCCGCGGCCGCATCCGCCAGATCACACCGCGCACCCACTGGCTCCTGCTGAGCGTGCTCGCGGTGACCCTGTCGACGGCCCTCCTGCTGCAGGGCTACACCCACCACATGTTCGGGATCAGCCAGGACGACGTGACCCATGCCCGCGGCCGCGCCGACGCGGTGCCCGGCCGGGTGGCCCACGGCGGCCCGGTGATCGCGAACGCCGCCGGCGCCCCGCACACCGTCCAGGTCGAGGACCGCACCATCGCCCTGACCTTCGACGACGGCCCCGACCCCACCTGGACGCCGCGCATCCTCGACGTGCTGCGCCGCAACCATGTGCACGCGACCTTCTTCGTCGTCGGCACCGAGGTCGTGGACCACCCGGACCTGGTCCGCCGGATGCTCGCCGACGGCCACCAGATCGGCATCCACACCTTCACGCACCCCGACCTGGCCCGCCTCGCCCCATGGCAGCGTTCCCTGGAACTGCGCGAGACACAGCTCGCGGTGGCCGGCGCGGCCGGGGTCACCACCGCACTGCTGAGGCCGCCGTACTCCTCGAAGAACGCCGCGCTGGACGACGCCGACTGGTCCGTCCTGAAGCAGGCCGACCAGGCGGGCTATGTCACGGTGCTCACCACCCAGGACGCCGAGGACTGGCAGCGACCCGGCACCGCCCGCATCCTCGCGAACGCGACCCCGCACGGACACGCCGGGCAGATCCTGCTGATGCACGACGGCGGCGGTGACCGCTCCCAGACCGTCGCCGCCCTGAACACCCTGATCCCACGGCTCAAGGCGCACGGCTTCCGGTTCGCGACGGTCGGCGCGGCGGTCGGCATGGCCGGCCCCGTCCAGCGCGCCGGCCTCGGCGACCACCTCCAGGGCATGGCCCTCATCGCCGTGCTGAAGACCGGCGACTGGGCCGTCCGGCTGCTGGCCGTGCTGATGTACGCGGCCGGAGTGATCAGCGTGCTGCGCGCGGCGGTCGTGCTGATCGCGGCCCGCCGGCACCGAAAGCTGCGGACGGGGCGCCGGGGCCGCTCCTGGGGGCCGCCGGTGACCGAACCGGTCAGCGTCATCGTCCCCGCGTACAACGAGAGCGCCGGGATCGAGGCGGCCGTGCGGTCCCTCGTCGCCTCGGACCACCCGGTGGAGGTCATCGTGGTGGACGACGGCTCCACCGACGGCACCGCGGACCTGGTGCAGTCGCTGCGGCTGCCCGGGGTGCGGGTGATCCGGCAGGAGAACGCCGGCAAACCGGCCGCGCTCAACACCGGGCTCGCCGCGGCCTCCTGCGAGCTGGTGGTCATGGTCGACGGCGACACGGTCTTCGAACCCGGCACCGTCCGCACCCTCGTGCAGCCCTTCGCCGACCCCCGGGTGGGCGCCGTCTCGGGCAACGCCAAGGTCGTCAACCGCGGTGGTCTGCTGGGTCGTTGGCAGCACATCGAGTACGTGATCGGCTTCAACCTCGACCGCCGGCTGTTCGACCTCGCCCAGTGCATGCCGACCGTGCCCGGAGCGGTCGGCGCCTTCCGCCGCCGGGCCCTGCTCGACCTCGGCGGCGTCAGCGACGTGACCCTCGCCGAGGACACCGACCTCACCATGGCGCTGTGCCGCGACGGCTGGCGCGTGGTGTACGAGGAGGGGGCGGTGGCCTGGACGGAGGCACCCGCGTCCCTGAACGCCCTGTGGCGGCAGCGGTACCGCTGGTGCTACGGCACCCTGCAGGCGATGTGGAAGCACCGCGGCGCGCTGGTGCAGCGCGGTGCCGCCGGCAAACTGGGCCGCCGGGGCCTGGTCTACCTCCTCCTCTTCCAGGTCCTGCTGCCGCTGCTCGCGCCGGTCGTGGACATCTTCGCCGTGTACGGCCTGGTCTTCCTCGACCCGTTCCGGATCGCCGGCCTGTGGCTGGCCTTCCTGCTGCTGCAACTCGGCATGGGCCTGTACGCCTTCCGCCTGGACGGCGAACGCCCCGGCCCGCTGTGGAGCCTGCCGCTCCAGCAGTTCGTCTACCGGCAGCTGATGTACCTGGTGGTGATCCAGTCCGTCTTCACCGCCGTGTCCGGCTCCCGCCTGCGCTGGCAGCGCATGGAGCGCTACGGCAGCCTGCAGGCTCCGCCGGGCACGGACCTCCCCGGGCCCTCGGGCCACGACCACACCACGGCGGCACCGTACGGGGGGCCTCCCCGGCCCGCGCCGGTACCCGTGCCCCCGGCCGGCCACGGACAGCCCGCCCCCCGCGACACCACCCAGTGGTACTGAAAGGAAAGTGATCCGAGCCCATGAGCGGAACCCGGCGCCGACCGCCGCAGCGCGGCAGCTCCGGCAGCCGTGCGGCGGCCGTCCGCGGCAGGCGGCGCCGTACCGGCGTGCGGAAACGTTGGATCGACTATCCCAGGGCGGGCCGCACCGGTCCGCGCCGCTGGCTGCCGTCGTGGCGTCAGGTGCTGGCGTCGTTCCTGTTCTGCGTCGGCGCCGTGGCCGCGGCGGTCGGGTACGCCTACGCCACGATCACCATTCCCGACCCGAACCCCAAGGCGCTGCTCCAGAACAACGTCTACTACTGGTCCGACGGCAGCGTGCTGGCGACCGACGGCAGCGTCAACCGGGAGAACGTCACCCTGGCGCAGGTCCCCGCCGACGTGCAGGGTGACTTCATCGCCGCCGAGAACGCCTCCTTCTACACCGACCCGGGCATCGACCCGCAGGGCATCGCGCGCGCCCTCGTGCACATGGCCGAGGGCGGCAACGTCCAGTCCGGCTCGACGATCACCCAGCAGTTCGTCAAGAACACCTACCTCGACCAGTCGCAGACGCTCTCCCGCAAGTTCAAGGAGGTGCTGATCTCCGCCAAGATCGGCGCGAGCATGAGCAAGCAGCAGATCCTCCAGGGCTATCTGAACACCTGCTACTTCGGCCGGCAGGCCAACGGCATCCAGGCCGCGGCCCGCGTGTACTACGGCCTCCCGGTCGAGAAGCTCACCGTGAGCCAGGGCGCGTTCCTCGCCGCCGCGGTCAACGAGCCGAGCCTCATCCAGTACGCGGACACCGACCCCACGGCCCGGGCCCGGGCGCAGGCCCGCTGGTCCTGGGTGCTGGACCGGATGGTCAAGACCGGCAAGCTGACGGAGCAGCAGCGCGCCCGCATCGCGGCGGCCGGCTTCCCGACGCCCAGGAAGTGGGCCCCCGGATCCGGGCTCACCGGCCAGACCGGCTATCTGGTCCAGCTGGCCCGGTCGTACGTCCAGGCACACGACCCCGGCATCACCGACAGCGGCCTGAGCCGGGGCGGTTACCAGATCCACACCACCTTCGACCGCAAGCGGACGGCGGAACTGGCCAAGGCCGTCGCGAAGGTACGCACGGAACGCCTCGACCCCGCCCACCGGACCGCCGACCGGAACGTCCAGGTCGGCGCCGCCTCGGTGGACCCGGCGACCGGCCGGATCCTGGCCGTCTACGGCGGCCCCGGCTACCAGCAGGCCCACTACTCGGACAACGCCGACACCTCCGGCGTCCCGGTGGGGTCGACCTTCAAACCCGTCGTCCTCGCCTCCGCGCTCCAGTACGGGGCCGTCCTGAAACCCGGCACGCCCCCGGCACCGATCACCCCGAGCAGCAAGTTCGACGGCGACGACGGCATCCAGATCAAGGACCGGCAGGGCAACTACGTCACCGACGACAAGGACCCCACCGGCCTCCTCCACCAGCACAACGACACCACGCACCGCTGGGGGTACATCTCCCTGCGCACGGCGATGGAGCAGTCGGTCAACACGCCGTACGTGCAGCTGGGCGAGGACGTCGGCTACGACGACGTGGCCCGCACGGCGAAGACCCTGGGCCTGCGCCCACAGAGCCTCGCCGCGTCCAGCGCCGGCTTCTACATCGGCACCTCCACCCCGAGCGCCATCCGCATGGCGGGCGCCTACGCGACCTTCGCCGCCTCCGGGATGCAGGCCGACCCGTACTCGGTGACCAAGGTGACCCACAACGGTTCCGTAGTGCCCGGCTTCACCGCCCCCGCCCCGGTACGGGCCCTGCCGGCGGCGGTCGCCGACAACGTGACCGACGTCCTCAAGGGCGTCATCGCCCGGGGCACCGGCACCAAGGCCCAGGCCCTCGGCCGTACGGCGGCGGGCAAGACCGGGACCACCGACGACTACCGCTCGGCCTGGTTCATCGGCTACACCCGGCAACTCACCACGTCGGTCGTGCTGTTCAAGGAGGATCCGGCCCACCCGCAGCTGCAGTCCCTGGCCGGTGTCGGCGGCCTGCAGAAGGTGTTCGGCGGGGACATCCCGACCGAGATCTGGACCCGGTACATGCGCGACGCCCTGTCCGGCCTGCCCGACCTTCCGTTCGCCACCCCGGCGTCCCTGGGCGCCGGCAGCAACGAGCCCGGCATGCCGTCGCCCAAGCCCAGCCCGACCCGGAAACACGCCGACAGGCCGGGCAAGCGGCCGACCGCCACAGTGACCCCCAAGCCGGGCCAGCAACCGGCGCCCACCAAGTGCCATGCGCACAAGTGCCGTTGACGGTCTTGGCGGCACTTCGCCCCGCCGGACGACCGGCGGGGCGAAGTGATCCGTTCGGTTCGCTCTGTTACTTGGTGAAGGCGGCGACGCCGTTCGGGGTGCCGAGACCCGTCGGCCCGTCGTAGCCCTTGCCCGCCTTGCACAGGTAGGTGCCGCAGGACCCGTTGGAGCCGTCGGTGACGTCGTTCAGCTTGTCCGGGTGGGCGTAGGGGTAGGACTCCGGGACGTCACCGGAGCCCGGAGTGCCCGCGAGGGCGTAGACGCCGGCGACGAGCGGAGCCGAGGCACTGGTGCCGCCGTACACGTTCCAGCCGCCGGCCTGGTAGGTGTCGTAGACGGCGAGACCGGTGGCCGGGTCGGCGACGGCCGCGACGTCGGCGACGGCCCGCTTGGCGCAGCCGGTGTCCTTCTGCCAGGACGGCTTGGCGTCGAACTGCGAGCAGCCCGAGCCCGCTCCGTCGCCGCCGGCGGAGGTGCCCCACACGGACTCGGACCAGCCGCGGGTGCTGCCGTCCTTCTTGAGCGAGGTGCCGCCGACGGCCGTCACGTACTGCGAGGCGGCCGGGTACTCGGTGCCGTAGCCGCTGTCGCCGGAGCTGACGGTGATGGCGACGCCGGGGTGCTTGAAGTACTTGTCGTCGGCGGAGGCGTCGGCTGCCTCCTCGCTGCCGCCGTAGCTGTTGGACACGTACTCGGCGCCCTGCTTGACCGCCTGGTTCACGGCCGCGCCGAGGTCGTCCATACTGGCGGACTTGGCCTCGACGAGCAGGATGTGGCACTGCGGGCAGGCCGCGCTGACCATGTCGACGTCGAGGGAGATCTCACCGGCCCAGCCAGCGTCCGGCGTCGGGTAGTTCGTGCCGCCGTCCTGGTCGATCTTCTTGAAGCAGCCGTTGCCCGTGCTG
The DNA here is from genome assembly GCF_044456925.1 of Streptomyces sp. NPDC050743. Lineage (NCBI taxonomy): Bacteria > Bacillati > Actinomycetota > Actinomycetes > Kitasatosporales > Streptomycetaceae > Streptomyces > Streptomyces sp. NPDC050743. Next base: position 28,520 of record NZ_JBITGJ010000050.1, read on the forward strand.
CACTCCGGCAGGCCGTACTGGGACCGGTAGGCCGCCAGGTCCTTCTCGGCGTTGGGGTCGTCGTTCGCGTCGACGATCGCGACGGTGGCGCCCTTGCCGCCGTCCTTGGGGAGGTTGTAGGCGGCCTGCAGATCGGCCGGCCCGAAGCCCTTGGGGGTGTCGTGCCGGCCGAGGGACTTCCGCGGTGTCAGGTCGGTGCGGACGACCGCCTGGCAGGCCATGTAGCCGGGCTTGCCGGGCTCCGCACACAGCTGCCGCGTGTGCACGGCGGACGTGGTGGAGGAAGTGCTGGAGGAAGTGGTGGAGGAGGCGAAGGCCGCCGACTGGGTGGCGACCGCCAGGCCGCCGGTGATCAGAGCCGCTGCGGACAGGAGCGCGGGCGCGCCGCGGCGTATCAGGTTCCTTCTGCGGTGAGACTGCAATGAACTGCCCTCCGTGGGGGGATGGATGGCGGCTCCGCACCGACGGCCGGATGGGGGTCGGCCATGGCATGACCAGCCGTACTGGTCATGTTCATGACAATCCCTTTTCCGCTGGGGGTGGCCGATGGGAGCCGACTGTCTGTCGGGCATCTCGCTGATGCTGCCACCCCGGTCAGTGGTGGCTACACATGAGGCTATGGACAATGTGCCGAAGAGAACAGGGCCGGTTGGTAAAAACTCGAACCCAACTCCCCGTCCACGCCCGGTACGTTGTGCAGCCATGGAGCTTGAAGACGGAACCATCAACGACCTGATGTCGCTGGGCCTGGCCCGGTACGAGGCACGGGTCTACCTGACCCTCATCAGGCGTGGTTCTTACACGGCCGCCGAGGTGGCGCGGGAGGCCGACGTGCCGCGCCAGCGCGTGTACGACGTGCTCGACGCCCTCGTACGGCGGCACCTGGCCACCACCCACCCCGGTCGGGTGGCCACGTACTCCGCCGTCACGCCCGAACTGGCCCTCGCCCGTCTGATGGCCGCGCAACGGGAGTCCGTCGACCGGCTGGAGCGGGTCTCGCAGGACTTGGCCGGCATCCTCCAGCCCCTGTGGTCCCAGGGCCGGGACCACACCGACCCGCTGGACTACATCGAGATCCTGCGCGACCCGAAGGCGATCACCGAACGCTTCGCCGACATCCAGCGGCAGGCGCGGCACGAACTGCTCACCTTCTGCAAACCCCCGTTCGTCGCCCCCGCCGAGAACGCGGACGGCCTCGCGGTGGTCCACCGCCTGCACCGCTCGGGCGGCACCGTCCGCGCGATCTACCTCGATGACACCCTGAGCGACCCCGAGACGGTGGACCACGTACGGCGCTTCGCCGCGGCGGGGGAGGAGGCCCGATTCGCCCCCGAACTACCCCTGAAACTGGTCATCGCGGACGCTTCCCTGGTCCTGTGCGACATGCCCGACCCCGTGGCCGGCGCCGACTCCACCACCACCCTCTTCATCGAGCACCCGGCCCTCGCGGGCTGTCTGCGGCTGGCCTTCCACACGGTGTGGACGAACGCCGCGCCCGCCCTTCATGACGACGAGCGAAGCCGCCCCGCCCCGTAAGGCGTGCCGCTGTCCGGGCGCTCGTGGGGCAGTCGGGCGCGCGAAGGGCCCGCCGGCGGGTGCTCGCGAGCTGACGGTTCAGCCGCAACCGGCTGACGCGGAGGACGGCTCGGCGGCCTGGGAGGAGCAGCAGGCGTCGCCGGTGGTGTCGGGGCCGGCGTTCTTGCCGAGGGGGTCGGCGTCGGCCTTGACCACGTACACCTCCCATGGCTCCTTGCCGGGGCCGTGCACCCAGACCTTGTCCTGGAGGGCGTAGCAGCAGGAGGTGTCGTTCTCCTCGAAGGTGGCGAGGCCGGCGTGCCTGAGCCGGGCGGTGGCGGCGTGGACCTGGTCGGTGGAGTCGACCTCGACGCCGAGATGGTCGAGGCGTGTGTCCTCGCCGGGCTCGCCCTCGATCAGAACGAGCTTGAGCGGGGGCTCGGCAATGGCGAAGTTGGCGTACCCCTCGCGCCGCTTGGCCGGTTCGGTGCCGAACAGCTTCGAGTAGAAGGTGATCGACGCTTCCAGGTCGCTGACGCGCAGGGCTAGTTGAGCGCGAGACATGGCAGGGCTCCCATCGGGTTGCATTGATGCCTGTCGATTCAAGAGGCAAGATTGCGCCCCTGAATCGAAGGATGTCAATATAGACGCATGTCGAATCAAGAGCTGGTGGTGCTCGGTCGGACCGACGAGGCCGGAGCGTGCTGCCCGGAGGTGCCGACCGCTCCCCTGGACGAGGACCAGGCCGCAGAGCTGGCGAAGGTGTTCAAGGCCCTGGGCGATCCCGTACGGCTGCGCCTGTTGTCGCTGATCGCTTCACGGGCGGGCGGCGAGGTCTGCGTGTGTGACCTGACCCCGGCCTTCGACCTGTCCCAGCCGACGATCTCCCATCACCTCAAACTGCTCCGGCAGGCGGGCCTGATCGACTGCGAGCGCCGGGGCACGTGGGTCTACTACCGGGTGCTGCCCGGCGCCCTGGACCGGCTCTCCGCGTTCCTGACCACCACCCGGAAGACCGAGGCAACCACGTGAGCGCCTCACTCGGGCGCCGCGCCCTCGCCGAAGCGGTGGGGTCGGCCGCGCTGGTCGCGGTGGTGGTCGGCTCCGGCATCCAGGCCACCGGACTGACCCATGACGTCGGCGTGCAGTTGCTCGCCAACTCCCTGGCCACCGTGTTCGGTCTGGGCGTGCTCATCGCGCTGCTCGGCCCGGTCTCCGGCGCGCACTTCAACCCCGTCGTCACACTCGCGGCCTGGTTCACCGGCCGGCGCACCCCCGGCGGGCCGACCCTTCGGGACGTCGCCGCGTACCTCCCGGCGCAGACGGCCGGGGCGATCGGCGGCGCCGTCCTGGCCGACGGCATGTTCGCCAAGCCCCTGGTGCACTGGTCCACCCACGACCGTTCCGCGGGTCACCTGTGGCTGGGCGAACTGGTCGCCACCGCAGGGCTGGTGCTGCTCGTCCTCGGGCTCGGACGCACCGGCCGGGACCGCCTCGCGCCGGTGGCCGTGGCGTCCTACATCGGAGCGGCCTACTGGTTCACGTCCTCCACGTCGTTCGCCAACCCGGCCGTCACCATCGGCCGCGCCTTCACCGACACGTTCGCCGGCATCGCTCCCGCCTCGGTCGGCCCGTTCATCGCGGCACAGATCGCCGGGGCCGTACTCGGCCTCGGACTCGTGGCCTGCGTGTTCGCCCACCCGGCGCCCAGGCAGGCGGCCGCCGTCCCCGCCCCGGGCGACCCCGAACTCGCCGCACCCTCCCGCTCCTGACCCGCCGCACCGGAAAGAACCCCGCCATGACCCCTGCCGACCGGCGCCCCCGCGTCCTGTTCGTCTGCGTCCACAACGCCGGGCGCTCCCAGATGGCCGCCGCCTTCCTCACCCACCTGGCAGGCGACCGCGTCCAGGTGCGCTCCGCCGGCTCCGCACCCGCCGACAGCGTCAACCCCGCTGTCGTCGCGGCCATGACCGAAGCCGGCATCGACATCGCGGCCGAGGTGCCCAAGGTGCTCACCGTGGAGGCGGTCCAGGCGTCCGACGTCGTGATCACGATGGGCTGCGGTGACACCTGCCCGGTGTTCCCCGGCAAGCGCTACCTCGACTGGGAGCTCCCCGACCCCGCGGGGCAGGGAGTCGAAGCCGTCCGCCCGATCCGCGACGAGATCGAGAGGCGCGTGCGCGGCCTCATCGACGAGATCGCCCCGTTGGGCTGACCGTTTCATACCGGCTCACAATATTTTGTGTTCGCCCATGCTGATGACGTCATTTGCTCGGCCGCAGGCCGGCGGCCGAGTCGCCCTACCTGAGCCGACCTGCGAAGACGAGCGCTGAACCACTGCGTGTCCGGCCCCCCGGGGGGCGGCATGTGCGTGTGGCGTTCGGGGGTGCCTGGGGCGGACACCCGGACATGGAGCTCCACCACTGCAAAGCCTTCGTCATTTACACTTTCGCCGTCACACAGCGTGAGGACCAATGTGAGAAGCGTGATCGAAGCGCTGCGCAGCCCGCAGCGCAACCATGTGCTCGGCGCAGTGCTGACCGTTGCGCTTGTCGCGCAGTCGGCCGCGCTCGTCGCCCAGCAGGTGCAGATCGACGATCTGCAGACCCAGCCCATCGACTTCCAGGACCAACGCCTCGTGCCCGGCCCCTCCGGTCCGTCCGGCCCCTCCGGCCCTCGCGGTCCTGCCGGCCCCATCGGCCCGCCGGGCAAGGACGGAACCGACGGTAAGGACGGGAAGGACGGGACCAACGGGAGGGAGGGGAAGGACGGGACCAACGGGAAGGACGCTGTCGCCCCGCCGGCGCCTGCGTCGAGCTAGACCCTCGACCGCAGGCTTGCGAGACCGGATGACGCCATCGCGGTTGCGGACGCTCGCCCGGGGGCGGGTCCGTGCCCCAGCCCCTGGCGCGCCCGCTTCGGCCAGGCCGTGAAGTCGCGCCTTGAGCAAGTGAATACGGTCTACGTGCTCGCTGCCGTCACACAGTGTGAGGAACGATGTGAGAAACGTGAACGAGGCGTTGCGCGGCCCGCAGCGCCGCCTTCTGCTCGGCGCACTGCTGACCATCGCGCTCGCCGCGCAGTCAGCTGCGATCGTCGCCCACCAGCAGCAGCTCGACACAATCCGGTCACGACGCATCGACCTCCAGGGCGACGGCGTCACGCAGGGCCCGCCCGGCCCGCCCGGACCCTCAGGTCCCTCGGGTGCGGCCGGTCCTACTGGCCCGCCAGGCACAACGGGCCGGCACGGCAGGGACGGTCATCCCGGCAGGCCGGGCCACAACGGCAGAAGAGGACACAACGGCAGGAACGGGCAGGTCATCCACCTCGACCCGGTGCGGGACGAGCCCGACTAGTCGGGGAGAAGCCGACCGGACGCGCTGATCGGTCCTCAGGCTCTGCCTGGGGGTTCCACCGGAGCGGAGCAAGAGAACCTCCGCTGCCGGCCTGGCCGTCGGCATCCCCTGGTTCCCGGCGGCCGCCGGGGCGCGGTACCTTCGACGCCCCAGCGTGCCCCCGGGAGGATCCCACCGTGACCGTCGAACGCATCGGCCCGCCCCTGTTCGGTACGGAGCGCGAGACGCTGCGGGCGTTCCTGGAGTTCCACCGGGCGACCCTGGCGATGAAGTGCGAGGGCCTGACGGAGGAGCAGCTCAAGGAGCGGTCGAGCCCGCCGTCCACCCTCTCCCTGCTCGCCCTGGTCCGGCACATGGCCGAGGTCGAACGCGCCTGGTTCCGCCGGGTGTTCGACGACAACGCCACCCCGATGCTCTGGTCGGACAAGGAGTTCGACTTCCAGGCCGCGTACGACACCACGGGCGCGAGCGCCGAGGAGGCGTTCGCGGTGTGGGAGGCCGAGGTCGAGCACTCGCGCCGTATCGAGCGCGAGGCCGAGTCCCTGGACCTCGCCGGTTACCAGCCGCGTTGGGGCGAGGACGTGTCCTTGCGGATGGTGATGCTCCACATGATCCTGGAGTACGGCCGCCACAACGGCCACGCGGACTTCCTCCGCGAGGGAGTCGACGGCACGGTCGGCGCCTGACCCGAGCGCCCGCGACGGAAATGGACCCGGGGCCGGCCCTCCCGGTTCGGACATGCCACACCGGTTGTCGCCGGAGCAGCCCTCACGGCGACAACCGGGGAACCAGCCGGTACCGCCCTCGTGCGGCTCGCGGCTCAGTGCCGAACCGTTGGCCCCTACGGGACGCGGTTCGCGCGTCCGGCCGGCCACTAGCCGGGTGCCACATCCTTCGGCTTCCAACCGGCGGACGGCGCATCACCTGCCGTCGTTCCCGGATTTCACCAGCCGAGCGCATCCTCGCCGGCTCGTGCGTCCCGGGCCGGCGCGGCCGGGGACGCGTCGTGGCAGGTGAAGCCGAGTCGGGTCAGTGCCCGGCGCATCTCGACCACCGTGAAGTCCCGGCGGTTCTGCCTGGTGATCACCTCGCCGACCTGCATCACGGGGTAGACGTGGCGGTTGATGGTCACGGACACGCCGGTGACGGGTTCGGGCGTGATGCCGCTCATGGACTGCTCGACCTCGCTTTTGATCAGGTCGAAGGGGAAACGGGCGATGACACAGCGCATGGATGCCTCCACAGGGGGATGGGGAAGGACGCCGGAGAGGCCGACCGCGCGACGGCGGCCGGGCGGGGGGACGACGCTCAGGGCGTGAGAGCGAGGACCCCCAGGGCGTAGCCGTGCTCGTCGATCACGGGGGACACGTCCAGGGTCCGGCCCCGCATGGCGGCTTCCGCCTCGCTGAGCACGGCCATGGACGAGGTGAACGGTCCGCGGTCGAGCGGGATGTCCCGCAGCCGCGTGCGGTCGCTGTACCACGTGCCGCCGCGGTGTGCGGCGAGCTGGTCCCGGGTGACCAGTCCCGCACACCGCCCGTCCTCGTCCCGTAGGAGCAGGTGCGGGACGCGGGCCCCGATGAGCACGGACAGGGCCACGTCGACCGCCATGTGGTCGTCGACCTGGGGCCCGGGAGCATGCATGGCGTCACGTGCGGTCAGACCGGTGCCGTCGGCGCCGTCGGCCTGTCGTGTGCGGGGCGGAATCGGCGTCAAGGGCTTCTCCTCTTCGTCGGGCCGGGCGGGCTGGGCGGGCCGGGTCGGGCTATGCGTTCTTCCTCGAGGCGAAGCGACGGGCTCGGGCGGCGGTCCGGTCGCTCCCGCCACGACCGCCGGCCCGGCCTCTGCGGCTCCGGCCGGTGGATCCCGCGCCCTCGCGCGGCCCGTCGACCGGCGGGGTGACGGTGACGGGCACGCCGGAGGGGGTCCGGGCGCCGGTGATGCGCTGCAACTCCGCCTCGCCGGGACGGACCCGGACGGCACGCGGGGTGATTCCGGCGTCGGCCATCAGCCGGTCCATCGCGCGCCGCTGGTGCGGCAGGACGAGGGTGACGACGGTGCCGGACTCGCCGGCGCGGGCGGTACGGCCGCCGCGGTGCAGGTAGTCCTTGTGGTCGTTCGGGGGGTCGACGTTCACGACGAGGTCGAGGCCCGCGACATGGATTCCGCGGGCGGCCACGTTGGTGGCCACCAGGACCGTGACATGGCCGTCCTTGAACTGGGCGAGCGTCCGGTTGCGCTGCGGCTGGGACTTCCCTCCGTGCAGGGCCGCGGCACGCACCCCGACGGACAGCAGGTGCTTGGCCAGCCGGTCGACCGCGTGCTTGGTGTCCAGGAACATCATCACGCGCCCGTCGCGGGCGGCGATCTCGGTCGCGGCGGTGTGCTTGTCGGCGTCGTGCACATGCAGCAGATGGTGCTCCATGGTGGCGACGGCTCCCGCGGACGGGTCGACCGAGTGCACGACGGGGTCGTGGAGGTAGCGGCGCACCAGGAGGTCGATGTTGCGGTCCAGGGTGGCCGAGAACAGCAACCGCTGGCCGCGCGAGGGGACTTGGTCGAGCAGCGCGGTCACCTGCGGCATGAAACCCATGTCGGCCATCTGGTCGGCCTCGTCCAGGACGGTGACGGCGACCTGGTCCAGCCGGCAGGCTCCTCGCTCGATGAGGTCCTTGAGGCGGCCCGGCGTGGCGACGACGACCTCGGCTCCGGCGCGCAGCGCACTCGTCTGACGGCCGATCGACACGCCGCCCACCACGGTGGCGAGCCGCAGGCGCAGGGCGCGGGCGTAGGGGGTGAGCGCGTCGGTGACCTGCTGGGCCAGTTCCCGGGTCGGGACGAGGACGAGGGCGAGCGGCTGCCGGGGCTGGGCGCGCTGACCGTCCAGGCGGGCCAGCAGCGGCAGGCCGAAGGCGAGCGTCTTGCCCGAGCCCGTACGGCCCCGGCCCAGAACGTCCCGGCCGGCCAGCGCGTTCGGCAGCGTGGCCGCCTGGATCGGGAAGGGAACGGTCACGCCCTCGGCGCCGAGGGCGGCCAGCAGCCGTGCGGGCATGTCCAGTTCGGCGAACGTCTCGACCGCCGGCAGCGGCTCGGTGAGGGTGACCGGCAGCGCGAACTCCTGTCCGCGTGCGGTGGAGCGCGTTCCCTGGCCGCCCTTGCGCCCGGTGGCCGGACGGGGGCCCTGCCGGCCCGTCTCCTGACCACGGAAGCGGCCGCCGCGGGCGGACCCTGCCGAGCGCGCGGAACTCTTGTCGGTGCGGGAGCGGCTCTGGTCCGTGTGGAAGCGACTGGAACTGCCGCCGGTGCGACGGGTGCGGTTCATGGTGGAACCTTCCTCGATGCGGCGTATCGAGGAATTCCCACCGGCGGCGCGCGGCCGTACCAGGAATCACAAGAATGAGCCGAAGAAAAAAAGAGAAAAGCTGGGACCCGCGCCCAAGAGCGCGGGCCCCAGCCACATCATGCGCGAACCATTGGCTCGCGACGATTCGCGTCAGCGTCAGGCGGGAACGATGTTCTCGGCCTGCGGGCCCTTCTGGCCCTGCGTGACGTCGAAGGTCACCTTCTGGCCTTCCTGAAGCTCGCGGAAGCCGCTGGTGGCGATGTTCGAGTAGTGGGCGAACACGTCAGCGCCGCCGCCGTCCTGCTCGATGAAGCCGAAGCCCTTTTCCGCGTTGAACCACTTCACGGTGCCAGATGCCATATTGAATCTCCCTTGGGGGGCAGTGCCGGACTCCGCACTTTGCGGAGCCGAGTCGCCGCGATGATCACCCCTCCGGAAAGATCCGGAAAGCTCTGCAAAGAAAAAATCTCTGGCAACCAAAACTGCAACTGCTATCACGCTAACACAGTCGGGTGGCAGCGCCCATGATGTTTTGGGCGCGTCCGGTAATTCTCGTCCCGGCGCCGCCCGTAATTCTGTACCGGCGGGACTAGATATCCGCGTCGCGCTCGTCCAGCTTCCGGCGTATGTCCCGGTTCCGCCGCAGGGCGTCGTCGAGCTGGTCCTCCAGGGAGACGATGCGGCACGCGGCCTCGACGGGGGTGCCCTGGTCGACCAGCTCGCGGGCGCGGGCGGCGACGCGCAACTGGCGGCGGGAGTACCGGCGGTGGCCGCCTTCCGAACGCAGGGGAGTGATCAGCCCGGCTTCGCCGACGGCGCGGAGGAAGGCGGGGGTGGTGCCGAGAACGTCCGCGGCCCGCCCCATCGTGTAGGCGGGGTAGTCGTCGTCGTCGAGGTTGCCGGCGACAGGGGCGTTCTCGGCGGGCATAGCACCTTCGTTTCGGGGACGCGGCGGGGGAACCCGGGCGTGCGTGGCACCCGCGCTTCGACGACTCGGCGCCATCTGCCTCGTCCGGCAACCCTAACTCCGCAGGGCGCGGAGATGTGGCCTCGCCGTGACAGATTTCCGCCTGCGGCCGCACCAGCCGCGGTACGAAGGTCACCTCGCTCGGATCCACGATGCCGGGACGGGTCGTGCGGGCCCCGGTCGAGGCGCGGACGATGCGGCACCGCTCGAAGACCGCGGGCGCCTCCTTTGGGCCATGGGCTACCGACGGGCCGCGTGCCTCATCGCGCCTTCCCCGTCGTGCCGGCCGGGCGCCGGGTGTGGCCGAGTGTCGGCGTCCGGGCGGTGGTCAGGGTCGGCGGCGGCTATCAGCGGTCGGGCGGCTGAAGTGGCGGGCTGTTCGGGCGGTTCCACGGGGAGCACCCGGCGCCCTACGGTGCCGCAGTCCCCGGTGATGAGGTGGGTCTCGCCTCCGGGTCCGGCCGGCTCCACGGCGATCCGCTGGCCGAGTGTCGGCGTCCGGGCGGTGGTCAGGGTCGGCGGCGGCTATCAGCGGTCGGGCGGCTGAAGTGGCGGGCTGTTCGGGCGGTTCCACGGG
>NZ_JBITGJ010000050.1:38372-64740 GCF_044456925.1 Streptomyces sp. NPDC050743
ACGGGGAGCACCCGGCGCCCTACGGTGCCGCAGTCCCCGGTGATGAGGTGGGTCTCGCCTCCGGGTCCGGCCGGCTCCACGGCGATCCGTCGGCCGGGCGCCATGATCTGTGCGGGGCGCCGGGCCCAATCGGCGGGGTCCACCATGACCCGTACCGTCGTGCACATGTTCGGCGCCAACGAGCCGATGGGCGGGGGTAGTTCGAGCCCCAGTGTGTCGCAGCGCGGCCACCGGGCCCCCGTACAGCGGGCCATGGCCGGCCACCAGGGTGAGGGTGTGCGCGTCGGCCGGCGTTGCGCTGGGTTCCGTTGCGCGGTCCGTTCCGGGAACGGCACCGCCGGTCGCGCCGCGCGAAGAGCTCTCGGTGGGCCCGACACCGCGCCCGATGCCGCCGGTGCGGCCTGGGGCAACAAACCCCAGGCCGCTGACCTGGGGTTTTCAGTCGGGAGCGTGGCAGGGCCACGAGGCGGGCTTCGTCAGGCGCTCCGCGAGTAAGTCCGACACGTCACCGGTGAACTCCTCCTCGTTGACCCAGACGATGCCGACCTCGCCATCCGGCGCGTCGATGACCACCTTCGCGCCATGAGGGATGCCCCGGACTAGCTCCACGCGCCATTCGTTGGTCTCCATGCGGACACCCCATCCCCAGTTACCTTTTTGCGGTCAGACCCCGCCAGAGGTAGACGGAATGGAACCACGCGAATACAGCGCGTGTGTAGTGATTGGCCGAAAGTCCTCAAATGTCTATTTATCGAGGGAGTCACCGTCGGACGCGAGACCGCGCAGCCGGCGCTGCACACGCGTCCATTCCCGGATGTCCTCGGCCTTCTCGGCTCTGTTCTCCGGGGCCTGCTCGGGATCGCGCGTGGCGAAGACGATCAGCCGCATGCCCTTGCGTTTCAACTCGATGACGTCGGTGTCCACGAGCTCCCCGTCGGCCAGCTCGTGCTGGATGCGGGCAGGGAGCCGTGAGACGAACCCGGCGGCGTCCTCGGAGTCGGACACCGGGGTCTCGGCGACCGGCCCGGGTATGGCCGAATCCGTCACAAGGGTGGGTGTGCCGCCCTCCAGGACCGTCCTGGCGCTTCCGGGTGCCCAGCCCAGAGCCCGTTCGATCTTGTCGATGGTGAGCGGCATGGTCTTGTAGCCGTCGCTGGACTCGGCGCGCTGCACCGTGGAGTAGCCGGTCCCCGCAGCTTCCGCGAGGTCTTCCTGTCTCCAGCCGCGCGCCTTTCGTGCGTCACGGATGGCCTCTGCGAGGCGCTTCCAGTCTCGGGGGGTGGTGGTCACAGTTGTCATGATGCCTCACCGTAGGGCAACACATACAGATACTTTCAAGCTGTTGACCAGTAACGAGTCGGGGTCCCGGCCGGTAATCCGTTGCCCGGTGGATTCAGCCTCATCAGTGACACGCCCAGCTCGCCGGTGACACGTTCATGGACACCTCCGTGCGGTTGACGAGCCTGGTCAACGCATCACGGTGATGTATTCCCACTTCTCCCGATTGCATTCACTCCTTGCGGTGAGGTGTGTCACTCGCTACTGTCCTCCCCGTGACACCTAACGGAGCCACGATTCGCGCCTTTCGTGAAGCGCGCGGGCACTCGTTGAGGAGCCTTGCAAGCCTCACGGATAGGCATCCCAGCACCATCATGCGCATCGAAGAAGGATGCCGGGGTACGACCCCCGAGACCCTGAGGCGGATCGCCGCAGCTCTGGAGATCCCCGTCGAGGCCATCACCAGGGAGGGGCCGTGAGCGAGGAATCGTTCCTGTCTCGTCGGGTGGGCGGGGGTCGGCAGCCCAGGGGAGGGAACCGAGAACGGCGGTCTCCCGGCCGTCGGCAGGGTTGGCCGTATCCCGCTGCTTCCTCGCCGATGCCCAAGCCGAACGGAGACAGTCAAGTGACTCAAGCCTGGGCTGAGACCGGTCCTCTCAGAGGGCTGGAACCCGAGCTCATCACCCGAGCGAGAAGCGGCGACCGGAAGGCGTTCGCGGCCTTGTACCGCCAGCACCGCGACACGGTCTACGCCGGCATCGTCCGCCGGGTGCGCAACCGGGACCTGGCGGAGGACCTCACCCAGGAGGTGTTCGTACGGGCGCTGCGCCGCATCGAGACCTTCACCTGGCAGGGCAAGAGCATCGACGCCTGGCTGCTGACGATCGCCCGGAACCTGATCGCCGACCACTACACCTCCAGCCGGGCCCGCCGCGAGGTGCCCACCGGCGAGTTCGGCGAGTGGGTCGAAGGGGAGGGCAACGCCGAGGACACCGTGCTGCACAGCCTGCTGGCCGCGGAGGCCCGCAAGGTCGTCGGCGACGCGCTGCCCCTGCTCAACCCGCACCAGCGCACCTGCCTCCGGCTCAGGTTTCTCGAGGAGCTGTCCGTGCCCGAGACGGCCCGGGTGATGGGCCGGCAGCCCAACGCGGTCAGGTCCCTCCAGCATCGGGCCATGCGCAGCCTGACCGAGCTGGTCCGGGAGACCTGGGCGGTGGGAGCGTGATGCAGGACGGGAGCATCCGTACGGACGCCACCGTCCTCCGTGAGTGCTTCGCGACCTTCGAGGCGGAGGCGGCGGTCAGGCTCGCCGTGGCGCTGGACGCCGACACCGTGTTGCGGCCGACGTCCGGGACGGCCGAGGAGGAGCTTGAGCCGCAGCGGGGGCGGGCGTGCGACACGGCGGTTGTGTGGCAGGGCCCGGTTTTCGTCGGGCAACCGGAGACCGAGCCGGTGGGCTCGCTGGAGGCCGAAGCGGTGGCGTGGGAGGCGAAGTGCGCCCGGGCGAAGACCGTCTGGGCCGCGCTGGGGATGCAGTTCCACGGCCACAGGCCGGAGCTCATGGCCATCGAGTGGGACCGCGACCGCGTGGTGGTCTGCATCAAGGCGGCGTCCCTGGCCGACTGGGACTTCTGGCTCACCGTCATCGGGGCACCGGTGGACGCCGACACCCGGCAGGCCGGATATGCGCAACTGGCCTTCGGCACACGGGAGGGAGTGCCGGTGCATCTGGTCGCGCACGACGTGCCGCGCCTCCTCAGCGAGGCATGGGCGGCGGCCCGCGAACCGTATTTCCTGTGGGGCCGCGTCTACGACCTGGCACGGCCGCTGACCGACCGCAACGGCGAGACCTGGCACCACCACCGATTCCGGCCCCGGGACCACGTACCCCTGCTGTGGCGGGGCGACCGCGACGAGCCCTCGGCCCTGACACACCTCATCCGCGACGCCGGTCCGCTGACCGCCGATGCCGCCCGCTCCGCCCCCGACCCGGCGGCCGGGGCCGCCGGCTTCGCCTTCGGTCCGGTGGCCGGGGCCGCCTGTTTCGCCCCCGGCTACACCCCCGATCTGGCGGCCGGGGTCTCGCACTTCGCCCCCGATCCGGTCGGCGCCGAGGAGGGCGGCGACGCGTGAGCCCGGCATTCCCCCTCGACTCCGGAGAGCATCTGGTACCTCTTGCCCGGTTGCGCCGGGTGCTCTCCGGTGCTGTGCCCGTCTCGGGCACACGGGCCGCACCGCACCGCCCCCGAAGCGGTGCGGCCCGACTCCCCTCCTCACCACGGCCGGCGGCGCACCGCCGTGACCGTGGGCGGCGGACGTGGTGGTAGGGCGCGGCGTGGACGACCTGCTGCTCCAGCCCGCCCAGGGCGCCTCCGTCGCCGCGGACGATTCCGACGGGCCCGTCTTCGTCGACGCGTCCGGCCGTCGCAGCCGCCGCTTCCGCCGCCTCGGCGTCGCCGTCGGACTCGCCTGCGCGGCCTACCCCGTCGTCATCCTCGTCACCCTCTTGTCGGGCAACTCGAGCGCGCCCTGGCTGCCGGTGCCCGACCGGGACGCCGGCACGTCGGCAGTGCGGGTCGACATCTCGCCGCGTCCCTCCGGCTCGGCCGAGCCATCCCGCTCCCGGAGCGGCTCGGCCGAGCCGGCCCCACCCGCGAACGGCGCCTTCGGACCCGGGGTTCCGGTCGGGAGCCGTACGACCTCGTCGGCGGCCGCGACGGCAACGCCCTCACCCTCGGGCAGCGCCGCCGGCCCGGGGGCATCCGCCACCCCCGAACCGTCGACGAGTTCCGTCAAGCCCACCTCCGGCCGCACCACCGATGCCCCGGACCCCGGGCCGTCCACCTCGGAGGACTCCTCGCCGGACCCCACCACCTCCGGCGGCGGGGTCACACCCGGCCCCAGCGCGTCCACGGCGGACGGCGGTTCCGACGATTTTGTACGAGCCGGAGCCGACTCCACCGGCCGCCTCGCGTCCCCGGCGATCGTCCGGTGACGGCACCCCGCCCCGGCCCTTGCGCTCCCGCTCGGGAGGACCCGCAGAAGAACGCGGCGAGCGTCCGGCGCGCCCGGCTGCGCATGCGCCTCCTGCTGCCCCTGCTGGTCCTCCTCGCCATGATGGCGATGCTGATGCTGCGCGGGTACGTGCACAGCGAGATCCTCGCCGACTACCGCGTCCGTCCCGAGGCCGCCACCGACAAGGTGCCGCAGAGCATTCTCGAGGGCGGCCCGGTCATCGACACCCGCGACGGGCGTACGACCAGCCTGCGCGTCCCCGACCACCGGCTCGTCCTCACCTTCGACGACGGCCCGGACCCCACGTGGACCCCCAAGATCCTCGACGCGCTGAAGAAGTACCACGCACACGCGGTCTTCTTCGTCACCGGCACCATGACCTCGCAACACCCGGGCCTCGTCCGCCGCATGGTGGCCGAGGGCCACGAGGTCGGCCTGCACACCTTCGACCACCCCGACCTCTCCTACCAGTCCAAGCGCCGCATCGACTGGGAGCTGTCCCAGAGCCAGCTCGCGCTCACCGGGGCGGCCGGCATCCGCTCGTCCCTGTTCCGGCCGCCGTACTGCTCCTTCGCCGATGCCATGGACAACGCGTCCTGGCCGGTGACGAAGCACGTCGGTTCCCGCGGCTACCTCACCGTCGTCAACGACACCGACAGCGAGGACTGGAAGAAGCCGGGCGTCGGCCAGATCGTCCGCCGGGCCACCCCCGAGGGCGGCAAGGGCGCGATCGTCCTCATGCACGACGCCGGCGGCGACCGCCGCCAGACCGTCGAGGCCCTGGGCGAGCTCCTGCCCCGGCTGCAGGCCGAGGGCTACCGGTTCCAGAACCTCAGCGAGGCGCTCCACACCCCTGGCGCGAACACCCCGGTGACCGGCGCGAACCTGTGGCAGGGCAAGGCGTGGATCTTCCTGGTCCGCATCTCGGACGACGTCACCGACGGCCTGGTCGTCGGGCTGGTGGTCATCGGCGTGCTGGTCCTCACGCGTTTCGGTCTGATGCTGCTGCTGTCGGGCGCGCATGCCCGCCGCGTACGCCGCAAGGACTTCCGCTGGGGTCCGGCCCCGGTCACCGAACCGGTGTCGGTGCTGGTGCCGGCGTACAACGAGGCCGCGTGCATCGAGAAGACGGTCCGTTCCCTGATGGCGAGCGAGCACCCGATCGAGGTGGTCGTCGTCGACGACGGGTCCACCGACGGCACGGCCCGCATCGTGGAGGACCTGGGTCTGCCGAACGTACGCGTCGAGCGCCAGCCCAACACGGGCAAGTCCGCGGCGCTGAACAGGGGCCTCGCGGTCGCCCGCCATGAGCTGGTGGTGATGATGGACGGCGACACGGTGTTCGAACCGTCCACCGTGCGCGAACTGGTACAGCCCTTCGCGAACCCCCGGGTGGGCGCGGTCGCCGGTAACGCCAAGGTCGGCAACAAGGACTCGATGATCGGCGCCTGGCAGCACATCGAGTACGTGATGGGCTTCAACCTGGACCGCCGGATGTACGACATCCTGCGCTGCATGCCGACGGTTCCGGGCGCGGTCGGGGCCTTCCGCCGGTCGGCACTGGAAGGCGTCGGCGGCATGAGCGACGACACCCTCGCCGAGGACACCGACATCACGATGGCCCTGCAACGCGACGGCTGGCGGGTGGTGTACGCGGAGAACGCGCGTGCCTGGACCGAAGCGCCCCAGTCCGTAGAGCAGTTGTGGTCGCAGCGCTACCGCTGGTCCTACGGCACCATGCAGGCGATCTGGAAGCACCGCCGCGCCCTCGTCGACAAGGGGCCGTCGGGCCGGTTCGGACGCGTCGGCCTGCCGCTCGTCTCCCTGTTCACGGTCGTGGCCCCGCTGCTGGCCCCGCTGATCGACGTGTTCCTGCTGTACGGGGTGGTCTTCGGTCCCACGCAGAAGACGCTGGTCGCCTGGCTGGGCGTCCTGGCGGTCCAGGCGGCCTGTGCGGCGTACGCGTTCCGGCTCGACCGGGAGAAGGCGACGCACCTCATCTCCCTCCCGCTCCAGCAGATCCTCTATCGCCAGTTGATGTACGTCGTCCTGCTCCAGTCCTGGATCACCGCACTCACCGGAGGCCGCCTGCGCTGGCAGAAGCTGCGGCGCACCGGCGTGGTGGAGGTCCCCGGCGCGGTCCCGCGGCAGCAGCCGGGCGGAGCGGGAGTGATCGGAGGCCCGTCGGATGACGACACACCAGTCCACGGCGGAGGCGAGCTCGCCCCCGCACCCACCCGGGTACGCCCGGCAGCCGGGCCCGGCGTCCACGTCCGCCCCCGCTCCGGCCGCGTCGAAGCCGGTCCGTGACCGCTACCTGGACCTGCTCCGCTCGATCGCGCTCGTCCGCGTGGTCGTCTACCACCTCTTCGGCTGGGCCTGGCTGACCGTCGTCTTCCCGTCCATGGGCGTGATGTTCGCGCTGGCGGGCTCGTTGACGGCGCGCTCGCTGAACCGTCCGGCACGGGACGTGATCAGGAGCCGGCTCCGCCGCCTGCTGCCCCCGCTGTGGGCGTTCGGCGCGGTGGTGCTGCTCATGATGTTCGCGGACGGCTGGAACCCGATGAAGGACCCGGACCACGGCGGCACCTGGGGCCTGGTCGAACTCCTCGACTACGTCGTCCCGCTCGGCACTCCGCCGTACCCCGAGCATCTCGGTTCCAACTCGGGCCTGCTGGAAGGCACATGGGCGGCCCAGGCGGCGGGCCCGCTGTGGTACCTGCGCGCGTACCTGTGGTTCGTCATCGCCTCACCCCTGCTGCTGCGGGCGTTCCGCCGCGCCCCGTGGGCAACGCTGCTTGCGCCGCCGGCACTGACGGCGATCGTCGGCACCGGCCTCGTCAGAATCCCCGGTGAGACGGCCGACGTGGTCACCGACTTCGCGGTGTACGGCGGCTGCTGGGTCCTCGGCTTCGCCC
The DNA here is from genome assembly GCF_044456925.1 of Streptomyces sp. NPDC050743. Lineage (NCBI taxonomy): Bacteria > Bacillati > Actinomycetota > Actinomycetes > Kitasatosporales > Streptomycetaceae > Streptomyces > Streptomyces sp. NPDC050743. The sequence continues at coordinate 45,584 of NZ_JBITGJ010000050.1, forward strand.
ACCACGAGGGAATGCTGAAGCGGATCCCGCGGTACAAGGTGGTGTCCTGCGCGGTCCTGGCGATGGTGTTCGCCCTGTGGTGGGCGTCGGGACATCCGGGCCCCGACGGCTGGGACCTGAACGACATCCCCCTGGCGCAGGCCATCTGGTCCTTCGGCTTCGTGGCGATCCTGCTCCAGTACTCCCCGTCCTGGCGGCGGCTGCCGGGCCGGCTGGCGCGCTGGGACAAGCTGGTCACGCTCTCCAACAACCGCGCGGTCACGATCTACCTGTGGCACAACCTGCTGATCATGGCCACGGTCCCGATCATCGACCGGGCGTACGACCTGCCGTTCCTGCAGAGCGACCGCGCGACGGCGGCGCTCGATGCGACGTACTCGCTGTGGACGTTCGTCCTGGTCTGGCCCCTGATCGCCCTCACGGCCCTCGCCTTCGGCTGGATCGAGGACATCGCCGCGAAGCGAACCCCCTGGCTGTGGCCGGACGGAACCGGGAGGCCGACCGGCCGCCATGCCCGCCAGGAGTAGCCGCGCCACGGAGCCCACTGCCGTCGACCTGCGCAGGCAGCCCGCCTCCACCCCCTGATCAGCGGTGCGTACACTGCGTGCACTTAAGGGCGGCCTGCCGAAAGGGAGGCCTGACCCTTCGGGGACTCAATGCGTAGATTGACGATCGGCGGCGCCCTGCTCGGCTCTGTGGTCACAGCCGCACTCCTCACTCCGGGTGCGCAGGCCACCGAGGTGGTGGGCAACGCCGATGTCGGCGCCTTCCGGATCACCGGCGGGGGCGGCTCGGGCAACGACGTCGTCCTGGGCACCACCGACTCGAGGACGATCACCGTCAAGCTGACGGCCGACGACGACTCGGGCATCAAGTCCGCGGACTTCACCGGGTTCCTCCGAGGATGCCCCGGCCTTCAGGCCGGGGAGGAGTCGGACTCCTGCGGAGCAGGGCAGGGATAGCCGGATCGCTGTCAGGGCGATCCGGCGCCCCGCCCCGCACGGCGGTGACGTCGCCCACGATGATCGAGAGCTCTCAACTGTCAGTGCTCTCGGGTAGGTTCGGATGCATGACGACGGAGGCGATCACGAAGGACGCCGGGCATGCCCGGTACACCTTCCGTGTGCGCCTGTCGAACACGGCCGGGCGCCGGCTCGAAGCCGAGTGGGATCGCTGCCGGTGGATCTGGAATGAGTGCGTCGCGAAGTCCCGGCAGGTCCACGTGCAGGGCAAAGCGGGTGGCGAGAAGCTGACGTGTGGTCCGGGGCAGTTGGACAGGATGCTGACCGAGGCACGCGGGGCGACGCCCTGGCTGGCTGAGGGCGCGAGCGTGCCTCAGCAGCAGGTGATACGCGACTTCGCCAGGTCGAGGGCGAAGGCGCTGAAGGACATCAAGGATCGGTTGCCGATGCACCGGCGGGCCGGGATGCCCCGCTGGAAGAAGAAGGGGGAGGCGCGGTGCAGCCTCAACTACACCCGGCGCGGTTTCCGCCTCAGGGACGGCCGTCTGCACCTTGCGGGCCGGATCGTGGTGACGGTGGTGTGGTCGCGGGACCTTCCGGCCGACCCGTCGAGTGTGCGCGTGTACCAGGACACGCTCGGCCACTGGTATGCGTCCTTCGTCGTTGCCGCGCAGAGCGAACCGCTCGCCGCCACGGGGCGCGTGCTCGGGGTGGACTGGGGTGTGAAGGAGACCGCCACCACCACCGACGACGCCTACGATCTGCCGCATGGCGAGCACGGCAGGCGGGCCGCGCAGCGGCTGGCGAGGTATCAGCGGATGATGGCCCGGCGGCGGCGTCCGAAGGGACAGCCCGCATCCGCGGGCTACCGCAAGGCGCAGGCACAGGCGGCAAAGCTGCACAAGAAGGTGGCGAGGCAGCGGGAGGACACCGCCCGCAAGTGGGCCAAGTCCGTGATGCGCGGCCACGACGGGGTCGCGGTGGAGGACTTCAGGCCGAGGTTCCTGGCGAAGACCACCATGGCCCGCAAGGCGGCCGATGCCGCCATCGCCACCACGAAGCGTGCCCTGGTCGAGATGGGCCGCAAGCACGGGCGGGACGTCCGTCTCGTGCACCCGGCGCACACCACGAGGGACTGTGCCACGTGCGGAGCGAGAACCAAGCACGCACTGCCTCTGTCGATGAGAACGTATACCTGCACCGTGTGCGGAGCCGTGTCCCCCAGGGACAAGAACTCCGCCCGCGTGATGCTGGTCCGGGCAGGTTGGAACCCGGACGGTGTCGAGGGCGTAAGACCACCCGAGCCGCCGGCTCCGGTGGCGGCCTGAGCCGTAAATCCCCGCTCAGCCCTGGAGGGCGACGCATCCCCTCCCTTCAGGGAGGGGAGCCTTCAAGCTCTACCACGGAACCACCCTCGGCAAGGCCGACGCGGTACTCAAGGCCAAGGAAGCGGCGGCGGTGTGCACCGCAGACGGAACCACTTCCGTCTGCACCAAGCACTACACGATCGACCCCCGGCGTGATCTGAGGAACGCGCTGGCCGGCATCTGGAAGGTCAACGTCGACGTCCACGCGAACGACGGGGACTACGTGCAGACGGACGGCTACACCACCTTCTTCATGAAGCGCTACGGCAAGCTGACCGTCAACGCCTCTCCCGAGCCTGTCGCCAAGGGCGGCACCATCACCGCCACGGGCAAGCTCAGCCGGGCCAACTGGGACAGCCACGATTACCACGGCTACACGAACCAGCGCGCCTACCTCGAGTTCCGCCGCCCGGGCACCGACTACTACGAGTCGCTCGGGTACGTCACCACGAACTCCACCGGGGTCGCCACCGCGAAGGTCACCGCGACCGCCGACCGCTACTGGCGGTACGAATTCCGCGGCACCATGACCACGAGTGCCGTCAAGGCGACGGGCGACTTCGTGGACGTTCGCTAGCCGTGCCGGGCTCGGTCGGGACGATGACCGAGCCCGATGGCACGAAGCAAGGGCCCGCTTCACAGCCCGAACAGCCTTGCCGCGTTGTCGTGGCACACCGCCCGGAGCCACTCCTGTCCGAGCTCCAGGCGTTCCAGGGCGTGGAGTTGGTGCACGTAGGGATAGGGGATGTTGGGGAAGTCGGAGCCGAGCAGGATGCGGTCGCCGAGCCCGGCGAGCCGGGGCAGGGCACGGCGGGGGAACGGCATGAGGTCCTCGGTGAAGTCGGTGAACGCCATCGTCGTGTCCAGCCGCACCTGGTCGTACCGTTCGGCGAGGCCGAGGAACTCCTCGTACTCGGGCATTCCCAGATGCGCGACGACCAGCCGCAGCTTCGGATGCCGCGCCAGCACCCGCCCGATCGGCTCGGGACCGGTGTGCTTGCCCGGCGCGGGTCCCGAGCCGCAGTGGATCACCACGGGGATCCGCGCCTCGGCCAGCAACCCCCAGGCCCCCTGGAGAAGTCCGTCGGCCGGGTCGTACGCCCCCACCTGTACGTGCGCCTTGAACACGCGCGCGCCCGCTTCGACGGCCTCGCGGACGTACGTCTCGACCCCCGGCTCCGGATAGAGGGTCGCGGTGTGCAGACAGCCAGGGGTGCGGCGGGCGAAATCGGCCGCCCATCCGTTCAGCCACCGGGCCATGCCGGGCTTGTGCGGGTAGAGCATCGCCGTGAAGGAGCGGACGCCGAACTCCCGGAGCAGGGCCGCGCGTTCGGCCTCTCCCTTCCGATAGGTGATCGGCCACTCGAGCCCGCCGATCAGCGGCCCGTTCGTGTCGAAGTAGTCCCAGACCTTGTGCAGGACGCGCTCGGGCATGAAGTGCGTGTGAACGTCGACCAGCCCGGGAAGACCGAGCCGGCCCCAGAAACGACGGACCTCATCGGCCTCGGCGGAGCGGGCGGAGTGGGCGGGTGCGCTGCGGTGATCGTCCATGCCGCTCACGATCGGCCTCGCCGGCGGGGCGGGTCCACCCCTTCGGCGGACGAACCGGCTCGACCGGTGAGGCCGCCGGAGCCGTAGTACCCCGTACCACCCGCCCGGTCGCTGCGGGCGTTACCGCCACTGTGAGCTGGTTGCGATGGCCCGCAGCTGGGCCAGTGTCAGGATCGGTGTGGTACGGGTCGCGGGGGCGTTCTGGCTCGGTGCCTGCCACTCCATGAGGGTGACGTAGAGCCCGTCAGGACGCAGTACGTTCACCGCCTGGTGCCCGGGGCCCGTTCCGGGTGACGCCTGCCGGGACTCGATCAGGGTGCCGTCGGCCAGGGGTTTCGTGCCGGCGAAGACGTGGCTGCGGAGCGCGGTGGTGGAGGTCTGCCGGGAGACGTGCACCTCGAGCAGTGACTTGCCGTGGCCGTCGTCCACCCACAGCTGCCCGGACCGCCCGCCGCCGGGCGGGCTCGAATGGGTCAGGCCGGTCGGCAGCAGCGCGGTCAGGGTGGCAAGGGCGCGGTCGGCGGGCAGTGTGCCGCTGAAGGTCGGCTTCGGGGTGGCGGATGCCGTGGGCGAGCCGGTTGTGGCCGAGGCCGCCGGACCGGCGAGCGTGTGGTCGGCCGTCCGTCCGTCGGACAGCAGTCCGGGAACGGCCGTCGCGCCGAGCCCGACGAGCGCGAGTACGGCTGCTCCGCCCACGCCGACGGCCGTGGCGCGGCGGCGGCGCCTGCGCCGGCCGTTGCGGACACCGGCCTGTACGAGTGACGGGGTGTTGGGCGGCTCGACGGTCAGGAGGGTGGTGCGGAGGGCTTCGGTGAAGTCTTCTTCGATGGGCATGGCGGGTCACCGCGTTTCGGGGTCGGCGCAGAGGGTGAGGTGGGTGCCGCGGCACCGGGGTCAGGGGCTGACGAGCTCGGACAGGTCGTGGCCCAGCAGGTCCCGGATCCGGGCGAGCGCGCGCATGCTCTGGTTGCGTACCGCGCCCGGCCGGACCTGAAGGATCGCGGCGGTCTGCTCGACGCTGCGGTCCTCCCAGTAGCGCAGGAGCAGCACGGCCCGGTCCCGGGCGGAGAGCCGGCCGAGAGCGTCGAGCAACGTGACCCGCAGCGTGGCGTCGTGCTCGGTGGCGGCACCGGAGTCCGGCAGGGTGCCGGTGGGCTGTTCGGAGCTGCTGCGCCGGCGGCGGTAGGACAGGTAGGTCCGTACGAGGACGGTGTGGGTGTAGGCCGCTGGGTCGTCTATCTGCGCGATCTTGCGCCAGCTGGCATACATCCGGCCCAGCGTGTCCTGCACCAGGTCCTCCGCGAGGTGCACATCACCGCTGGTGAGCACGCACGCAGAGCGGAACAGAGGTGCGGATCGCGCGGCGGCGAACGCCATGAATTCCTCTTCGTACCGGCGCTTCATCCGAGATCCTGTTCGTCGTCCACACTCTGAAGACGCTGTGGCCGCGGGGTTACGTCCCACCCGGAGAAGCAGAAATCCCGCCGCGCCAGGCGAACTTCCCTTCGGCGACGCCGGCGCGGCCCGCTCGGCGGCCTACGCGGCACCTGGCGGGCCGAACGGCTGCGGATCACTGGCGCCAGGACGATCACGGCCGAGGCCGGATCGAGGGCGCTGTCGAGGAGAAGGCGGCTGAGCGGCGTATCGCCACCGTCGCCCAGGTCCTCGACAGCCTGCGGATCCGCGTCCGCCCCGCCGAGCCGGAGCGGATGAATGGGCGGCGCGTGCACGGCGACACCAACTCCGAGGAAGGCACGCGGACTGTGATTCTCTCAGCTCGGGAAGCGACGGCGCTTGGGTGGGCTCTACGGCTCTGACCTGCGTGTTCGTGGTTTCGGGGTCCGGCTGTGAGTGCACTCGGGCAGCGAGGCGATGGCCGCCGGAGCTGCCGTTGGCGTGCCTGATTGCGATGGGATGGGCGAGGTCTGAAAGCGGGCCGTTGCAGGCGCCCATGGGGCGGTCGGCTCCGGGCGCAGGCTGCGTGGACGCGCTCAGAGGCGTCATCCGTTGAAGGTCTTACGAGGCGCCGACCCTCTGCAGCAGGAGGTGGAGGTCATGGGCGGCCTCGGCGGTGGCGAGCGTGGCGGCGGTCAGGATGGCCGCGGTCGCTGCGGTGAGGAACGGATGGCGCCCGAGCGGCGGGGCGAGGAGCGCGGCCACGCGGCGGGGCACCGGGCCCGCGGAGGCGAGCGGACCGCGACGGCCGAGGATGCCGAGGGCGGCACCGGCGGCGCGGGCAAGTGCCGGGGCGCGGTGGGCGGCGAGGGCGGCCTTGCCGACGGCGCGGGCAACCCGCTTGCGGTCGCCGGTCGAAGCGGCCGCGTTCTCGTCGGCCCATCGTTCGATGGTGTACGTGACGGCCGTCGCGAGGGGGCGCAGGAGCGGGTTGGCGGCGGCGCCGAGTTGGGCGAGGGCGACGAAGGCGTAGTGGTGCGCGGCCAGGTGGGCGCGCTCGTGGGCGAGCAGGATGTCGTGCTCGGTCTCGTCCAGGGTGTGCAGCATGCCGGTGGAGATGACGACACGGCCGGGCAGGCCGGGTAGCGCGTAGGCGTCGGGGGCTTCGTCCTCCATCACGACCAGGCCGTCGCGCGCGGGCATGCAGGCCGCGTCCATCGCTGCGGCGGCCAGCGTGTGAGCGCGGCGCCAGAGCATGCGGGCAGTCGCGAGCATCGCGCCGCCGAGCAGCAGTCCCGCGACGAGGGAGACGGGGAGCTGGGCCGGGTCGTCGTGCTGCGCGCTGGGCGCCGACCAGTGGCCGAGGTCGGCCAGCTGCGGGATGCGGATCAGGCCGGTGACGGCCAGCAGGCCCAAGGAGATCGTGCTCGCCGCGCCCAGGACCAGAGCCGAGGCGGCGAGCAGCCAGGTGGCCAGGCGGGGTTCGCAGCGCTCGGACAGCGGTCGCGCGCCGAGCGGGGCGAACAACGACAGCAGCAGCGGCACGTAGACGGCGATGCGCATCCGGGAGGCCCTTCTTACCGGCCGGCGTCCGGCTCGGCGCCGAGCAACTGGCGCAACAGGTCGGCGTCCGTGTCGGACAGTTCGTCGGCGAAGCGGGCGAGCACGGCCTCGCGGTCGGGCCGCTCCTCCAGGACCGTGCGCATGCGGCGGGCGGCGAAGCCAGCGTCGTCGGTGACCGGGGCATAGGCGTACGCCCTCCCGCGCGCACTGCGCGTGAGCAGGCCCTTGGTGTGCATGCGGGTGAGGATCGTGACCACGCTGCTGTACGTCAGCTCGCCACTGAGGAGTTCGGTCACTTCGCCCGGGGTCAGCGCGGCATCGGCCCGCTGGAGCAGGCCGAGAATCTGGCTTTCGCGCGCGCCGTTCGGCTGCTTCGGGCTCCGTCCGGATGCGTCGGCTCCCATGGGTTTGTCGTTCTCCGGTCTGTCTTCTACAGTCGTGTAGAACTTCTACGGGCGTGTAAAAGCCCCCGTCCCCCGAGTGTGCCATTGGATTGCCCATGAGCGCTATCAGCATTGGCCAGGCCGTCGTCCTCGGCGTCGTCGAGGGGGTGACCGAGTTCCTGCCCGTCTCCTCGACCGGCCATCTGAAGATCACCGAGGGGCTGATGGGCATCCCGGTCGACGACACCTCCGTGGTCGGCTTCACCGCCGTCATCCAGGTCGGCGCCATCGCCGCCGTGCTCCTGTACTTCTTCAAGGACATCGTGCGGATCGTCTCCGCATGGGGCCGCGGCCTCGCCGATCGCGAGGAGCGCTACCACCACGACTACAAGTTCGCCTGGTGGGTCATCTACGCCACCATCCCGATCGTCGTGGTCGGCCTTGCCGCCAAGAAGCTCGTCGAGGGGCCGCTGGGATCGCTGTGGGTGGTGGCGGGCTCGCTGATCGTCGGCTCGGGTGTGATGTGGGCAGCCGACCAGATGGGCCGGCACAAGCGCGGCGAGGACGACACCTCGCTGAAGGACGCGATGCTGGTGGGCAGCGCCCAGATCCTCGCCCTGCTCTTCCCGGGCTTCTCCCGCTCCGGCGCCACGATGTCCACGGCGCTCGTCCTGGATCTGGACCGGGTGGCAGCGACCCGGCTGTCGTTCTTCCTCGGCATTCCGGCCCTGACCGGTGCCGGACTGTATGAGCTGAAGGACGCCGTGGGTGCCGGAGTCGGCGCCGTGCCGCTCGCCGTGGGCACCGCGGTCTCCTTCGTGGTCGCCTACGCCTCCATCGCCTGGCTGCTGAAGTTCGTCGCCAAGCACTCCTTCAACGCGTTCGTGGTCTACCGGATCGTCGTCGGCGTGGCGCTGCTCGGACTTCTGACCACCGGGGTGCTCACCGCCTGACCGACTACTCGGTAAAACTCGGTTCACGACTACTCGGTACGACAGAGGATGTGACGCTGCGCAGGCGGCTCCGGCCCGGCGGATGTGGCCGCCGTGCGCGGCCGGATTCACCAAGTCACCTCCGTGCTGGTGCCGGGCGGGCTGCCCGCGCTGTACGACGGCGCCGAGGTGCTCCTCGAGCGGGTGTCCGGCACCCTCGCCGACCGGATCGGCGCCCGCCCGGTGCTGCTCGGCCGTGAGCTGGGCGACGCGAGCGGGCCCTTGGCTGTCGCAGCCGCCGCCTCGCTCGCCACGCTCACCTACGGCTGCGGGGCGCTCGCCGTGCTGATCGGGACCGGTGCCGTGGTCGCGTTCGTGCACCGGCGCCCGGTGCCAGCTCCACCCCAGTCCGAGACGGACAGCTGAAAGAGATCATCTCGCTGGGTGCGCGTACGCCGAACGTCCCTTGTGGGGGGCGAGACCAGTGCGCTGGTCAGCAGGGCAGGTCGAGGACGACGGAGGCCCCCGGCCCGGTGTTCTCGGCGTGTGCGGTGCCCCCGTGGGCGGTGGCCACCGCGTGGACGAAGGCGAGCCCGAGGCCGGAACCTTCGCTGGTGCGGCTGGCCTCGGCGCGGGCGAAGCGGTCGAAGGCACGGGGCAGGAACTCCGGTGGGAAGCCGGTCCCTGCGTCCGTGACACACAGCCGCAGCATGCCCTCGTCCACGGTGGCCGTGAGGCGTACGGTCCCGCGTCCGTGGCGGAGGGCGTTGTCGAGCAGGTTGCCGATCGCGGGCCGCAGCCACCGGGCGTCGACGTCGACGGTCGCGCGGGCGGCTTCGACGGTCACCGCCCGCCCGGCCCGCTCGGCGGTGCGCAGATGCGGGGCGACCGCGGCGTCGACGAGGTCGGCGAGTTCCACGGGGGCACGGCTGATGTGCTGGGTGCTGCCGAGTTCCTCCAGGTCCAGCAGCGCGTTGGAGAGGTCGATCAGGCGCTGGACCTCGGCGTCCACGGAGCGCAGGGTCTCGGTGAGTTCCTCGGCGGAGCGGGGGCGGTGCAGGGCGACGTCGACCTCGGCCCGCAGCAGGGACAGCGGGGTGCGCAGTTCGTGGCTGGCGTCAGCGACGAACCGGCGCTCGCGTTCGGCGGACTCCTCGAGGCGGTCGAGCATGTGGTTGAGGGTGTGGCCGAGGCGGGTGATCTCGTCGTCGTGGTCGGCGGGCACGTCCAGCCGCAGGTTCTGGGCGCCGTCGGCGAGGGTGGCGGCGCCGCTGCGGTAGCGCTCGACGGGGCGCAGGGCGGCGCGGGCGGTGCGGTAGCCGACGTAGGAGGCGGCGATGAGGGTCAGGCCGGAGGCGATCGCCAGTTGGGCGAGGAGTTCGCGCAGCGCCTCGTCACGGTGACCGCGCCGTACGGCGGCGATCACGATCCGGGTCTGTCCGTCCGCCATGACGCGTTTCGCCTGGAGGCGCAGGGTGCCGGGCGTGATCGGGAGCAGGGAGCCGACGTCACGCCGGACCGTGGCGCCACGCGTGACGGCCCGGAGTTCGGCGGGGGTGAGCAGCGGCTGGTGGCGGAGGGAGTCGCTGGAGCGCAGGACGCGGCCGTGTGCGTCGAGGACCTGCTGGAGGCTGCCGCTGGGGCCTGGAGGGAGTCGGGTTCCGGTGCGCACCGCCTGGTCGAGACTGTGCCGGTAGGTGGTCAGGTCGTCGTTCAGCTGCTGGTCGAGGGCGGTCCTGACCCGCCAGTAGACCAGTCCGGCCGTCCCGGCCAGCACCAGGGACATGGTGATGGCGACGGCCAGCACGAGGCGCGTGACGACGGGCAGCCGCCGGAACCACGACCGCAACCGGCCGCGCAGGGTCATGGGGTGGTCTCCAGGCGGTAGCCGCGTCCGCGCAGGGTCGTGATCGTCGTACGGCCGAAGGCGCGGTCGACCTTGGCGCGCACCTTGGAGACGTGGACGTCGATGGCGTTGCTGCGCAGGTCGGTCTCGCCGTCCCAGACCTCGTCGAGGAGCTGGAGGCGTGTGACCACGCGCCCGGCGTTCGCCATCAGCACCCTCAGTACGTCGAACTCGCGGCGGGAGAGGTCGAGTTCGGTGTCCCCCCGCCAGACGCGCTGCCGCTCGGGGTCGAGGACGAGGTCGCCGACCTTCAGGCGCCCGGAGTGCTCGGGGCGGCGCCGGGATATCGCGCGCAGCCGGGCCTGCAGCTCCTCCATGGCGAACGGCTTGACCAGGTAGTCGTCGGCGCCGGCGTCAAGGCCGGCGACCCGCTCACTGATCGCGGCGCGCGCGGTGAGCAGGATGACGGGGATGTCGATGCCTTCGTCGCGCAGGGTCCGGCACACCTCGACCCCGTCCATGCCCGGCAGCATGACGTCGAGGACCACGGCGTCCACGCGCGGGTCACGTGCGGCGGCGAGCCCGGACGGCCCGTCGTAGTGGCCCTCGGCGGTGTGTCCGGATTCGGTGAGGTAGCGGACGACCAGGTCCGTGAGGCGGGTCTCGTCGTCGACGACCACGTAGTGCATACCGGTCAGGCTAGCCGCCCGCGCGGTGTCCGGATTTCACGCGCCGGGGAGACTTCATGGTCTGTTCATGTGACTTCCCTACCGTCGTTCACGTCGCGGTGCTCCGCGGATCGCGACCGGTCCGCCGTTCCTCCGCGCCGGAACGGAAGGGACAGACATGCACGAACTGGTGCTCGCCGCCAAGGGCATCGCCGGCCACATAGCGCCCATGGACCTGATGACCCGCGGCGGTCTCGATGTCATCGCGCTGCTGATCCTGGTCGGCCGGCTCTACCGGCGCCGCCCCAGCGCCCCGGCGATGCCGCTGGTCCTGGCCGTGCTGAACGTCGGCCTGTTCGCCGCGATGAGCACGATCAGCGCCGGGAAGTTCCCGGCCGGGGTCGGCTTCGGCCTCTTCGGCATCCTCTCCCTGGTCCGCCTGCGCAGCGCGGCGTTCACCCTACGCGACGTCGCCTACACCTTCGTCACCCTGGTCATCGCCCTGTGCACGGGGCTGCCGCACCGGCAGATGTGGCTGGTCGTCGTACTGGACGCCGTGGTGCTGCTGGCGGTGCTGCTGGTGGACGACCCGAAGTCCTACGAGCCCCCGGCCCGCACGGTCAAGCTCACCCTCGACCGGATCTACCCGGAGCCCGCACTCATAGCCCACGACGTGGCGCTCCGCTTCGGCCAGGCACCCCTGTCCGTGGTCGTGGACGAGGTGGACTACGTCCGTGAGACCACCCGGGTCTCCGCCCGCTACCCCGCTCAGCCCGGCGAGCCGGCGGCCGCCCCGGACGCCGAACCGCGCGAGCAGGTGACGATGTCATGACCTCCGCGTCCTCCTTCGCCGCCGGACTGGGCCTTGCGGCACTGCGCGGCGCGACGCTGGCCGAGGTCGACGCGGCCGCAGCCCTCCAGCACCGCACCGACCGCAAGTACCTCCTCCCGCTCGACCGCGCCCGCGACCTCGTCGCCCGGCTCGCCGACAGCCACCGCGTCCTCGACCTGTCCGGCCGCCGTACGACGAGCTACCTCAGCACCTACTTCGACACCGAGCAGCTCGGCGCCTGGCGGGCCCACGTGCAGCGGCGCCGCCGCCGCTGGAAGGTCCGCACCCGCCTGTACGCGGAGGACGGGCTGTGCCGGGTGGAGGTGAAGACCAAGGACGGCCGCGGTGCCACGGTCAAGCACGCCCTCAAGGTACCGGCCACGGCGTACGGCGAACTCGGCGCGCAAGCTGCCGAGTTCATAGACGAGGTGCTGGCCGCGTCCGGCATCCTTGTCACGGCCAAGGAGCTGGCCCCCGCCGCAGAGGTCCGTTACGTTCGCGCCGCCCTCGCCGACCTGGACCACGGCACCCGCGTCACCCTCGACGGCGCACTCACCTGCTACCACGGCGACCGCACCGCCGCGCTCGACCCCGGCCACGTGCTCATCGAGACCAAGGGCGGGGTCCGGCCGGCCCCGGCCGACCGGCTGCTGCTGAACCTGGGCGGCAGGTCCGTCTCCCTCAGCAAGTACGTCGTCGGCCGGTCCCTGCTCACCCCCGGCCTCCCCGACAACGATGTACGCCGCCTCGCCCGCACCCACTTCACCACCGGGGCGGGCACGGTACCGCTCTGCGAAAGGACCTCCGCCGCATGAACGTCCTGCGCGGTATCAAATGGCCGTACGCCCTGATCGCGCTGCTCGCCGTCGCGGCCGTCGTCGTCGGCGTGGTGCGACCGCAGCTGGTCGCGGCCGCCACCGGCGGCTCCGCGAAGAAGAAGCCCGGCGCCACGGCACTGATCAAGCAGAACCCGCCGCCCACGCTCTTCTCCGGCGCAGAGATCGCCACGATCGGCAAGCAGGCGGCGGCCCAGCGCACGAAGGCGGACGCCCTCTTCGCCCGGTGGAAGAAGGCGCACGGCACCACCCGCGACGACAAGGCGTTCGCCGCCTGGGCCGCACAGCAGGTCCCCGCACCGCCGTCGGCCGCGCAGCGCACCGCCGAACTCCGGGCGGACCAGCAGCTGGCGAAGACCCGCACGGCGGCCGGGAAGAAGGCCGCGACCTGGCTGGAGCTCTACGGCAAGAAGGACATCTGGAAGCTGTACCTGCACGACCGGCGTGAACTGATCCCCGCCGCGCAGGGCACGGCGGAGAAGGCCGAGCTCAAGGCCGCCCTCAAGCTGGCCAAGACGATCAGCGACCAGCTGGCCGCCAAGGACAAGCAGCCCGCCCCGTTCGTCCTGGACCCGTCCCTCCGCCCCGACAAGCACATCAAGCCCGGCGCCAAGGGCCCGTACTCCTACCCCTCCCGGCACGCGACCCGCGCCGCGGCGGCCGTCACCTTCCTCGGCGCCCTCTCCCCGCACCGCGCCGAGGACTACCAGTGGATGCAGGACGAAGTCCTCTACTCCCGCCTCTACATGGCCGGCCACGTCACCAGCGACCTCACCGCCGGCACCCTGCTCGGCGACCTGATCGGCGACTACGAACTCGCCGTCAGCGGACACCGAATCCGCTGAAGCCCAGACCCTCGTCGGGCTGACCGCACCCTCGGGCACGGGCAGCCAGAGCAAGCTCGAACTGCTCTCGAGCCGGTAGGTGCCCCCTCGCCTCAGGTGCGGGTGACCGTGCCGCACACATCGGCACGCTTCGGGTCGAGGGGCTTGCTGCGGTCGTAGGGGTCCGTCGTCGGCCCGGTCGCCGGCGCTCCGCTCGGAGCGTCCGTGGTGAACTGCGGGTGGAGGAAGCCGTCGTAGACCTCGCAGGCGCTGTTCGAGATGTGCTCGTCGTAGCGGATCAGGCCCAACTTGCCGGGCGTGACTCGGTATTTCGTCGGGTCGAGCAGCTCCGTGTCCAGCACCCGGCGCACGATGGCCCGTTGCACTTCCGTGGAGCCGCCCCCGGCGTGGGTGACGGGATAGACGAAGGTGTAGTCGGCGTGCACCACGACGGAGTCGCGCTCGCCCCGTTTGAAGGTCATACGGCCGCGGACCTTGACCACATCGCCGACGAGCCGGAGTTCGTGCGGGTTGAACCGGCTGAACATCGTCAGGGGGTCGTGGCGCTTGTCCGGCTTGCGCAGCGCGGTGTCCAGCAGGTCGAGCAGATCGGCCTGGTGCGGGTCGATCACGTCCAGCGCCTCCCGCGGGCGCCCGCCGCGCAGTGTGCGGGGATCGAGATTCGCCGCGACGAGGAGTTGCCTGGTCTCCTTCAGCGCGAAGGCGACCTGCGCCCTGCTCAGGGTGCCCACCGGGGTTGCTTTCGGCGGCACGATGGCGTCGGCTCCGTCCGCCCACCGCTCGGCCGGCGAGCCCGCGAACGTCCGCTTCAGGGTCGGCACGCCGGGCTCCCCGGCGGATGGGGCCGCGGTGGGCCGGTCCGTCTCCGGCGGAAGGGGAGTGGGCGCCGCATGCGCGTCGCCGGAGGACGCGAATCGGTCTCCCAGCCCGCCGGGCAGATGGGATAGCGCCCAACTCGGATTGACCGCGACGACGGCCACGGCGACCGCGGCGATCACACCGACCGCGCTGAGCATCCGGCGCCGTCGCGTCGCCCGCCCGTCCAGCCCACGCCATGCCGGACCGGTCCGCCAGCCTTCCGGCTGCCACGGCCGACCGGCCGCGCCGGCCCCGGCCTTCTTCCGCAACCGCCTTCTGCGCTCGCCTTGTTGAGCCGCGGCTTGCGCGCCCTGTTCCCGCAGCCGCGCGGTGACCATGCGGGCGCGGGCCGATGGCTCCTTGGGTGCGTCGGCCCGTATATCACTCTCGTGGTCCCGGAGGAACTTCTCCCACACCTCGTCGGAGAGCGGCGATCCCTCCGCATCCCCCGCCGGTCTGCCGTCGTCCGGCTCCTTCGTGCCCATGGCCCCCTCCTCGTCATTCGCCGCGCCTCGCCCGCACGTATGCGCCTGACCAGGGCGTACGCCCGCAGATTGTGGTGATCAGCGGCAGCAGGCGCACATCCAAGCAGAGGCCACCGAGAGCAGGGGGACAGGGGGTGCCGCCCGGCACCTTCGCGATCGTCGCCTTCCAGGTCGAGTTGACCCGTGTCCGGGTCTCTTTGCCGTGCGGCCAACGCTTCTTGACGGTCCGCCGGCGCACCGTACGGTCACTGTTTCGGGGCTCGCACCTCCATCCCGGTGATCTACGTCACTGTGGCCGGTGTTGCCCGTGATGTTCGTCGGTTGGGCTGCGCTGTAGGTGTGGGCCACTCCTGTGATGGGTGTGCCCCACGTGACTTTTCTCTGCGGCCTTTGCCGGCCTTCTGATGGGGTGGATACGTCGTGAGTCGTCGTACGTCGCATGCGTACAGACCGCTGAGCTTGAAACGACGGGCGTGGCTGACGCTCGGTGCCGTGGTCCTGGGAGGTGGCGGCGTGGTGACGTACGCGGTCGCCAGCCCCTCTGACGGCACCGGTGCGGCGGGCCGGGCCAAGCGGCCCGTGAAGGTCTACGACCTCGCGCTCAAAGGGACCACGGGCGGCAAGCGGGAGCTGTCGCGCACCCAGACGCGGCAGTTCTCCCTGGTGGGCGTCTCCTGGACGGGGGCCGTCAAGCGGCTCGACGGCACGGCGCAGGTGCGCACCCGCAGCCTGAAGAGCGGTGCGTGGAGCGCCTGGCAGGACCTCGAGGTGAACATCGACCCGCCGGAGCACCCCAAGGCCGGGATGCGCGGCGCCTCCGAGCCGCTGTGGGTCGGTCCCTCCGACGGCGTCCAGGCCCAGGTGGTCCACAAGGACGGCACCACGGGCGCGCTGCCCAAGGGACTCCAGGTCAACCTGGTCGACCCGGGCGTGGTGACCGACGCCGAGGCCAAGGCGACCGAGCCGGCGGCGTTCGTCGCCGACGCGAGCAGCCCAGCGGCCACGCCCACCGATTCCACGGCACCGACCGACGGTACGACCGTGACGCCGACGGACAGCCAGTCCGGCACGTCCCCCGCGCCGACCGATCCCAGCTCGCCGGCTGCCACCGACACCACGACCACGGCGACGCCCACCGACTCGGCGTCCCCCTCGGATTCGACGAGCGCGTCCCCGAGCCCGTCGGTCACGACGCCGTCCGCGCCGCCGTCCACCGTGCCCCGGCCGCCGATCACCTCGCGCGCCGACTGGGGCGCCGACGAGTCGCTCAGCCCCGACCCGTCGGAGTACAACGCCGACGTCAAGGCCATCTTCGTTCACCACACCGACGGAGCCAACGACTACTCCTGCGCCGACTCGGCCTCCATCGTGCGCGGCATCTACGCGTACCACACGCAGGTCAACGGCTGGAACGACATCGGCTACAACTTCCTCGTCGACAAGTGCGGCACGATCTTCGAGGGTCGCAAGGGCGGCGTCGACCTGCCGGTGCTCGGTGCCCACACCTACGGCTGGAACCGGGAGTCCACCGGTATCGCGGTGCTCGGCGAGTACACCTCCACCAGCGCATCCAACGCCGCGCTGGCCTCCATCGCCCGCGTGGCCGCCTGGAAGCTGGGCCAGTACGGCGCCGACCCGGCCGGCACGGTGCAGCTCAACGCCGGGGCGGCACAGCAGAACTACTCCGGCACCAGCTTCACCGCCGGCACCGCGTACACGTTCCAGCGGATCTCCGCCCACCGCGACGGCTACAACACCCAGTGCCCGGGCGACGCGCTGTACGCCCAGCTGCCCACCATCCGCGCCTGGGCGGCCGGACCGGTGCAGGGCCTGAAGGTGGCCTCGGTCGGCGGCGCGGGCCTGTCCGGCTCGACGTACTACACCAAGGGCGCCGTCACCCTGAACTGGACGACCACCACGCCCGGTTCGCTCATCTCCAAGTTCGAGCTGCTGGTCGACGGCAAGGCCGTGACGTCCGTCGCCGGCACCGCCACCTCCGCCGGCACCACTCTGGCCCTCGGCAACCACACCGTCGCCGTGCGCGCCGTCCACCAGTCCGGCAAGACCACCACGAGCGCCGCGGTGAACGTGGTGGCGGAGACAACCGCTCCGACGTTCACCACCACGCCGAACCTCTCGCTGCGCACCGGCACGGTCAACACCAGCGCGGTCCCGGTCACGCTCGGCTGGAAGGCCACCGACAACGCGGCGCTGCAGAGCGTGAAGCTGCTGTCGCCGGGCACGGCCACCTTCGGCCCGACCACCACCAGCTCCAGCCGTACGGCCGCGTCCGGCACCGCGGCCACCTGGTCGATGCGGGCCTACGACTACGCCGGCAACTACCGCACCTCCTCTCCCTCCTACACCCCGGTGATCCTGCAGGAGACCTCCGCGGTGAAGTCCGGCAGCTGGACGACCCGTTCCTCCACCAGCTACCTGGGCGGGAAGTCGTACTCCAGCGCCTCCAAGGGCGCGAGCCTCACCTGGACCTTCACCGGCCGCTCCGCCTCCTGGGTGGTCTCCCGCGCCTCCAGCTCCGGCCAGGCGTACGTCTACGTCGACGGCGTCAAGGTCAGCACGGTCGACCTGAAGTCCTCCACCACCCTCTACCGGCAGGCGATCTGGACGAAGACCTGGTCCAGCAGCGCCAAGCACACCGTCAAGATCGTCGTGGTCGCCACCAGCGGCCGTCCCACCGTCACGACCGACGGCCTCGTCTACATCAAGTAACTCCCCACCCGCGTCGGATCGGGGGTGCACGGCACAGGGGCCCTTGTCCCGCCTGGTCAGCCAGGCGGGACAAGGGCCCCTTCGGTGTGGCGGGTCGGGCTCGTCATCCCAAATTGGACTAGACAATAAACAAACCCCAGGCCACTGACCTGGGTTTTCTTCATGGAGCGGGTGACGAGAACCGAACTCGCGCTCTCAGCTTGGGAAGCGACGCGCTTGCGCGGCTGTAGGGCTGCTGACCTGCGCGGATTGGTTGTGCTGGTGCCGTTGCCCGGGCATGATTGCACCGCTGTTGACCGTGGTTGTCCGCTCTTACGGGCACGCCTGGGGCACGCTGTCGGTTCTGCGGGACTGGCGGGTGGCTGACCGCTTCGACATCCATGCGCGTGACTGGATCCGGGCCCTCCTTCGTGGGTGCCGTTGTGAGTGCGAACTTGGGCAGCGAGCGTGTGGCGCCGATGCGGTAGGCGCCGAAGGGCATCTCGCCGAGGAGGCAGACAAGGGCCGCGGCGACCGTCGTGTGGTTTTCCGCCTTTACGGCACGCGGAGGGCACGGAATCCCGAAGGGCGGGAGGCCGGCGCACTGAGGGGACAATTGTGCACGGGCAGCCCCGCGCGGAGATCAGCTGTTGAAGCGGCGTTGCGGCTGCATAGCACGCACCAGCCTCCGGCACTGGATTCCTCCGTCATCCGGTCCGAATCCCGCGCACACGCCGCCCGCTATGCCATTTTCAATGGCATACTCGAAGAGTGACTGATGACGACGTGGACTTCCTGCCCGGCGACGGCCCCACCAGCGGTATCTCCGTCACCCTGACCGCCGGAACTCTGCAGGCGATCCGTGAGCGGGTCGGCAAGCGGGGCGTCTCGGCCTACCTGGAGAAGGCGGCCCAGCGGCAGATCGAGCGGGACAACCTGGACGAGCTGATCGCGGACTTCGACAAGGTGCACGGCCTGGCCGATCCCGAGGCCGTGGCGGCCAAGCGTGCCCGGCTGACCGGCGGCGCTTCAAATGCTGGGGCGGCCGCGTGAGCGGTGCCCTGGTCCTGGACAGCGAGGGCCTGGCGAAAGTCGTACAGCGTGATCGGGAAATCCATGAGTGGCTGACGGCGGCTCGCGACGCGGACCTGCCAGTGGTCACCTCAGCCGCCGTGCTGGTCGAGGTGATCCACCCGAAGATCAACGACGCCGCACTGAAGTGGACCCTGTCCCGCCTGAGTGTCGAGCCGGTGACACAGGCCGTCGCGCAATCCGCTGCCGCTTTGCTGCGCGCAGCGGGGCTGCATGGCCACAAGTACGCCATCGACGCCATGCTGTGCGCGGCCGCCCTGCAGCATCCCGGCCGGGTGACGATCCTGACTTCCGATGTAGAAGACATCGGGCTGCTCACTGCCGAGCATCCACGTGTGAGTGTCGAGAAGGCCTGAGCGAGGCGCCTTGTAGAGACGGCGCCCGCTGTGCGGAGGTCGCCATGAAGCTGACCGCGCTGGTTGTTCCCTCCTGTCCTCACATCCCGCTCCTGCGTCAGCGCCCGGACGAAGTCCTCGTGGCCCGCCCCGACGTCACCGGTGAGACCAAGTCCGACGCGGGCGTCCGTGCCGCCGTCCTGCCGGCCTTCCTTCAGCAAGGAGGTGAAGCGGCACCTGGCAAGCTTTGCCGAGAAGGGCGCACTCTTCGGGCGGCACATCTTCGGCCGATGGCGTCGGTCCCGTGCTGTCGTCGGCCTCCAGGGGCGGCTTCCGCGTCTACGACCTCCGCCACACCAGGCACACGCACCGTTCGGGCGCCACCCTCGACGACAGGATGGTTTGAGGTTCCCCCTGCCGGCCGGACAGCTTGATACTGGGACGGATGGTCCCGGAGGAAGCAGTCACAGGTAGTGAGTAGCAAGAGCAACATGAGTA
>NZ_JBITGJ010000051.1:0-64452 GCF_044456925.1 Streptomyces sp. NPDC050743
ACTGTTTGCGCACGGAGAGGTGGGGTAAGATATAGACCGCCCACACCCGCGCCGCCACCCCCCACCCCACCGTCACAAAGGTTATGTTTCTTTACCACCCGCGGTGGGGGGGGGGGGCCCCCCCCCCCCCCACCACGCGTGCCCGTTCACGGAAGGCGGGAACCGCAAGGACATGGACGACGTGTTGGCAACGAGTGGGCGACTCGCGCCACGGATCATGGACGCTCGCTTGAGTGACGAGTCGTTCGCGGCATGGCTGAGTAAACGCTGCTCCGTTTGGGGAACAGACCGCGACGACCTCCTCACCCAGGTCGAAAGCGTCGTACTGATCGCACTCATCGCGACCGCACCCAAGGCAGCCGCCGACGCGGGTGAGGCGGAGTGGCGAGCCAGGGCCCTGGCGAAGCTCCAGCGCCAGGACGACGTGGAGCTCTTCGCCGCGCTTCCCCACCCTCTGCCGGCAGAGCTGGGGCCCCGGGTCGAGCAGCTGCGCCTGATGTCCACGGGCGTGACGTCCGGCTCGGCCGTGCGCTGGCTGCGTCTGGTCGACACGGCCGGCGAGTTCCTGGGCTCCGGGCCGCCGCCCCGGGGATAAGGTCGTGCGCCTGGGACGCGGGGCGATTCATCAGCTCGGGCAGCCGGTGCTGCGCTCAGCCTCAGTGGCCTGGAAGCGGTAGAAGTCGGTGCCGGTCTGGATCAGCGTGCAGCGAAAGGTGATCCGGTCGGCGATGGCCGCGCAGAGGCGGGGCTCGTTGAAGATCGCCTCCCACTCGTTGAACGGGGAGTTCGTGGCGACTGCCCCTGACCGGCCCGGCGCGCAACCTCGCGGTCCACGCCTGCATCGCTCCGCGAGCCGGCCGGTCCGGACCCGGGAGGAAAGGGTCCACGCCGGGATGCGCCGGAGGGGATACTTCGGGAATGTCGCAGATAGATCTCGAGGGCGCCCGGTCGGCGTTGCGTGCCCGGACGCCCACCACGCTGCTGGGGTTGCGGGAGAGCCAGTGGCTGGATGCCAAGGGCGCCCCGTACGAACTGCGTGATCCGGCCAAGGTGGAAGAACTCGCCAAGGACGTCACCGCGTTCGCCAACGGAGGCGGAGGTCTCCTCGTTCTCGGGATCACCACGCGACTGGAGCACGGCGAGGAGGTGCTCGACCGGATCGCTTCCGTGGACCGGTCGGCGGTCGACCTCGATCAGGTGCGCAAGGTGATCCGCGAGCGCGTCACCCCGGCGCCGCGCGGCGTGACCGTCGGCTGGTCCGACGACGAACAGTCCCGGGTGGTCTTCATCGACATCCCGCAGCAGGCGCCGGGCACGGTCTTCGTCGTCGCCGCCCCAGCCGGCAAGCCGGGCCAGGTCCCGGCCCACACCGTTGCCGTCCCGGTGCGTGACGCGGACGGAACCCACTGGCTGCCCCGCACGGAGATCCAGCGCCTGCTGTCCATGGGGATCGCGGCGCTGGGCATGCCCGGCCCCAAGGCCCTGACCGAGCTCGTCCGACAGGCCGTCGCCGATGCGCAGGCGCGGACCTCCGCCCCGGAACTGCGCGTAGGCCAGGGCCTTCCGGCACGTGAGCGGGAGCTGAGCGACGCCTACGAGCAACTGCGCCGCTTGGCGGACCTCGGCCGGCCGACCAGCGAGGCTTACGCCCAGGGCGCAGGCGTGGTGCAGCACTTCGCAGACACGGTCGAGTCCGAACCCGGCTGGGTGCTGTGCCTGGTGGACCGTCAGCCGCCGCTCGTGCTGGCCGAGCCGGTCTGGCAAGCCATGATGGAGGCCGGCCGACGGGACCCGGCAGGCCAGGCGATCCCGGCGGTGGGCTATCCGGCCGTCGACGGCGAGCAACCCCTCGTGCTCGGCCCCGACACCGAGTCCGTGACTCTGGGCGGCGGCAGATGGGGGCCGGGCCGGCTGGTCCGCTCCGGAAGCGGCCTGTGGCGGTGGGAACCACAGATCAGCCTCAGCCTCGACCAGACCCGCGCCGCCCTGAACTGGACGGCCAACCAGCCCGCTCCGCAGCTGCGGTTGAGGGCCCTGGTGAACTGGCCCTGGGCCGACACCGGGGACCTGGAGATCAGCGCGCCGCGCCGCCGTGAGCTGAGGCAGGGACTCCCTTTCAGTGCGCTCGCCGGCGCGGCGACGCTGCTGTCCCGCCGCCGCGGTGCTGAACACCTCGCCGCGCATTGGCAGCCGGGGCCGTATCGAAAC
Source organism: Streptomyces sp. NPDC050743 (assembly GCF_044456925.1). Lineage (NCBI taxonomy): Bacteria > Bacillati > Actinomycetota > Actinomycetes > Kitasatosporales > Streptomycetaceae > Streptomyces > Streptomyces sp. NPDC050743. The sequence goes on from NZ_JBITGJ010000051.1 coordinate 2,209, forward strand.
GCCCGGGACGCCGCAAGCTATTCGAGCACCGTCACCGCCCCGGACGGCCGCCCAGCACTCACCGCCGCAGCGATGGCAGCCCTGCCCAGCCCCCTCGGGGCGCACGTGGTGACGTGCGCCGAGGCGCTGCTTGAGGACGTCGCGGCATGGGAAGCCACCCTGCCCTCGGACGCCACGACGAGGCTGTCGCTGCAGGAGGTTCAGGCGGTTCTCCTCGCCGCATGGGAGACCGCAGCCGACCTTGTGCCCGCAGCAGCCACCCAGGATCCGGACCAGATGCAGTGGGCAGGAGCTCCCACTGTCGAGCTGCGCTTGAGCGCCGAAGGCCCCTACGACCAGCCACGGCCCGATCTCGGCACAGTGATCGACCTCAGCCCGCTCGGCCCGACCGATCGCGACGTGCTGCCCGAGATGGCGGTCACGATCACCGTTGTCCCCGCCCTGGAGCACAAGGAGCGTCAGGCCCAGCTGCGCCGTGCGCTCACGTACATGGCCCAGAGCTTCGGCTTCGTGGAAGCCGAAGAGGAAATGCTGCTGTAAAGAGAGGGGCAACCTCCCCGGCGCGGCAGTCGATTGGACCAGCATCCGGGCCCCTGTAGCCCCGTCAGGGGGCTTCCCCGAGCCCGGCCAACGGCTGTCCCGGTCGGCCCCATCCCGGGGCACTGCGCCCGACGTCCCGGGTCCCGTCAGGGGCCCGGCCCAGGCCCCGTGCGAAGCCCCCGGCAGGGGGCTTCCCCGCGCACGGCCAGCGGCCGACACCCGACCGTCAGGGGCCCAGCCCCGTGCGGTGCCGGTGGGAGGTGGCGGCCGCCGCGCTGTGGCCCCCATGCTGCGCCCCACCCCTGGCGGGGGCCGACAGGCCCGGTCCGGCACTCGGGTCCCGTCAGGGGACCGGCCCCCGCCCCGTCGAGCCCCCGTCAGGGGGCGTGCCCAGCCGGTCGACGGCCGGCCCGGGTCGGGTGTCCTTGTGCTGGAGGCCGTAGCGGGTCTGTCCGGGGCCGAACTCCCCGCGGTGCAGGGGTGGGGGGCCCTGGTCAACGCCGGCGACGTCGCCGCCGCCCGGATATGAGCCGCCTGCTTCGCGGCTGGCGTGTGGCCGTGCCGGGCGCTGGGCAGCGGCGGCTCGCGGGGTGTATGACGGAGCCTGCTCAGAGCCCGCGGGGCCGACGGCCCCGGCCGACGCGGGCTGAGGTGGCCGGATACGCCTTGGCCTGTCAGTTGCTCGTTGACAACCAGGTTGTTCATGCCGGGCGGGAGCCGCTTCGGGGTGGGCTGTTGGTGGCCCCGGTCTTGGGGAGCGGGGCCACCGGCTCGGCGGACGGCGGGGATCAGCTGTGCCGGGTCAGTGCTGTTGGATCCACCAGATGATCCATCCGGTCGCGCTCGCGCCCAGGGCGCCGGCGGCGCCGCGGACGATGCCGTGGCCCGCCGTACGGGCGAGGGAGCGCAGGCGACGGCGGCGGCCGCCGTCCAGGAGCTGCCGCAGCCGGGCCCGGATCCGGGATCGGATGTGGTGGAACTTGCTGGTGCCTTGGTGATGTCGGGTCGACGCCAGCCGGGCGGTGCCCTTAGGCTCGTTGAACATGCTGATGGTGCCCCCTCCATAGGGGAGTGAGTGTCGGTTTCTTCACTGGGCGGCTCCCTGCGGGAACAGGGGGCCGTCGCCCTTTGTGCGGGCGGCGGCCTGCGCCGCGCCCGGCCCGTCCGTGGGGCCGGGAGTCGTAGGGCCGGGGAGGGCGTGGTTCCCCGGCGGTGCTCACCGCGTGGCCAGCGCCTGGGAGAGCACGGGGACACCGGGGGCGATCCGCAGCGCGGTGCCGGCGGCCCCCTCCGGGGTCAAGGCGGCGGCCGCGGCTTCCCGGTCCTTCTTGTTGATGTTCAGGTCGAACGGCGCGGCGAGCGCCCAGCGGACCCGGGTGCTCTGGCCGGTGGCGGAGGAGCCGTCAAGGAGCTGCTCGGAGACGAACTCGTACAGCAGGCCCTTCGTCTTCAGTTCCGTGATGCCGCGGTTGACGGTCGACGGGGAGACGCCGTACCAGGTCGCGAACTCCCGGTCCTTGTACAGGACGATGGAGCGGCTGCGCATGGCCATGAAGATGAACAGCATCGCCTTCGCCGGCATCGACAGCGACTTGTAGTAGTGCTGCTCCCAGTACGCGAAGGGCACCTTGAAGTAGGTGTCCTTGCGTGTGCCCTCGTCGCTGCCCGACGGAAGCGAGTACGGAGCCCCGGAGCCGTCCTCCAGCAGCTTGGTGATCCGAGTCAGTCGGCCGTCCGGGGCGGTGCTGATCAGCTTCAGCCCCTTCAGCTTCGCCAGGTGCCGGGAGACCGCGGCGCTCGCGGTGCCGTCGGTGGCGAACGAGATCCCCGCCGCGCGGCCCCAGGTCTCCGACCGCGCGGTCACGCCCCAGTCGGCCCTCGCGGTGACGCAGTGGATCAGAAGGAAGAGCTCCAGCCGCTCGGGGCTGCGCAGCAGCTGCGGGAATTTGCCGGGGCGCGTGACCAGGCGGGGGCCGGGGTCGGCGTCCTGGATGAACGCGCGCCGGATGGGGACGGCGCGGCCGGAGCGCTTGGACTGGTCCAGGAGCATCCGTATCGTGTCGTCCCGGCTCACGGCCTTCTGCCGCTGCAGCACGGTGAGTTCAGTGTTCACCGGGTTCCTCCGAGGATGCCCCGGCCTTCAGGCCGGGGAGGAATCGGACTCCTGCGGAGCGGGGCAGGGATGGCCGGATCGCCGTCGGGGCGGTCCGGCGTCCACCCCGCACGGCGGTGACGTCGGCCACGATGATCGAGAGCTCTCGACTGTCGGTCCGCTCGGGTAGGTTCGGATGCATGACGACGGAGGCTGGCACGAAGGACGCCGGGCATGCCCGGTACACCTTCCGTGTGCGCCTGTCGGCTGCCGCGCGGCGCGCACTTGAGGCGGAGTGGGATCGCTGCCGGTGGATCTGGAACGAGTGCGTCGCGAAGTCCCGGCAGGTCCACGTGCAGGGCACAGCGGGTGGCGAGAAGCTGACGTGTGGTCCGGCTCAGCTCGACAAGATGCTGACCGAGGCCCGCGGGGTGACGCCCTGGCTGGCTGAGGGCGCGAGCGTGCCGCAGCAGCAGGTGATTCGGGACTTCGCCAGGTCGAGGGCGAAAGCGCTGAAGGACATCGAGGACCGGTTGCCGATGCACCGGCGGGCCGGGATGCCCAGGTGGAAGAAGAAGGGGGAGGCGCGGCCCAGCCTCAACTACACCAGGCGCGGTTTCCGCCTCAGGGACGGCCGCCTGCACCTCGCGGGCCGGATCGTGGTGACGGTGGTGTGGTCGCGGGACCTTCCGGCCGACCCGTCGAGTGTGCGGGTGCTCCAGGACACGCTCGGGCACTGGTATGTGTCCTTCGTCGTTGCCGCCCAGAGCGAACCGCTCGCCCCGACGGGGCGCGTCCTGGGCGTGGACTGGGGTGTGAAGGAGACCGCCACCACCACGGACGACGCCTACGATCTGCCGCATGCCGGGCACGGCAGGCGGGCCGCGCAGCGGCTGGCGAGGTATCAGCGGATGATGGCCCGGCGGCGGCGTCCGAAGGGACAGCCCGCATCCGCCGGCTACCGCAAGGCCCAGGCACAGGCGGCGAAGCTGCACAAGAAGATCGCGAGGCAGCGCGAGGACACCGGCCGCACGTGGGCCAAGTCCGTGATGCGCGGCCACGATGGGGTTGCGGTGGAGGACTTCAGGCCGAGGTTCCTGGCGAAGACCACCATGGCCCGCAGGGCGGCCGATGCCGCCATCGCCGCGACGAAGCGTGCCCTGTGCGAGATGGGCCGCAAGCACGCACGGGAGGTCCGTCTCGTGCACCCGGTGCACACCACGAGGGACTGTGCCACGTGCGGAGCGAGAACCAAGCACGCACTGCCTCTGTCGATGAGAACGTATGCCTGCACCGCGTGTGGAGCGGTGTCCCCCAGGGACAAGAACTCCGCCCGCGTGATGCTGGTCCGGGCGGGTTGGAACCCGGACGGTGTCGAGGGCGTAAGACCACCGGGGCCGCCGGCTCCGGCGGCGGCCTGAGCCGTAAATCCCCGCTCAGCCCTGGAGGGCGACGCATTCCCCTCCCTTCAGGGAGGGGAGCCTTCAAGTCCCCCATGGTGCGCCTGCGGCCGCACGGGCCGGGCGTCGAATCCTGGTGCGGGCGGCCGGTCCGCCTCCGGCTCAGACCGGGTTATCGGAGAACCTGTAAACACTGTGACGCCACTCGAAAATCACTCTGTACCCAAAGGTCCAGGCAGATGCGTGTTCGGCGAACTTGACCGTTAACATCTCAGATTTTGATCTTTATCGACTCAGGTCTCAACACTTGACTATCTCGTCTCGTGACTCCGTGCTCGGCAGATGACCGGGCGCTCGGGCAGCCGGTCCCAGGGCGCTGCACGTCCTGGGACATCGCTTCGTGCTGCCGGGCGCCTTGTACTTGGCGCTGCGCATCGGCGGGGTTACCGGCCGGCCTCGGGTGAGGCAAGGGCGTTGAGGCGCGGTGCTACGGGGTGTGCGGGGCGGCTCCCCCCTTTGGCGTCCTTGAGACGCGGCACGGGGCCGTGGCGCGCCGCATCCTCGCCCCACCCGTCTCCGGGGCCGCCAGCCCGGGCCCGACCACCCCGGACCCCCTCAGGGGCCCGGCCCCCGCCCCCGTCGAGCCCCCGTCAGGGGGCGTGCCCCTACCGGCCGACGGCCGGCCCCGCATCAGGGGAGGCGGTTGTCGTATACGGCCCCCGTGGGAGCCGGCGGCCGCCGCGCCGTGGTCCCCATGCTGCGCCCCACCCCCGACGGGGGCCGACAGGCCCCGGTCCTGCACCCGGGCAACCCGGGCCCCGTCAGGGGCCCGGCCCTCGCCCGCTCCGGAGACCTGCTCGAGGAGGACGGGCGGACCACCGCCGAAAAGCTCGGGGACGCCGCCCGGTTCGTCCGGCACGACGTCACCTCCGAGGAGGACTGGCGGCGCGTGGGGGCCTACGCGGTCGCCGAGTTCGGCGGCGTCGACGGCCTCGTCAACAACGCGGGCATCTCCGGTGGTTCCCATCTGCTCGAAGAGCAGTCGGCCGACGACTTCCGCCGGATCCTCGACATCAACCTCACCGGCGTCTTCCTCGGCATCCGGACCGTGATCCCGCTGATGAAGGAGCGCGGAGGCGGCTCGATCGTCAACGTCTCCTCGTCGGCGGGCCTGATGGGCCTGGCCATGACCGCCGGTTACGGCGCGGCCAAGTGGGGAGTGCGCGGACTCACCAAGGTCGGCGCGGTGGAGCTGGGCACGGCGAGGATCCGCGTCAACTCCGTGCATCCGGGCATGACCTACACCCCGATGACCGCCCACGTCGGCATCGAGCGGGGCGAGGGCAGGTACCCGAACACCCCCATGGGCCGGGTCGGCGAGCCTCCGGAGGTCGCGGAGGCGGTCGCCTTCCTCCTTTCGGACGCCGCCTCGTACGTCACCGGCGCCGAACTGGCCGTCGACGGCGGATGGACCGCGGGGCCGACGGTCCAGCGGCTGATCGGTCGGTGATGCTCTGCATCGGCGCACGTGGAAGGGGCGGCTCTCCGAAGTGGCGCGGCGCGACTGAGAAGACCGGCAGGCAGGCCGGCCGCAGCTCGCGCACCCGCTCCCGCAGGATCGTCAGCCCCCGAAGGCGCCGAGTGGTCCTTGCCGATGCCCGCGACAACGCCGCCGCAGGGGTGCGCGCGGCGGCGTGCGGCTGTGATCCGGGTGGCTCATGCGAAGGTCACCTCGGCGCCGGCGTGCCGGGTCTCGCGGCGGGTGGCGATGTGCAGTTCGGCCTGCCCGCCGAAGGGGTGCCGTCCGCCAGGAGGTGCTCGCCGACGAACACCGGCCGGTGCAGCCGGTACGGCAACGACCATGCCGTTGTCGGCGTCGTCGAACTGCTGGTGCTCGGTGATGTCGCATCCGTGTCCGAGCAGGAACGACGTCACGGCGTGGAGGATGCCGGGGCGCTCGGGGCAGCTGAGGGTGAGGACGAACTGGTCGCGGTGATGGCCTTGAGGGAGGCCACCGCGTTGCGTTCGATGCAGGGGATCTGGACCAGGCCGCCGACCGGGTCAGTCCATAGGAATCCTAAAGATCAGCAGCATTAATCGTTGATGGACGTCACCGGTGAGGCTGCTCCACGATGACGCACAGATAGCTGATCGGCATCATCCCGTACTGACAGCCCCGCCACCCCTGGAAACGGAGCGTCCGAGTCCGAGAGGGTGGCCCCTGGAAGGGAGTGGCCCGTTGTCGTCCTCCGCCTTCCGCACCGTTCCCGCCTCCGCCGATGTCGTGATCGTCGGTGGCGGTGTGATGGGTGTGAGCACCGCGTTCCACCTCGCTGAGGCCGGGGTGCGGAACATCGTCGTCGTCGAGCGCGGCGAGCTCGGCTGCGGCAGCTCCGGCAAACCGATCGGAGGAGTTCGCGCCCAGTTCTCCGACCCGCTCAACATCGAACTGGGCAACCGCAGCCTGCGCGCCTACCGGGACTTCCCCCACCGTCCCGGCGCCGACATCCGGCTCGACACCGTCGGCTACCTCTTTCTGCTCGACAGCGATCGGCAGGTGAGCGACTTCGCGGCCGGCGTCGAGCTGCAGAACGGCCTGGGCGTGCCGAGCCGCGTGATCAGCCCCGACGAGGCCGGGCGCCTGTGCCCCTATGTCAGCACCGACGGCCTCGTGGCCGCCGTGTACTCCCCGGCCGACGGACACGCCCGCCCTGGACTGGTCGTCCAGGGATACGCGCGGGCCGCGGCCCACGCCGGCGTCACCATCGCCACCCACACCGCGGTCTGCGGCATCGACACGGCCGGCGATCGCATCACCGGTGTGCACACCGACCAGGGCCGCATCGCGTGCTCCACCGTCATCTGCGCGGCAGGCGCCTGGTCGGCGCGGATCGGCGACATGGTCGGCGTCGACCTTCCGGTCCGGCCCGTCCGACGGCAACTGGCGTTCACGGCGCCGCTGACACCGCCCGCCCCGCGCATCCCGTTCACCATCGACTTCTCCTCGACCGCCTACTTCCACAACAGCGACGACGGACTGCTCTTCGGCCTGGCCGACCCCGACCAGGAGGAAGGGTTCGACACCACCTGGACCCCTCACTGGCTGGAGCTGTTCCGCACCGCCGCCCGCCATCGCGCCCCGGCCCTGGCCGACATGAGGACCGTCGGCGGCTGGGCGGGCCTGTACGAGGTCACGCCCGACCACAACGCGCTGATCGGCCGCTCCGCTGAGCTGCCGGGCTTCCTGTACGCCACCGGGTTCTCCGGTCACGGCTTCCTGCAGGCGCCCGCGGTCGGTGAGGTCATGCGCGACCTGTACCTGGAGCGCGAGCCGTTCACCGACATCTCCCCGCTCGGGGCCGACCGGTTCCGCCACGGCGCCGAGATCCGCCCCGAGGCGCACGTGGTGTGAACCCCGATCGAAAGGCCGAACCATGTCGACGATCAGTCAGTGGCAGCTGCGGGCCGCGTTCGCCGCGCGGTTGTCGGAGATGTACGGGCAGGAGGTTCCCGCCTACACCACGCTGGTGGACGTCTCGCGCGAGGTCAACGCGGACGTCCTGCGCGCGCGGGGGGCCGACGCCGAACGCCTCGGCTCCATCGGCAGGGTGACCGCCGAGCGGCACGGCGCCATCCGCGTCGGCACACCGCGGGAACTGCACCAGGTCGCCCGCGTCTTCGCCGCCCTCGGCATGCACCCGGTCGGCTTCTACGACCTGCGGGAGGCAGCCGCCAGCGCCGTCCCCGTCGTATCCACCGCCTTCCGGCCCATCGACGGCGAGGAACTGGCACGCAACCCCTTCCGGGTGTTCACCTCGATGCTCACCCCCGCTGACCCCCGTTTCTTCGACGCCGATCTGCGCTCGCGCCTGGAGAACTTCCTCGCGGGCCGCGAACTCTTTCCCCCGGAACTGCTCGCGCTGGCCGACCGGTCCGAAGCCGACAGGGAACTGCCGGCGGACGACGCCGAGCGCTTCCTGCAACTCGCCGTCGCCGCTTTCGAGTTGTCCAGCGAGCCGGTCGACAAGGCGTGGTACGAGACCCTGGAGCGGATCTCCGCCGTCGCCGCGGACATCGGCGGCGTACGCAGCACGCACATCAACCACCTCACCCCGCGCGTCCTGGACATCGACGAGCTGTACCGCCGTATGACCGAACGCGGCATCGAGATGATCGACACCATCCAGGGCCCGCCGGCCTGGAAGGGCCCCGATGTGCTGCTGCGGCAGACCTCCTTCCGGGCCCTGGCCGAGCCCCGCGCCATGCGCCTCGCGGACGGCGGCGTCGAAGACGGCGCGCTGCGCGTGCGCTTCGGCGAGGTCGAGGCCCGCGGCATCGCCCTCACCCGCGAGGGCCGCGCCCTGTACGACGAACTCCTCGGCCGCGTCGACGAGCAGGCGTCTCTGAACCCCTCGGAAGCCCGCAGCGACATCGCGCGCGGCGTGTGGGAGCGGCACATGCCGGCCGGCGAGCAGGAACTCGCCGCGAAGGGGCTGGCCTACTTCTCCTACCGGCTCGCGGACGAACGCCCCCGCGACGGCAGCAAGCCGCCCACCGGCATCAGCCAACTGGTACAGCAGGGCTGGGTACACGCCGAGCCGATCGTCTACGAGGACTTCCTGCCCCGCTCCGCCGCCGGCATCTTCCAGTCCAACCTCAGCGGCGAGGGCACCCGCGACAACGACCAGCAGGGCACCGCCTACGACGCCGGCCGGCTCTCCGGCGCCATCGGCCGCGAGGTCCTGGACCCGTTCGACCTCTACGCACAGCAGCAGGACCGCTCCCTCGCCCGAGTCGCCCGGGAACTCGGCATCACCGGCACCCTCCGCTGACCCCTCAGGACTTCAAGGATCACCATGACCAACATCGCACTGCCCACCACGGACGACCTGCGCGCCCGCGCCCGTGCCGCCCTTCGGAACATCGGCGTCGCCGTGCCCGAGGGCACCGACTTCCACGCCCGCACGCCCCTGACCGGCGAGCACCTCTTCGGCCTGCCGGCCGCGACCGACGCGGACACCGAAGAGGCCATCGCAGCCGCCCGTGCGGCCTTCCTCACCTGGCGCACCACGCCCGCCCCGCGCCGCGGCGAACTCGTGCGCCGCCTCGGCGAGTTGCTGCGCGAGCACAAGGGCGACCTGGCCGGCCTCGTCACCATCGAGGCGGGCAAGATCCGCTCCGAGGCGCTCGGCGAGATCCAGGAGATGATCGACATCTGCGACTTCGCGGTCGGCCTGTCCCGCCAGCTGTACGGCCGTACGATCGCCTCCGAACGCCCCGGCCACCGCCTGGCCGAGACCTGGCACCCCCTTGGCGTGGTCGGTGTCATCTCCGCCTTCAACTTCCCCGCCGCCGTGTGGTCCTGGAACACCGCCGTCGCCCTCGTCTGCGGTGACACCGTGGTCTGGAAGCCCTCGGAACTCACCCCGCTGATCTCCCTGGCGTGCCACCACCTGCTGGCCCGCGCCGCAGACGAGGTCGGGGCACCCCGCGATGTGCACCGCCTCCTGCTCGGTGACCGCGCGGTCGGCGAGAAGCTCGTGGACGACCCCCGCGTCGCCCTCGTCAGTGCCACCGGCTCCACCCGCATGGGCCGCGAGGTCGGCCCCCGCGTCGCCGCCCGCTTCGGCCGCTCCCTGCTGGAACTCGGCGGCAACAACGCGGCGATCGTCACCCCGTCCGCCGACCTCGACCTCGCCGTGCCCGCCATCGTCTTCGCCGCGGCCGGCACCGCGGGGCAGCGCTGCACCACCCTGCGCCGCCTCATCGTCCACCGCGACGTCGCCGACACCCTCGTCGAGCGGCTGACCGCCGCCTACAACAAGCTGGCCATCGGCAATCCCTTCGACGACACCACCCTGGTCGGCCCGCTCATCTCCACCACGGCTCTCGACGCCATGCACGACGCCCTGACCCGGGTCCAGGCCCAGGGCGGCAAGATCCTGGCCGGCGGCAACCGGCGCCTGGCCGGGGCCGCACCCGCGGCCGCCTACACCGAGCCCGTCCTCGTCCGCGTCCCCGAACAGACCGACGTCGTACGGCAGGAGACCTTCGCCCCCATCTTGTACGTCCTCACCTACGACACCCTCGACGAGGCGATCGCCCTGCACAACGACGTCCCCCAGGGCCTGTCGTCCAGCATCTTCACCCGCGACCAGCAGGAAGCCGAGATCTTCCTGTCCTCCGCCGGCTCCGACTGCGGTATCGCCAACGTCAACATCGGCACCTCCGGAGCCGAGATCGGGGGCGCGTTCGGCGGCGAGAAGGACACCGGCGGCGGCCGCGAGTCCGGCTCCGACGCCTGGAAGTCCTACATGCGCTCGGCCACCAACACCATCAACTACTCCAGCGAACTCAACCTCGCCCAGGGCGTCAGCTTCCTCTGACGAGACCCCTCGAAACAGGCGAACGCTCCACTGGGGTGGGATGCCGATCCCCGATGACCCACCCCAGCCGGGTTCGTCGGCGACACGAGCCACGCCCGCGACGGGTCACTCGGCCGCGGCGAGCACCCGTGCCTCCGTCCCGTGGCCAGGTGTATGGCCAACATCACACCCACTGACATACCTACCGGTCGGTACCCTGCGGCGAAGCCGTGAGCGACAGGAGGCGCGATGTCTGCGACCAACCGCCAGATCCGTCTGGCAGCCCGACCCGTGGGCGAGGTCAAACCCGAGGACTGGCAGCACTGTTCGGGGCCCGTCGACGAGCCGGGCCCGGGCCGGTTCGCGGGCCGGACGCGCGTCATCTCCCTGGACCCGGCGATGCGGGGCTGGCTGGACGACCGTCCCTCCTATCTGCCTCCGGTCGGCATCGGCGAGGTGATGCGCGCCGGATCAGTCATCGAGATCACCGCATCCAACCACCCCGACTTCCAGCCGGGCGATCACGTGGTCGGCACGTTCGGCGTCCAGGAGTACGTGGTCTCCGACGGCAAGGGCGCCATGAAGATCGACACCTCCCTCGCCCCGCCCTCCACGTATCTCGGTGCGCTGGGCATGCCCGGCATGACCGCCTACTTCGGCCTGCTGGACGTCGGGTTTCTGAAGGACGGCGAGACCGTCGTGGTGTCGGGGGCGGCCGGGGCGGTCGGCAGTATCGCCGGTCAGATCGCGAAGGCCAAGGGCTGCAGGGTCGTCGGCATCGCCGGCGGACCGGAGAAGTGCGCCATGCTCATCGACGAGCTGGGATTCGACGCGGCGATCGACTACCGCGCCGAGGACGTCAGGAAGGCGCTGCGCCGGGAGGCCCCCGACGGCATCGACGTCTACTTCGACAATGTCGGAGGGGACATCCTCGACGCGGCCCTGACGCGACTGGCGATGCACGCACGAGTCGTGGTCTGCGGTGCGATCAGCCAGTACAACAACGCCACGCCGGTCAAGGGCCCGTCCAACTACCTGTCGCTGCTGGTGCGCCGCGCCCGCATGGAGGGCTTCGTCGTCTTCGACTACGCCAAGCGCTACGCGCAGGCCGCGCAGGACATCTCCGCCTGGATCGCTGCCGGTCGCATCAAGGTGAAGGAACACGTGGTGAGGGGGAGCGTGGACGACTTCCCCGAGACACTGCAGATGCTCTTCCGCGGGGAGAACGTCGGCAAGCTCGTCCTGGAGCTGGCATGACCACCATCGAGAGCCTCGCCGCAGCCCGGCCGGGACAGACGGACGGCGCCGCGCTCCAGGGCAAGGTGGCCATCGTCACCGGCGGTGCCAGTGGACTGGGCCGGGCCACGGCACTGACGCTGGCGAAGGCGGGGGCACGCGTGGTCGTCGCGGATCTCGACGCCCGAGGCGGCCGCGAAGTGGCCGACATGATTGGCGGCCATTTCCGCGCCTGTGACGTCTCCGACCCGGACGCCAACCGTGCGCTGGTGGACTTCACCCGGGAGACCTGCGGTGGCGTCGACATCGCGTTGCTCAACGCGGGGGTGGCGACCGGATGCGGCCTCGGTGAGGACTTCGACCTGGCCCGCTACCGTCGCGCGATGGGAGCCAACCTCGACGGCGTGGTCTTCGGCACCCATGCGCTGCTGCCCGCGCTGCGGGCCCGCGGTGGCGGGGTGATCGTGGCGACCGCGTCGCTGGCGGGCCTGGCGGCCGTACCGCTCGATCCGCTGTACGCGGCCAACAAGCACGCGGTCGTCGGACTCGCTCGCTCCCTGGGGCCGGCTCTCGCGCCGGACAATGTGCGGTTCAACGCCGTCTGCCCCGGGTTCGCCGAGTCGCGGATCATCGATCCGCTGCGCGACATGCTCTCCGAGCAGTCGATGCCGATCATCCCGGCTCAGGTCGTGGCGGACACGGTGCTGCGGATCGTCACCGGCGACGGCACCGGGGAGTGCTGGTTCATCCAGGCCGGCCGCGACCCGGAGCCGTTCCGTTTCCGCACCGTCCCCGGCCCGGGCAAGCTCGTCGGCACATGACCCAGCGCGGTCGGCACAGTGTCGTCGGCCGTCTGGTTGCCGACGGTGAGCCGGAGTCCCTCGCCGGGGTGGTGGCGGGTGGCGTGCCCGGAGTCGACACGCCCGCGGACGTCACGAAGGGGCCGTCCCAGACGAAGATCGGCTCGGTGTCCACCGTCACATCCGTATAGCGGCACGCCATCAAGGAGGCCCGCCTCGGCCGGCAGAAAGGAACCGCCGCATACGGAGGCGGGCCCTGCGCGAGCGGGCCGCCGCCCGGAGCGTGTCGATCGGGCCCCGCCCCGCTTCCTCCGGCGAGGCCTCCACCACGACCCCGAACTCATGCGCACCAGCGGTGCGTCGGCGGAGATGAACTCGGTCCGGTAAGGGGGTGCCCGTGGCGCCCAGGAACCCGCTTGCCGTGCCCGCAGCGCAGTCGTACGCGGCCGCAGGCCGTGCCCCTGCGCGACCGTTCGGCCCGCACGCCATGCCCGCGCGGCGCGACCCTACGGCCCCCGGGCCGTGCCCGCGGCGCGACCCCAGGGCCCGCACACCATGCCTGCGGCGCCCGCGTACGGCCGGCATGCAGGCCGTGCCCGCGGTGCGACCGTACAGCTCGCATGCTCGTGCCCCGGCAAGACCGTACGGCCCGCTCGCCGTATCCGCGGCGCGACCGTACGGCCCGCATGTGCCGTGCCCCGGCGAGACCGTACGGCCCACACGCCATCGGGAAGTCGGTCAGCCGCCCAGGGCGTGGACCATGTTGACGACTGCGGTCATCTGGGGGGCACTCTTGATCGCGTAGTCGGAGCCCGTGTAGCCGAACCAGTCCCAGCAGCCCTGTGGGTTGACGGGCCAGACGCTGGAGACGGCCTGCGGGTAGAGGACGACGAGGTTGTTGGTGTCGGCGTAGGTGTCGAGGTTGCCCTTCTCGGCAAAGGCGGTGCCGAGGAGTTGCTGGGCGGACAGGCAGCCGTGAAGGGCGACCACCAGCTTGCAGGGCTCGCCCTGGGCGCAGTTGGGCGGCACATAGAGCTGGCCGGTGCCGTCCATGGACAGTGCGCGGGCGGAGCCGCCGGGGGCGTAGGCGTTCTGGTCGAAGTAGGTGAGTGAGCCCTCCGGGGCGCCGGTGTTGCGTGGGTTGACCGTGCCCAGCCAGGTGGTGAGCATCTCCCGCTGCGGGTCGTCGTGGCAGTTGTTCAGGAAGGGGGGCAGCGTGAGGGCGCAGGGGACGACGCCGTCGGGTGTGGGCCAGGAGTGCCCGGCCGGATCCCAATCGTGGTACGTGACGTCGGCGCCGAAGTGCTCGTAGAAGTCCACGCCGGCACGGGAGACGAGCGGGTTGACGACCGGGTTGACGACCGGGTCGAGGTAGCCGTGGTAGGTGTAGACCGGCTTGCCCGCCAGGTTGGAGACCGGGTCGATCCGGCCCTCGGCCGCCCAGTCGGTGGCCTGCTGCTCCAGTTGGCCGACGCCGAGGCCCAGGTCGCAGGTGACGAACTCGATGATCCTGCCCCGGCCGCAGTCGTACGGGCCCGCGGCGACGATTCCTGCGCCGTCGAAGGTGCCGGAGTAGGCGACCTGGAGCTGGGTCGCCATGAAGCCGCCGGAGGAGACGCCGGTGACGTAGGTGCCGGTGATGTCCAGGTCCGGCAGCGGTGGGGCGGCGGCCTGGGCGGGGGCGGTCAGGCCGAGGCCGGTCAGAGCGGCTGCGGCCCCGAGGACGGCCATGCCGCGGACGGCTCTGCGCAGGGAGCGGAACCTCATTGTGCACACTCCGTTGGGTGGGAGGACGGTGCCGCCGGCGGGGGCGGCCCCGAGGGACGTGGCGACGACGGCCGGCCCGGGAACTCGTTGCCGTCCGGCCGGGTGTGGCCGTCGGACGGTTTTGCGGGAGCGGATGGCGCGTGCGGTGCAGTGTGCGACGTGCGTGGTGCCTGCGGCGCGGGTCGGGCGGGCCGCTCGGACGGACCGAGCCAACCAATCGATTGGTTGTTTCGGTTTCGTCGCGGGATACCTTCCGGCTTCTGCGCTACGGTGTCAACCAATCGATTGGTTGGAATCTCTCCGTGTCCGTCAGGAGCAGCCGTGGAACTTCCCGCCTGGGAGCCCCGCCGGGTCGTGGCGATGGGCGCCGTCCTGCCCGAGGGGGTGACGCCTCCCGGCACGCGAGGGCGGATCCTGAAGGCGGGCCTGGAACTGTTCGCCGAATCGGGCTTCGCCGGCGCCTCGATCCGGCAGATCGCGGGCATCGTCGGCATCAACTCCGCGACGCTGTACGCGCACTACCCCTCCAAGGGGCACGTGCTCGCCGCGTTGGTGCGCATCGGCCACGAGGAGATGCTGGCCCGCCTGACCGAGGCCGCAGCCGGCACTCGGGACGCCGGCGCCGGCCGGCAGCTGGCCGCCCTGGTCCGCGCCCATGTGCTGCTGCACACCGACTATCCGCTGCTGGCGGTCGTCACCAACAGCGAACTGCACGCCTTGCCTCCCGAACTGGCCGAGCCCTCCCTCAAACTGCGCGAGCAGTGCCGTCGCATGCTCGCCGACGTCCTTGAACTGGGCCTGTGCCAGGGCGAGTTCAGCATCGACGACCCACTGCTGGCGGTGACCGCGATCGGCGGCCTCGGGGTGCAGGTCGCCCAGTGGTTCGGACCCGCCTCCAGCCGTACCCGTGAACAAGTCGCCGACCAGTACGCGCAGTTCGCCCTGCGCATGGCCGGCGCCCACCGCTGAGCATGCGTCCCGTCCCCCCCTCGCGCCCAGGAGCAACCATGCGACCGGTCCTCTCCACCCGGCACGGTGCCGTGCGCGGCATCACCGGCCCGGACGGCATCGCCCGCTTCAGGAACATCCCCTATGCCGCCGCCCCGGTCGGACCGCTCCGCTTCACCCCGCCCCGCCCGCCGGCCCCATGGACCGGAACACGCGACGCCGACACCTACGGACCCACCGCGCCCAAGGCCCCGTACGCCCCACCGCTGAACCGTCTCATCCCCGAGGTCGACATCCCCGGCGAGGACTTCCTCAATCTCAACGTCTGGACCCCCGATCCGGCGGGACGGCTGCCCGTCATGGTCTGGCTGCACGGCGGCGCGTTCAGCAACGGCTCGGGTTCCGTACCCGGTTACGACGGCACCGCGTTCGCCCGTGACGGCGTGGTGCTGGTGACGCTGAACTACCGTTTGGGCGCGCACGGCTTCCTGCACCTCGGCCCCGAGGACCCCGCCCCGGCCAACCTCGGTCTGCTGGACCAGATCGCCGCGCTGGAATGGGTGCGCGACAACATCGCGTCGTTCGGCGGCGATCCCCGGCGCGTCACCGTCTTCGGCCAGTCGGCCGGGGCCATGAGCATCGGCGCCCTGCTCGCCATGCCCGCGGCCAAAGGCCTCTTCCACCGCGCCGTACTGCAGAGCGGAGCGGCCCATCACGTGCTGTCCCCCGGCTCCGCCGCCCGGGTCGGGGCCGAACTGGCCTCCGTGCTCGGCGTGCCGCCCACCCGTGCGGACCTCGCCGCCGTGCCCCTGGAGCGGCTGCTGGCCGCGCAGCAGCGACTGCGCACGGAGATCTCCGCACGCCCGGACCCGGCACTGTGGGGCGAGGCGGCCCTCAACCTGATGCCCTTCGAACCCGTGGTCGACCGCACCAACCTGCCGCGCCCGCCCATCGAGGCGATCGCGGACGGCACTGCCGCGGACGTCGATGTGCTGGTGGGCTTCACCCGAGACGAGTTCCGCCTGTTCACCGTGCCCACCGGGCTGTCCCCGCTGGTGACCGACGATCTCCTGGACAGCGCGGCAGCGGCCTACGGTCTGCCGCCACAGGGGGTGCTCGCCTATCGCGCGTCCTTCCCCGACGCGGCGCCGGGCGACCTGTTCGCCGAGATCGCCACGGACTGGTTCTACCGGCTACCCGCCCTGCGGCTGGCGGAGGCCCAAACAGGCCAGGGCGCCCGCGCGTTCGTCTACGAGTTCGCCTGGCCGTCGCCTGCCCTCGACGGAGATCTCGGCGCCTGCCATGCGGCCGACCTTCCGTTCGTCTTCGACAACCTGGCCGACCCGGGCTTCGCGGCCCTGCTCGGCGACAGGCCTCCGCAGCACATCGCCGACAGCATGCACGCCGCCTGGATCGCCTTCGCCACCACCGGCGACCCCGGCTGGCCCGCCTACCGCGAACCCGGCCGCGCCGTCCGCCGCTTCGGCGCGACGCCCACCCTCGACCACGCCCCTCGCGAGCACCTGCGAGTCCTGTGGGACGGGCTGCGCTGACCCCGCCCCGCACGATCATCCGTCGGGTGTCAGCTCTCGTACGGCGACCTCACGGAAGCTGTGCGGCGGGCGGCCGGTGAGGCGTTGGACAGTGTCGGTGGTGCGGTCCTTGGCGCCCTCGGCGATGGCGCGGTCCATGCCGGCCAGCATTTCGGCGAACTCCAGCGGCATCCGTGCGGCCAGGCGGTCTCGCATCTGCTCGTACGTCAGAGACCGGTGGATCACGGGCCGGCCGGTGACCTGCGTGACGACGGTGGCGACGTCTTCGTGGCTGAGCGCCTCAGGTCCGGTCAGGACGAGGTCGGTGCCGGGCGCGCGGTCCCCGGTCAGAGCGTGTACGGCGACGGCGGCGATGTCGTCGGCGTCGACGAACCCCACGCGACCGGCCCCGGCCGCCGTCAGGATCTCACCGCGCGCACGGATGCTCTGGGCGTGGACGTGCGTGCCGTTGAAGGCTCCCCTCCCTGAAGGGAGGGGAATGCGTCGCCCTCCAGGGCTGAGCGGGGATTTACGGCTCAGGCCGCCACCGGAGCCGGCGGCTCGGGTGGTCTTACGCCCTCGACACCGTCCGGGTTCCAACCTGCCCGGACCAGCATCACGCGGGCGGAGTTCTTGTCCCTGGGGGACACCGCTCCGCACACGGTGCAGGCATACGTTCTCATCGACAGAGGCAGTGCGTGCTTGGTTCTCGCTCCGCACTTGGCACAGTCCATCGTGGTGTGCGCCGGGTGCACGAGACGGACGTCCCGCCCGTGCTTGCGGCCCATCTCGCACAGGGCACGCTTCGTCGCGGCGATGGCGGCATCGGCCGCCTTGCGGGCCATGGTGGTCTTCGCCAGGAACCTCGGCCTGAAGTCCTCCACCGCAACCCCGTCGTGGCCGCGCATCACCCGCTTGGCCCACTTGCGGGCGGTGTCCTCCCGCTGCCGCACGATCTTCTTGTGCAGCTTCGCCGCCTGTGCCTGCGCCTTCCGGTAGCCGGCGGATGCGGGCTGTCCCTTCGGACGCCGCCGCCGGGCCATCATCCGCTGATACCTCGCCAGCCGCTGCGCGGCCCGCCTGCCGTGCTCGGCATGGGGGAGATCGTAGGCGTCGTCGGTGGTGGTGGCGGTCTCCGTCACACCCCAGTCCACCCCGAGCACGCGCCCCGTGGGAGCGAGCGGTTCACTCTGCGCGGCAACGACGAAGGACACGTACCACTGCCCGAGCGTGTCCTGGTGCACGCGCACACTCGACGGGTCGGCGGGCAGATCCCGCGACCACACCACCGTCAGCACGATCTGGCCCGCAAGGTGCAGGCGGCCGTCCCTGAGGCGGAAACCGCGCTTGGTGTAGTTGAGGCTGCACCGCGCCTCCCGCTTCTTCTTGAAGCGGGGCATCCCGGCCCGGCGGTGCATCGGCAACCGATCCTTGATGTCCTTCAGCGCTTTCGCCCTCGACCTGGCGAAGTCGCGTATCACCTGCTGCTGAGGCACCGACGCGCCCTCAGCCAGCCAGGGCGTCACCCCGCGTGCCTCGGTCAGCATCTTGTCGAGCTGAGCCGGACCACACGTCAGCTTCTCGCCACCCGCTTTGCCCTGCACGTGGACCTGCCGGGACTTCGCGACGCACTCGTTCCAGATCCAGCGGCAGCGATCCCACTCGGCTTCGAGCCGGCCCCTGGCCGTGTTCGACAGGCGCACACGGAAGGTGTACCGGGCATGCCCGGCGTCCTTCGTGGTCGCCTCCGTCGTCATGCATCCGAACCTACCCGAGAGCACTGACAGTCGAGAGCTCTCGATCATTGCGGGCGACATCACCGCCGTGCGGGGTGGACGCCGGATCGCCCTGACGGCGATCCGGCTATCCCTGCCCTGCTCCGCAGGAGTCCGATTCCTCCCCGGCCTGAAGGCCGGGGCATCCTCGGAGGAACCCGGTGAAGTTCTGCATGAACCAGGAGGGCCGCAGCACCGCCCACTGGTCGAACAGCCCGGGCAGCGCCCGGTGCACCGCACCCACTCCAGGGCCTCCCTCGGGGACGGCCGAGGAGCTGAGCAGCACCGCACGGTGTGCACCGGCGGCCCGAGCCCGCCGTAGGAAGGGCAGCATGCCCGCGGCCGGGTCCGGGTCGCCCACCGGCGGAACGAGGTAGACGCGGTCGGCTCCGTCGAGAGCGGCGCCGAAGGTGGTGGGGTCGTACCAGTCGAAGCGGACCGGTTCCGCACCCGCGACCGCAGTGGCACGCCGGCTCGCGGCCTTGACGCGGTGTCCGGCGGCGGCCAGTCCCGCGGCCGTACGGCTCCCGGTCGTGCCGGTGGCGCCGGTCACCAGGGTGGTGCCCGGAGCGGTCATCGGGCGTCGCTCCCGGCGAAGTCCAGACCGGGTGCCTGGACGGCGAGCGGATTCCAGTAGTCCCGGTAGGAGGCGAAGCGGCCGTCGCGAACGGACACGACAGCGATGTAGGTCATGTCGAAGGGCCCGCCGCTCTCAACGACCCGGCCCACTCCGCGCATCTCGACCACGATGGTCTGCGGGTCGGTGGTCTGGCGGATCCGCACGTCGGGGAAGTCGTGCAGGTCGATGTGGTCGGGGACTCACGCATGTAGCGGGCGATGGCATCCCTGCCCTCCAGACGCTCGGGCCGGCCCGGCGGGGCGAAGGGGAACTCCATCACTCCGTCGGCGGCCCACAGGCCGATCCAGCCTTGGATGTCCTTGTCCAGGAGCAGTTGCAGGCTCCGGCGGTACAGATCGGCCGGTGAGCCGTCCGCGTAGCTGTTCTCCGGCATGACTCTCTCCGCTCGAGTGCTCCAGTACGATACGGACCGGTGGTCCGCTTCTTCGGCAATACGGACCGCCGGTCCGGATTGCAACGGAGGAACCCCGTGCCCGAGCGCAGCCCGCGCAAGGACGCCGCCCGCAACCGCGCGGCCGTCCTCGCCGCCGCCGACACCCTCTTCACCCGGTGCGAGCACCCCGAAGACGTCACCATGGCCGACATCGCGGCGGCGTCGGGCGTCGGGAAGGGGACGCTCTTCCGCGCCTTCGGCGACCGCACCGGGCTGATCCGGGCGCTGTACGAGGCGCGGCTCGAACCGGTCCGGACGAGCGTCGAGGAGGGCCCGCCGCCGCTGGGGCCCGCGACCGGGCGGCTGCAGCGTGTACTGGCCTTGCTCGACGCCGTCCTGTGCTTCAAGCTCGACAACCGCCACCTGGCGCTGGCCCTGGAACAGACCGGCACCGACAGCCCCTACCGCACGGAGCACTACGAGCGATGGCACGCACTGCTTCGTGACCTGCTGGACCGCATTCCGGGCCTGACCGGCACCGATTCCACCGACTTCACCGCCCACGCCCTGCTCGCCGCCACCCGCGCCGACCTGGTCGCCTACCTGGCCGGCGAAAAGGGCCTGACCCGCGGTGAGATACGGGCACGCCTGGCGGAGTTCGCCGCCAGAACCCTCGGCGCGGACACGCCCCCAGGACCGGCCGACGAAGGCTGACCACGGCCGCTCCGGCGGCGGTCACGCCCTTCTCGTCAGTGCAGGTGGTCGTCGTGGCCACGGTGGTCGTGGCCCTCGGGGCGCCGTCCCAGGGCTCGGGCGCGTGCGGTGACCTCGTCGGTGGACACGGCGCGCAGGCCCGCGAGCACGTCCTCCAGGGCGGCCAGCCAGAGCCGGTAGTAGTCGTACGACTCGTCCGGCTCCGCCGAGGCTTCCCAGGCGGCGATCCGGGAGATCAGTGCCGCCTGGAATTCCGGCCAGGTGAACGCGCCCGCCTCGTACAGGGTGACGGCCATGCCGAAGGCGCGGCTCTCCCACGGCTCGGCGAACACCAGCTCGCCGTTGGAGCGAGGGGGAGCGGCCGGGCCCTCGATGTCCATCGGCGCGCTCACGGTGCCGTCACCTTGGCCACTCCGACCATCGCGTCCCTGGTCACCAGGGGTACGAGTTCCTCCTCGGACAGATGCTCGGTGCCGGCCGGGCGCCCGGGCAGCACCAGCCAGCGCACCTCGCTCGTGGAGTCGCGGACGATGATCCGTACGTCGTCGCCGAGTTCGAGCCCCATCTCGGACAGCACCGTGCGCGGCTCCCGCACCACCCGCGCACGGTAGGCGGGGTCCTTGTACCAGCTCGGCGGCAGACCGAGCACCGGCCAGGGGTAACACGAGCACAGGGTGCACACCACCACGTTGTGGACCGCCGGAGTGTTCTCCACGACGACGATGTGCTCGCCCTGCTGCCCCGAGAACCCCAGCTCCTTGATGGCGGCGGTGCCGTCCTGGAGCAGGCGCCGCCGGTAGTCGGGGTCGGTCCAGGCCCTGGCGACGACCTTGGCCCCGTTGAGCGGGCCCACATTGGTCTCGTACTGGGTGATGATCCCGTTCATCACCTGGGGGTCGATCAGGCCCCGCTCGGTGAGCAGCTGCTCCAGTGCCTCGGTGCGCAAGGCCACGGAAGGTGTTTCGTCCGGGCCGCCGGCGGTGGTGCTCATGCCGTGGTCTCCAGGTAGCTTTCGTACATCTCCACGGTGACCGCGAAGGGTTCGGCGTCGGCGCCCCACAGTTCCCGCGAGTCGAACCGGACCGTGTAGACGTACTGCGGGTTCTCGCCCAGGAAGTGCGCGTTGGTGTCCGGCAGCACATGGGCGGGCTGGATGATGTCGACGACTCCGGTGTGTCCCCGGATGTAGCCCGGCAACCGGGTGTGCCCGGGGAAGGACACGTTCTTCGCGCGTACGCGCTCGCCGAGGCCGAAGGCCGGTGCGTTGTCCACGGAGCGCAGCGAGCCCTCGGCGGTGGGTGCGTAGTGAGGTATGGCCGGCTCGGGGATCGGCGGTTGCGCCACCTGTTCGCCGCGCAGGGCGCGGGCGCGGGCCTCGACCGCGCCCGGCGCGAGGACGGACCGTTCGGTGAGCATCAGCTCGCCCGCGTTGAGCCAGCGCCCGAAGTAGCCGTCGTCCAGGTAGGCGGCCGGGTCCAGCCGCTCCAGGGCGTGCCGGAAGGCGTCCGTGTTGATGCCGCCGCTCGCAATACGGCTGGAGAGAATCGCCAGCGCGAACGCCTTGCCCTGCCAGTCTTCCGCGAAGACGGGTTCGTCGCGTCTCGGCGGATGTACGGGGCCCCATCCCTGGGTGCCCCCCATGTCGGCGATACCATCCATGGCGCACACTCTCACTCGTCCGGCGACAACGGACGCATCACTGACATTGTATTGGCCTGACCTCTGGCCGGCCCGAAGCGGTGAGCAAGCTCGCCGCAGCGCGGGTCCCTGGTGCGCCGGGACGTCCGTATCATGGGGCCGTGAGGCCGTCGATCGCCACGGGAAGGTGGCGGGGGCCGCGCAGGACGGGGTTGGCGCGGTAGGGCGGCGGGTCCGCCAGGAGCCGTGGGTTCTTCAGCCGGCGGAAGAGTTCGGGCAGGGCGAGCTGCGCCTCCATCCGGGCCAGCGGGGCGCCGAAGCAGTAGTGGATGCCGGTGTAGAACCCCAAGTGCTGGTTGTCCGCGCGGTCGGGATCGAACCGGTCGGGATCCTCGAAGCGTTTCGGGTCGCGGTTGGCCGAGGCCAGCATCAGCCGGACAGGCGCGCCCTTGGGAATGGTGGTACCGGCGATGTCGATGTCGGCCAGGGCGGTGGTGAACGGTATGAACTGGACCGGCGGCTCGTACCGCAGCACCTCCTCGACGAGCGGGACGACCAGCTCCGGTTCCTTCCGGAACCGCTCGAGGACCTCGGGGTGGCGCAGCAGCGCGAGGGTCGCGTTGCTGATCAGGTTGACGGTGGTCTCGTGGCCCGCGATCAGGAGAAGAATCGCGGTGGACACCAGCTCCGTTGTCGACATGGTGCCGCCGGGGCCCGTTTCGCGGGCGAGGGGACCGAGGATCCCGCTGCCGTTGCGGCGGCGCTTGGTCTCGATCAGGCCGGAGAGGTAGACGCCCAGCTCGCGGCGTGCCTGCTGGGCCTTTTCCGCGCCTCTTTGCCCGCCACTGGGATCGAGCCCCGACGCGACGGTGTCGGCCCAGCCGTGGAAGCGTTGTTCGTCCTCGCGCGGCACGCCCAGGACCTTGCAGATGGCCGTGACGGGGAGAGGGTAGGCGAAGTCGTCGACCACGTCGATCTCGTCCTTGCCTTCGAGCCCGTCGAACAGCTCGGCCACGACCCTGGCGAGCTCTCCACGCAGGTCGTGGAGGAACCTGGGGCTGTGCGGCGGCCCGAACGGCCGCATCGCCGCATTGCGCAGCCGGTCGTGTCCGGGCGGATCCTGAAACAGGAAGCTCGGCGGCAGATTCGTGTCCTCCTCGGACATGGCGGGGCCGTCGGCGCCGGGAGTGCGGTTGCGCAGGTCGTTGCTCAGCCGCGGGTCGTTGGCCAGGCTCCGCACCTCGTAATACGTGCTGACCAGGTACGATCCATCGTCCTGACGGCTGACCGGCGAGGCGCGCAGTGCGGCGTAGAGCGGGTACGGATCGGCGCGACTCGCGTAGTCGGTGATCTGCGCGAACAGGGTGCCGAGAGTCATGGTGTCTCCTGAGGGCCGACGGTCCGGAAAGAGGGTCAGGCGCGCGCCGGGACGAAATGGACACGCCGCTCGGTCGGTGAGTGGCCGGTCAGGGTGACGGTCGGTTCGTGGGTGGGCAGGTGGGGGTCCGGGAACGCCGGATCGACCGGTTGCACAGCGTCGGCACGGCCGTCCACCACCGGGTAGTCCGGCGGGAACGACGCTCCGGTCTCGATCTGCTGCCGGTAGTGCCCCAGCCACTTGCCCGCGTCGAAGGAAGCCGCGGCGATGACCCGGCCGCGATACCCGTACACCGCGACGAACCGCTCCTCGGCGAGTGCCCCCTGCGCCACGACCAGTTGATCGCCCAGCGTCGGCACACCCACCGACTTGATGTTGACGCCGAACTGGACCGACCAGAACATCGGCACCCACAGGTGCGGGCGGCGCTCGGGACCCGGGCTGATCATGTTGTGGGCGGCGATCCGGGCCTGTTCGACCGCGTTGCCCCAGTGCTCCAGCGACAGGAACTGGTATCCGAACAGCGGGTGCGGGCTGCGGGCGACGTCGCCCGCGGCATAGATGTCGTCGGTGACGATGCCGTTGACGTCGAACACCCGGCATCCCGCGTCGCAGGCGATCCCCCTGGGGCCGGCGGCCACTCCGGAGCCGGCGAGCCATTCGGTGTTCCGGACGGCGCCGAGACAGACCACCGCCACGTCGACGTCGATCGCCGATCCGTCGGACAGGTGGGCGCGCCGCAGCCGTCCGGCCTGGTCGCCCTCCAGCGCGGTGATACTGACTCCGCAGCGCAGGTCCACTCCGCGATCCCGCTGCAGCCGGGCCGCCACCGCCGCGAGCACCCCGCCGAGGGCGCCGACCAGCGGTGCCGGGCCGCGTTCGGCGACCGTCACCTCCAGGCCGCGCTCCCGGCAGACGGAGGCGATCTCGGAGCCCGTGAAACCCGCGCCGATCACCAGCGTCCGACGGGGGCCGGTGGCGAGTTTCCGGTACAGCCGAGCGGAGTCGTCGCGGGTACGCAGCACGAAAACCCCGTCCAGCGCGGCCTGGTCCGGGTGGAACCAGGGCCGGGCCTTGGTACCGGTGGTGATCAGCAGGCGGTCGTAGGACACGGTGTCGCCGTCCGCCAGGATCACCTGCTTGGCGGTTCGGTCCAGGCCCGCGGCGGCCAGGCCCAGACGCCATTCGGCGTCGATGTCACGCCTGCGCGGCAGCGCGGTGGCCTCGGCGTCCTCCAGCCCCAGCAGCACCTGCTTGGACAGCGGGGGCCGGTCGTACGGCTCGTACGGCTCGTCGCCGATCAGGGTGAGCGACCCGGTGAAGCCCCGGTCGCGGAGGACCTCCGCCGCGCGCAGTCCGGCCAGCGAGGCGCCGACGACCACGATGCGCCCCTCCCGCCGGAGGGCCTCGGCACCGGTGTCAGCCGACACGGCCCTCCACCCCCTTCGTCGGCTCGTCGGAGAAGTCGGCGAGAATGGCCTGGACCGGACAGGCGGCCACGGCTTGTTCCACCTGGTCACGCAGTGCCTCGTCGAAGCGTGAGGTGTAGAGCAGCGCCTCATCGCCGTGCAGCGTGAAGACGTCCGGGGCGAGGAAGGCGCACTGCGCGAATCCCTCACACCGGTTGAGATCCACGACAAGCCTCATCTGGAACCCCGCTCCCTACTCGGGCCGCGAAGTCCGCAGGTCACGCAGCCCTGTGCGTTCGGTTCACTCGAATACTCGGCATGCCTCCTGTCCAGCATCAGCTCGGCGGGAGGGCCACGCAACGCGGCTTCACCGTGAACGGGCGCGCAGTCGCACCGCTTCCAGGAGGAATGCGAAGCCTGCGCACCCCGGGCAGTCTGGAGGTGGGGCGCGCGGCATGTCCTCAAGTCGCACGGTCGGCAGTGGCGACGTCACCGCTGACGCCCGGCACGTCGGGAAGAGGCCCCATGAACGAACATCCGCTGATCGAAGACCACGGACTCATCGGTGACCTGCACACGGCCGCGCTGGTGTCCACCGGGGGAACGATCGACTGGTTCTGCAGCCCGCGATTCGACTCGCCGAGCATCTTCGCAGCACTGCTCGACGGTGACAGCGGCGGTCACTGGACGATCACTCCCCAGGCGCCGACGTATGCGACCAAGCAGCTCTACTACCCGGACACCTGTGTGCTGCTCACCAGATTCATGACCGAGCAAGGCGTCGGCTCGGTCGTGGATTTCATGCCTCCCGCCTCGCCACGCAGTCCGACGAACAAGCACCGGCTGGTCCGCATGCTGCGCTGCACGCGTGGCGAGATCTCGTTCGACATCGAGATCGCCCCGCGGTTCGACTACGCGCGGCAACCGCATGAGGTCACGTCGTCCATGGGCGGCTGGCATTTCGCCGGCCGGGGCACGGACTTGACCATCCATGTGGTGGACACACTCGACGACGAGCGCCTGGACGACCGGAGAGTCCGCGCAGGCAACGCGCTCATGTCCATCAGGCTGCGAGCCGGTATGACCCGCGGCCTCGTGCTGGAGACGTTCGCCGACGGTCCGCCCCGCATCGTCCCGCCGGAGGAATGCGAGCGCCTTCTGGAGGACACCATCGCGTTCTGGCACAACTGGCTGGCGCATTCGCGCTACACCGGACGGTGGCGGGAGACGATCAACCGCTCTGCCATGACGCTCAAACTGATGACGTACGCCCCGTCCGGGGCCATGGTCGCGGCTCCGACCACCAGTCTGCCGGAACAGGTCGGCGGCGAGCGCAACTGGGACTATCGCTACGCCTGGGTGCGTGATGCCTCCCTGTCCCTGCACGCGCTGCTCGGACTGGGATTCACCGACGAAGCCATGGCGTTCACCGAATGGCTGGGCGACCGCGTTCAGGAAGTCGCCGGTTCGGGCGAGCACCCTCTGAAGGTCATGTACCGCGTCGACGGCTCCGCCGACCTGGCGGAGCAGACCCTCGGGCACTGGGCAGGCTACCGGTCCTCAGCTCCGGTCCGGGTCGGCAACGGTGCCGCTGACCAGTTGCAGCTCGACATCTACGGATCGGCGCTGGAGTGCCTCCATTTCGCCGACCTGCGTGGTCTGCCGACTACCTGCCGCATCTGGGAGGCGCTGATCAGCACGGTGGACTGGGTGTGCGAGAACTGGGACCGTCCCGAAGCCGGCATCTGGGAAACGCGGGGCGGTGACAAGGACTTCACCTACGGGCGGCTGATGAGCTGGATCGCGATGGACCGGGCCGTCCGCATGGCCGCCCGAAGCGGCCGCCCCGGCGAGGTGCAGCGCTGGACCAGGCAACGCGACGCCATCTACTGGCAGATCCTGCAGAAAGGCTGGAGTCCGGCGCGTGCCGCGTTCACCCAGTACCTCGGCAGCGAGGTCCTGGACTCCGCGCTGCTCCGGATGCCCGCGGTGGGGTTCATCCCCCCGCAGGACCCGCGGTGGCTCTCGACCCTGGACGCGATCAAGAAGGATCTCGTGTCCGACGGCCTCGTGTACCGGTACGACCCCGCCGCCTCTCCGGACGGGCTGCGCGGGTCCGAAGGCACCTTCTCGGCGTGCACGTTCTGGTACGTGGAGGCCCTCGCCCGCGCCGGCCATCTGCGCGAAGGGCGATTCGTCTTCGAGAAGATGCTCACCTACGCCAATCATCTCGGTCTGTACTCCGAAGAGATCGGGCTGACCGGCGAGCAACTGGGCAACTTCCCCCAGGCGTTGACCCACCTCGCTCTCGTCTCCGCCGCGCTGAGCCTGGACGCCCATCTCGACGCCGCCGTGCCAGGTTTCCCTCCCACCTCGCCGGTTCCCTATCTCTACGCGCAACCGATGACGGCGGAGGCCGGAGGTCCGCCGGTCACGCCGGCCAGCCCGTATCCGCCGGACCACATCGTCCGCAGGTGAGCGCACCAGCCACCAGCCTGTCCATGACGGCGTAGGCATGACGGGCATCGGTTCTCGTCTCACGCTGCCGCGTGACGGCAGGGGCGGTGGCGGGAGGCGATGGTGGCGGTCAGGGCCTCGACGGCGTCGACGGTCGCGGTGCTCAGGGCAACTGCGCGGCCGGTCGCGGCGCTTCCGGTGCCGTCGGACGTCTCGGCCAGCAGGCCGGAGCGGGCGGTGAAGGAGTCGTACACCGACCGCAACGCCCCCGGGGCCACGGTCTCGTCTCCGGCGGCGGCGCGGGCCAGGGCGGTGAGGTGTTCGTGCAGCGGTTCGGCCAGTTCGGTCAGCTCCGGCACGGTCTCCTGCGGGGTACGGGGCAAGTGTTCGCCCAGCAGGGTGGCACAACCGGCGACCGTGGAGACCTGAGTCCTGATCTGCTCCAGCTGCGTGTTCGACCAGGGCCCGCGGTGCTCGGCGGGCTCGCCGTGCGACTGCTCCACCGCGGTCTCCATGTGCTCCCGGACCTGCCGTGACCGCGCCCGTAGCGCGTCGACGGCTGCCAGATCGGCCGCCCCGACGTCGGCGTAGCCGGTCAACAGTTCGGGCAGCAGCCGGTCCTGCACGCGCAGCCACTCCGCGAGCAGGCCCGGCAGCCGCCGGGTGGACCAGGTCGGCCAGACCAGGAAGATGAGCATCGCGAGCGCAGCGCCGACCACCGTGTCGGCGGCGCGCGCCCACGCCGTGGGCCCGGGCAGCCCGCCGACGTGGTGGATCAGGAAGACGATCCAGGTGGTCAGCCACAGGTTGAGCATCAGCTGCCCGGTCCGCAAGGTCGAGAACGACGCCGCGGCCAGCACCACCGACGCGACCGCAAGGCCTGCGGGCGACCAGTGCGGCAGGGAGAGCATCCAGGCGAAGAGGCCGCCCAGCACGGCCCCGGCCGCCCGTCCCCAGCCGCGGGCCATGGTGTGCCGGTACCCGGGGAAGAGCACCAGCATGGTGGTCAGGGCCACCCAGAAGCCGTGCGCGGAGATGCCCAGCCCGCCCCAGCCGCCGATCAACCGGCCGATGACCTCGGCGAGCACCACGCCCACGGCGAGCCGCACCGCGTGGCGGAAGATCGGCGACTGGAGATGCAACTGGGCCCGGATGCGCCGGGCGGTGCGTGCCACGGAGGGGGTGCCCGCGTACAGGCCCGGTACCTCGGTGTGGGGTTCCAGCACATCGCCGACGCGGCCCTCCGTCGAGCGCCCGGCCAGCTGCTCGGCCACCCGCAGCCGTGCAGCCAGGTCGCGCGGGCCGCGCACGGGCGAGGCCTGTGCCGCCGACTCCAGCACGGCCCAGACCTCCTCGGGCGTGCGGTGCTCGCGGCCGGTGGCCACCGTACGGGAGATGTTCCCCAGCACCTGAGCGGCGCCGACCAGGGCCTTCTGGTCCACGGCCGCTGCCGCCGCGGATGCCGTGGCCCGTACGGTATGCAGCGCGCGGCGGATGCGCTCAGCCTCTCCGAGCAGTCCGAACATGGCGGCCGCGGCCGGCCGGCTGAACTGCGGCAGCAGGTCCAGGGCGCGCCGGGCCGCCGTGAACGGAGCGGACGCGCTCACGGTGCCGGACCCGGCCGCGACCGAGGCCTCGGCGAGCGACTGGTACACGGCGGTAAGCGCACGCCGCTGGGAGGCGAACCGCGGACCGTACGGCGGGAGCAACTGCACCACCACGACGAGTCCGGTCCCGACCGCGATCCACCCGGCCATCACCAGGCGGCCGTGTACGTCGCGAGCGAGATCAGCCGTGATCATCAGCCCGATGACCGCGAGGCAGCCCCGGATGCCGGGCGCGATGCCCACCGTCCGCCACAGCCCGACGGCGAACGCCGCGACCGCGAGCAGCAGCAGGAACAACCAGGTGGTGCCGTGCACCAGGGCCCCCAGCACCGCCATGGCGCTGAAAGCCGCAGCCATCCCGACGGCGTTCACCACCGGGTGCCGCAGCGGGCTCAGCAGCGTACCGATGCCGCAGATGAACGCACCGACGCTGGCCATGGCCCCGGCCAGCGGCTCGTCCAGCAGCAGCCCGAGGACCGTGGCGAGCAGCACCCCCAGTACGGCCCGCACGATCGCCGACGGGGCCGCGAACGCACGCTGAATGCGCAGTCCGTCCCGGCCGATCGTGATCAGCGACGCCCACCAGCGCATGTCCGGGCCTCCTCAACGGCACGGCCCCGCACCAACGCTCTCATCCTCTGCCGGTCCCCGCTTCACTGCCACTCGCTGCACCCGGACGGCGCCGCTCAGGCGGTGGGAGAGGCCGCGACGCCGATGAGGCCGGCGACGAGGCGGGCGAGAACGGCGGGGGCTGGGGAGCGCACGCTGCTGATGCGATGAACACGCTGGACTTCGCAGACGGAGCGGATCTCGCGCGCCACCGAGCGCAGGCCCATGACGACCCCGACTTCGTGATCGTCGCCCGCACCGACGCCCGGGCGGTGGAGGGCTTCGACGCCGCGCTCCGGCGAGCCCGCCGCTACCGCGAGGCAGGCGCCGACATGCTCTTCCTGGAGGCCCTGCGGAGCGACGCCGAGATCGAGGCGGCCGCTGCGGCCTTCCCCGACACACCGCTGCTGTTCAACTGGGCCGAAGGCGGCAAGACCCCGCCCACCGGCCACGACCTTTCGCCGTGCCAGGCCGACGTGCTGATGGCCGGGGGTGCCATCGCATGGATGCGGCGGCGGCGTCGGAGCGGCGGTCGGTGACCGGCGCGGGTGGGCCGGACGGCGACGACGCCCCGTCAGTTCAGCTTCGACACCTGGTAATGGGCGATGCGCCATTGGCCGTCGACCCGCCTGAGGACCACGCCGAGATTGACTCCGATGGTCGGCCGGTCGGTGAACGAGAAGTCCACACCCAGGTAACCGAGCAGGACGTCCTCGGCCAACTGCCGTGTCTCCAGTACCCGGTAGTCCGCCCGCATGCCGAGAGGCTGGGAGTCGTAGTACTCGGCGACCCCCTGACGGCCGAGGCTGTAGGGATGAAGCCCCTGGAAGACGGCGTCCTCGGTGAAACAGGAGGCGACCCGCTCAGGGTCGTGTGCGTCGACCGCGGACTTCCAGCGGTTCATGACGCCACTCAGGATGTCTTCCCGCGCTGCTGTGCTGTTCATCAGTGTCTCCTCTCTTGAAGGCTCCCCTCCCTGAAGGGGAGGGGATGCGTCGCCCTCCAGGGTTGAGCGGGGATTTACGGCTCAGGCCGCCGCCGGAGCCGGCGGCCCCGGGTGGTCTTACGCCCTCGGCACCGTTCGGGTTCCAACCTGCCCGGACCAGCATCACGCGGGCGGAGTTCTTGTCCCTGGGGGACACGGCTCCGCACGCGGTGCAGGTATACGTTCTCATCGACAGAGGTAGTGCGTGCTTGGTTCTCGCTCCGCACTTGGCACAGTCCATCGTGGTGTGCGCCGGGTGCACGAGACGGACGTCCCGCGCGTGTTTGCGGCCCGTCTCGATCAGGGCGCGCTTCGTGGTGGCGATGGCGGCATCGGCCGCCTTGCGGGCCATGGTGGTCTTCGCCAGGAACCTCGGCCTGAAGTCCTCCACCGCAACCCCGTCGTGGCCGCGCACCACGGACTTGGCCCACTTGCGGGCGGTGTCCTCCCGCTGCCTCGCGATCTTCTTGTGCAGCTTCGCCGCCTGTGCCTGGGCCTTGCGGTAGCCGGCGGATGCGGGCTGTCCCTTGGGAGGTCGGCGCCGGGCCATCATCCGCTGGTACCTCGCGAGCCGCTGCGCGGCCCGCTTGCCGTGCTCGGCATGCGGGAGATCGTAGGCGTCGTCGGTGGTGGTGGCGGTCTCCTTCACCCCCCAGTCCACCCCGAGGACGCGGCCGGTCTCAGAGAGCGGCTCAACCCGAGCCGGGACGACGAAGGACACATACCAGTGGCCGAGGCTGTCCCGGTACACCCGCACACTCGAGGGGTCGGCGGGCAGCTCCCGCGACCACACCACCCTCAGCACGATCCGGCCCGCAAGGTGCAGGCGGCCGTCCCTGAGGCGGAAACCGCGCTTGGTGTAGTTGAGGCTGGGCCGCGCCTGCCGCTTCTTCTTGAAGCGGGGCATCTGGGCCCGGCGGTGCTGCGGCAACCGGTCCTTGATGTCCTTCAGCGCTTTCGCCCTCGACCTGGCGAAGTCGCGTATCACCTGCTGCTGCGGCACGCTCGCGCCCTCAGCCAGCCACGGCGTCACCCCGCGGGCCTCGGTCAGCATCCTGTCCAACTGCCCCGGACCACAGGTCAGCTTCTCGCCACTCGCCGGGCCCTGCGCGTGCACCTGCTGGGACTTCGCGACGCACTCATTCCAGAGCCACCGGCAGCGCGCCCACTCCGCTTCCAGTGCGCGCCGCGCGGTAGCCGACAGGCGCACACGGAAGGTGTACCGGGCATGCCCGGTGTCCTTCGTGGTCGCCTCTGTCGTCATACATCCGAACCTACCCGAGCGGACTGACAGTTGAGAGTTCTCGATCATCATGGGCAACAACACCGCCGTGCGGGGTGGACGCCGGATCGCCCTGACGGCGATCCGGCTACCCCTGCCCCGCTCCGCAGGAGTCCGATTCCTCCCCGGCCTGACGGCCGGGGCATCCTCGGAGGTACCCGGTGAAGTGTCGCCGCGGGCCGGACCAGCGTCAGCTCAGCGCCCCCAGCGGGTCGTCCAGTACCGGCTGCCAGGCCAGTTCGGCCGCGCCGACCAGGCTGTTGTGGTCCAGGGTGCACGGGAGGATCGGGACGCCGCCGCTCTGGCCCCACAGGCTGCGGTCGGCGACGACCGCGCGGAGCCGGCCGGGGTCGGCGTCCAGCAGGGTGCGGTGGAGGCCGCCGAGGATGATGCGGTCGGGGTTGAGGATGTTGACCAGCCCGGCCAGGCCCAGGCCCAGGCGGTCGATCAGGGCCTCGGCGGCTCTGCGCACGGCCGGGTCGTCGTACTGGGTGCGCAGCAGATCGTTGGCCTGCTGGAGCAGGGACACCTCGGGGCCCGGCTCGCGGCCGGCCTCGACCAGCAGGGCCAGCGGGTCCGCCTCGACGTCCAGACAGCCGCGGCTGCCGCAGTGGCAGGGCCGGCCCTCCGGGTTGACGGTGAGGTGCCCGACCTCCAGGGCGAGTCCCGAACTGCCGGTGTGCAGGCGGCCGTCCAGCACCAGGGCGCCGCCGACACCGCGGTGTCCGGTGGCCACGCACAGCAGGTCCCGGGCGCCCCGGCCGGCGCCGTGCCGGTGTTCGGCGAGCGCGGCGAGGTTGACGTCGTTGCCCGCGAAGGCGGGCCCGGTGATGCCCGCCGCGCGCACGCACTCCGCGAAGATCCGCCGGACCGGGGCGCCGACGGGCCAGGCCAGGTGCAGCGGGTTGAGGGCGAGACCGTCGGGCTCGGCCACGGCGGACGGTACGGCGAGTCCGGCGCCGACGCAGCGGCGGCCGGTCGTGCGCAGCAGTTCCGCGCCCGCCTCGACGACCGAGCCGAGCACCTTCGCCGGGTCCGCGTCGACGGTCTCGCAGCCGGGCGCGGTCGCCACGATCCGCCCGCCGAGGCCGACCAGAGCGGCCCGGAAACCGTCGGCGTGGACCTGCGCGGCGAGCGCCACCGGGCCGTCCCCGGCGACCTCCAGCCGGTGCGAGGGGCGGCCCTGCGAACCGGCCGCGGCGCCCGGCCGGGCGTCCACCCGGATCAGCCCGAGCGCCTCGAGCTCGGCTGCCACCGCCCCCGCGGTCGCCCGGGTGACCCCGAGTTCCGCGGTGAGCACGGCCCGGGTCGGTGCCCGTCCGGTGTGCACCAGCTCCAGCGCGGGTCCGAGCGCTCCGCGCCCTCGGTCCAGCCGCGCCCTCGAGGTGGTCCGCTCCCCCGCCGTCCGGGGATCCGCCTTGCCGCTCATGAGGGCGAGTCTCCCATGATCCGCAGGTGCGGCGGCCTACAGGCCGCTGACCCGAAGCGTGATGTTCAGACGTCCGGACAGGCCGAGCCCGGTCGGCGCGGTGCCGCCGTACACCCGCGGAACCCCGTGGTAGGCGAGCCGGGAGGGCCCGCCGAAGACGAACAGGTCGCCGCTGCGCAGCTCGACGTCCGTGTAGGGCTTGGCGCGCGTCTCGGTGTTCCCGAACCGGAAGACGCATGTGTCGCCCAGGCTCAGCGACACCACCGGCGCATCCGCCCGCTCGTCGCTGTCGCGGTGCATGCCCATGCGGGCCTCGCCGTCGTAGAAGTTGATCAGCGCGATGTCGTACGCGTACGGCTCCTGCGGGCCCAGCGCGGTGACGGCGGCGCGGCGGCCCAGCTCGCCGAGCCAGGCCGGGAACGGCTTCACGGGGGCGCCGTCGTCGTCGACGGCCGTGCGGGCGTAGGCGTACGGGTACCAGTGGAGGCCGAGGCAGACCTGCCGGGCGGTCATCGTGCCGCCGCCCGGGGTGCGCACGGTGCGCAGTCCGGCCGGCGGCCGCGCCCACCGGCGGCAGGCGGCGAGCAGGTCGCGCTGCGCGTCGGCGTCCAGCCAGTCCGGGACGTGTACGGCGCCCGGCGCGACCTGGGCGCACTCCCGGGGAAACAGCTCCGCGTCCACACGCTCCATCTTGCCGCAGCCCCGCCCCACCCGCCCTGAGCTGCGGCTCCGCTAGCCTGGAGGGCACGATGAGCGACCGAATGACGACACCGTGGGGCGAGGTCGAACTGTCCCGCTTCCCCGAGGATCCCCGCGACCGGCTGCGCGCCTGGGACGCCTCCGAGGCGTACCTGCTGCGCCACCTGGCCGAGGAGGGGGTGCCGCTCACCGGCTCGGTCGTGGTGCTCGGTGACCGCTGGGGCGCGCTGGCCACGGCGCTCGCGCAGCACCGGCCGACCCAGATCACCGACTCCTTCCTGAGTCAGGAGGCGACCCGGGCGAATCTGGCGCGGGCCGGTGTCGAGCCCGGTGCCGTCCGGTTGCTGACCACCCAGGACCCGCCGCCGCAGCGGGTGGACGTGCTGCTGGTGCGGGTGCCGAAGAGCCTGGCGCTGCTGGAGGACCAGCTGCTGCGGCTGGCGCCCTCGGTGCACGCCGGTACGGTGGTCGTCGGCACCGGGATGGTGAAGGAGATCCACACCTCCACGCTGCGGCTGTTCGAGCGGATCCTCGGCCCGACCCGGACCTCGCCGGCACGGCAGAAGGCCCGGCTGATCTTCTGCACCCCGGACCCGGCGCTGGAGCGGCCGGTGAATCCGTGGCCGTACGGTTACGTCCTCCCGGACGGCGTCGGCGCGGTTTCCGGGCGCTCGGTCGTCAATCACGCCGGCGTCTTCTGCGCCGACCGCCTCGACATCGGGACCCGCTTCTTCCTCCAGCACCTGCCCGGACCGGGCGCGGGCCGCGTGGTGGACCTCGGGTGCGGCAACGGCGTGGTCGGTACGGCGGTGGCGCTCGCCGATCCGTCGGCCGAGGTGCTGTTCGTGGACGAGTCCTTCCAGGCGGTGGCCTCGGCGGAGGCGACGTACAAGGCCAACGGGGTGCCGGGACACGCGGAGTTCCGGGTCGGCGACGGGCTGGCCGGGGTGGCGCCCGGCAGTGTGGACCTGGTCCTGAACAACCCGCCCTTCCACTCCCACCAGGCCACGACCGACGCGACGGCGTGGCGGATGTTCACGGGGGCGCGGCGCGCGCTGCGGCCGGGGGGTGAGCTGTGGGTGATCGGGAACCGGCACCTGGGGTATCACGTGAAGCTGAGGCGGTTGTTCGGTAACAGTGAACTGGTCGCGTCCGACCCGAAGTTCGTGGTGCTGAAGGCGGTCAAGAAGGGCTAGTGGCCCAGCCCGGAGGCCAGTTCGGCCGCTGCCGTGGCGGCGGCGAAGCCCCACCACCCTCGGCCCGCCGAGTTCGTCCGACGCCCGTCCGCTCCACCCGGCCGGCCGGGTTGCGACCTCTGCGTGGCACCCGGTCTTCCGGGCGGCGAGACCGACGGTCGCACGGCCCCCGGTCTCCCGCTCGTCCTCCGCGCGGCCGCGGGCCCGCAGCCCGTGGGCACCGGTTTCCGTCCGCGCGGAACTGCGCGACAGCCTTCTCCGCGCAAAGCGCGCATCCTCGGCAGTGGTTCGGGCTCCGGGCAGCGCACGGCCCCGGCGGGGCAGGCGCGCCGGCCCCGAGCCGGTCCGCCTCCGGTCACGTGCCGGCGCGGCCCAGGACGCCGATGATGCGGGCGACCTCCCGGGCCATCGCCTCCCTGCCCACGGCGAGGTACTTGCGGGAGTCGACGGCCTCCGGATGGGCGGCGAGGAAGTCCCGGATCGCTGCCGTCATGGCCGCGTTGAGGGCGGTGCCGACGTTGACCTTGGCGATACCGCCCGCGACCGCCGCGACCAGTCCGTCGTCGGGCACGCCGGAGGAGCCGTGCAGGACCAGGGGCGTGGCCAGCGCGGCGGACAGGCGCTTCAGCAGGCCGTGGTCGAGGGTGGCGGTGCGGGTCGTCATGGCGTGCACGCTGCCGATGGCCACGGCGAGGGCGTCGACCCCGGTGCGGGCGACGAAGTCGCGGGCCTGGTCGGGGTCGGTGCGGGCGCCGGGCGCGTGGGCGTCCAGCGGGAGCCTGCCGTCCTTGCCGCCGATCTGGCCCAGCTCCGCCTCGATCCAGAGCCCTTGGGCGTGCGCCCAGTCGGCGGCGGCCCGGGTGGCGGAGAGGTTGTCGGCGTACGGCAGCCGGGCCGCGTCGTACATCACCGAGCTGAACCCGGCGTCGAGCGCCTGGCGCAGCAGGTGGTCGCTCTGGACGTGGTCCAGGTGCAACGCTACGGCGACGGCGGCGCGTTCGGCGGCGGCGACGGCGGCCCGGGCCAGCGGCAGCAGCCGCCCGTAGCGGAACTTGACGGCGTTCTCGCTGACCTGGAGCACGACGGGCGCGCCGGCCGACTCGGCGCCGGCGATGACGGCCTCGACGTGTTCCAGGGTGATGACGTTGAACGCGGCGACGGCGGATCTGGTTGCGGCGGCTGCGGTGACCAGCTCGCCGGTGGACGCGAGGGGCACGTGAGGTGTCCTTCCGGGCGCGGGCCGGGGCTCAGGGGGCGAGGATCACCGAGCGGGTGAGATGGCGGGGCTGGTCGGGGTCGAGGCCGCGGGTGGCGGCGACGGCGACGGCGAGCCGCTGGACGCGGACGAGTTCGGCGAGCGGGTCGAGCCCGCCGGCGATCCACCGGCCGCCGGTGGCGCGGACCTGTTCGGCGAGCCCTTCGGGTGCCTCGCCGAGCATCCAGGTGGCCGTGCCCTCGGTGGTGACGCTGATCGGGCCGTGCCGGTACTCCATCGCCGGATAGGCCTCGGTCCAGGACAGCGAGGCCTCGCGCATCTTCAGCCCGGCCTCGCTCGCGAGCCCGACGGTCCAGCCGCGCCCGAGGAAGGTGAACTGGGTGCAGTCGACCAGCCCTTCGGGCAGAGGAGTGGACAGGGCCGTGCGCGCGTCGGCGACGACGGAGTCGGTGTGCAGGCCGAGGTGGGCGCGCAGGAGGGTGAGGGCGGTGGTGGCGAACCGGGTCTGGACGACGGAGCGTTCGTCGGCGAAGTCCAGCGCCACGAGGTCGTCGGCGGCCGAGGTCACCGGGGTGTCCGGATCGCCGGTGACGGCCGTGGTCCGGGTCCTGCCCCGCAACTCGCCCAGCAGTTCCAGCACTTCGGTGGTGGTGCCGGAGCGGGTGAGGGCCACCACCCGGTCGTAGGCGCGCCCGTAGGGGAACTCGGACGCCGCGAACGCGTCGGTCTCGCCCTGGCCCGCGCCCTCCCGCAGGGCGGCCACCGCCTGCGCCATGAAGTACGAGGTCCCGCACCCCACGATCGCGACCCGCTCCCCCGGCCCCGGCAGCGCGTCCCGGTACCGCTCCGCCTCCTCGGCCGCCCGTATCCAGCACTCCGGCTGGCTGTTCAGCTCGTCCTCGACATGGGTCATGACCCACACCCTCCCCTGGCTGATTGTTCCTGCAAGATATAGCGATCTTTCGAGCACAATCAAGCATTCGACCGCAGAGTCAGGTGCGTTAGGGTCACGGGACCACGGAGAACGGAGGCTGCGGATGTCCCGGGACGCCCGCTGGAAGGCACTGCTGGAACTGCTCGTCGAGCGCGGCCGGCTGGAGGTGGAGGAGGCGGCGGCCGAGCTGGAGGTGTCGGCGGCGACGATCCGCCGGGACTTCGACCAGCTCGCCGAGCAGCAGATGCTGGTGCGCACCCGGGGCGGCGCGGTGGTGCACGGGGTGTCGTACGAACTCCCCCTGCGCTACAAGACGGCCCGCCGCGCCTCGGAGAAGCAGCGCATCGCCAAGGCCGTCGCCGAACTCGTCGCGCCGGGCGAGGCGGTGGGGCTGACCGGGGGCACGACCACCACGGAGGTGGCCCGCGCCCTGGCCGTACGCGGTGATCTGTCCAGCGGATCGCCCGCGCTGACCATCGTCACCAACGCGCTCAACATCGCCAACGAGCTCGCGGTACGGCCCCAGTTCAAGATCGTGGTGACGGGCGGGGTGGCGCGCCCGCAGTCCTACGAGCTCATCGGCCCGCTCGCGGACGGGGTGCTCGGTCAGATCACGCTCGACATCGCGGTGCTCGGGGTCGTCGCCTTCGACGTCACGCACGGCGCGGCGGCCCATGACGAGGCGGAGGCCGCGATCAACCGGCTGCTGTGCGAGCGCGCCGAGCGGGTGGTGGTCGCCGCGGACTCCAGCAAGCTGGGTCAGCGGGCGTTCGCGCGGATCTGCGGGGCGGAGCTGGTGGACACGCTCGTCACGGACACGGCGGTGGGGCGGGAGACGGTACGCCGCTTCGAGGAGGCGGGCGTCCGGGTCGTCACGGTGTGACGACGGGGGCGGCTCGGGCGGGGAACGGTCCGCCGGCGCCGGCTGCCGGCCGCCCGCCGCGCTGCGGGCGCCGTGCGAGGCATGCGGCGGGCGCGGGTTCAGCGGTGGGGCCGGCGTTCACGGCCACCGCGCCACGCCGCTCGGCCCACATGCCACCGCGGCATGCCGACTCGGCTCAGATGCCGCCGAGGTCGGCCTTCACAAACCCCGCTCCGCGCTGGTCGTTGCAGCCCGCCGCCGGCCGGTCGAGCGGGTCGGGCCCGGCCTGCTGGGCCTGGAGCGCCACGCTCACCAGGGTCAGCAGCAGGTCGACGTCGCTCGCCGCGTCCAGGCGCAGGGTCACCCACTGCGAACCGGGCACGATCCTGATCGCGCCCGAGTCCCTGAGGTCCTTGGCGAAACGCCGGATCGCCCGGTCGGTCAGCCGCAGATCCACATCGCGGTCCGAGTGGAAGTGGGCGATCTCGCCCTGGGCCGAACTCACCGCCTGTCCCAGGCCGCAGCTCGGGACCGCCTGACTCAGGTCGGGCCAGGTCGCCAGTTGCGCGAGCGCGCGCGAGGCCAACGTCATGGGCCCATCATGGCCCGCTCACCCCTCGGCAACCAGCTCGTGAGCAAGCATTAACCGGCCTGTATCCGGCCGCGGGGCGCGCCGGGACGCCCTCGGAGCAGACCGAACGAGGCGTACGCCGCGCCGCGTTGACGCCGCCGCCGGCCCGAGCGAGCACAAGTCGGTGCAGCTCAAGGCCACATCGGTCGAATCCTGGACACTCGGGATCTAGTCCCGGAGCGTCCGGGGCAGACCGAAGCGGGGCAGAAGTCCGTTGTCGCCGAAGCGGGTGATGGCGCAGATCCGGTCGTCTCGCAGTGTGAGAACGACAAGCCCGTAGGCGTGTGCGACCGCACTGCCGGGCTCGCGCAGATAGCCGCCGAACGCGGGCTGGCCGTTCGCACGCGTGGGCACGAGGCGCAGCGCCCTACCGCCCCACCAGGGCAGGGCGCGGTAGAACCGGGCGATCGCCGTGCGTCCCTGGTACTCCAGCGGCTCGGGCGGCATCGTCAGCCAGGCGTCCTCGGTGAGCAGCGCGACGAGCCCGTCGATGTCGGAGTTCTCCAGCGCGTCCACGAACCGTCCGACGAGCGCGCGTTCCCGCACCGAGCGCGGCAGCGGCGCACGGTCCCGGTCCGGTGCGGGAAGCCGGCCGTCCAGCGCCGCACGCGCGCGCTGCAGGGCGCTGTTCACCGACACACCACTGCTGTCGAGGAGTTCGGCCACCTCCGCGGCGCGGAAGCCGAGCACATCGCGCAGCACCAGGACCGCGCGCTGCCGTGGCGGCAGGTGCCGCAGCCCTGCCGTGAACGACAGCGCCAGCGCCTCCCGCGTCTCGTAACGGGCCTCGGGGCCCGGCGCGGTGTCGGGCAGGTCCGCGAGCAGGGCGTCCGGGTAGGGCTCGTACCAGATGGCCTCGGAGCGGCGGGTGGGCTCGGGCACGTCCACCGGCGGGCCGGCCGGCTCGCGCGGCTGCGGCCGACGGCCCGCGTCGCGCAGGGCGTTCAGACAGCGGTTGGTCGCGATGCGGTACAGCCAGGCCCGTACGGAGGCCCGGCCCTGGAATCCGTCCAGCCCACGCCAGGCGGCCAGCAAAGTCTCCTGGACCATGTCCTCCGCGTCCTGTACGGAGCCGAGGATCCGGTAGCAGTGCAGCTGGAGCTCGCGCCGGTGCGGCTCGGTGAGCGCCCGGAACGCCTCCGCGTCGCCGGCCCGGGCACGGTCCAGGGTCGTCTCGGTCACCACGGCATCCCTCGCCTCGCCTCTTGCGCCGGTCCTCTCGGTAAGGACACCGTCCGGGCCGGAAAGTCATCGGTGACCTGCCGGGGGTGCCCGTGTCTCAACAAGCGACCGACTTTCGCAACGCACCGAGGGAGATCACCGTGACGAACATCGCGGGCAGGGCCGTTCTGATCACCGGCGGCAATCGCGGCATCGGCCGGGCCTTGGTGGCGGAGGCGCTGGCCAGGGGCGCGGCGCGGGTCTACGCCGGTACCCGAGTGCCGCTGGACCACTCCGACGGGCGGGTCACGCCGCTGCGCCTGGACGTGACGGACGCGGACCTGCTGCGCCGAGCTGCCGAGGAGGTCGGATCCCTCGACGTCCTGGTCAACAACGCCGGCATCGCCGTACCCGACGAACTGGACGACCGTGCCGCGCTCGAACGGCATCTCGCCGTCAACCTCTTCGGCACCTATGACGTGATCCGGGCCTTCCTGCCGCTGCTGCTCCGCTCCGAGGGGGCGATCGTCAACAACCTGTCGCTGAACAGCCTCGCCGCGCTTCCGCTGCTCCCGGCCTACTCGGCGTCGAAGGCGGCCGCCTTCTCCCTGACGCAGTCGCTGCGCACCCTGCTCACGGGACGGGGCGTGCGGGTGCACGCCGTGCTGACCGGGCCCGTGGACACCGACATGACCCGCTCTCTCGACATCCCGAAGGCCTCCGCCGAGTCCGTGGCGCGGGCCGTCCTCGACGGTGTGGAGAAGGGCGAGGAGGACATCTTCCCCGACCCGCTGTCGGCGTCCCTGGCCGAGGACTGGCACGGCGGCGTGGTGAAGGCCCTGGAACGACAGCTGGCCGGCCTTCCCGCGGCACGACCCACCGGCTCCTGAGCCGTGCGGCTAGCACGGGAGGGCGCCTGACGACGCCGCCCCGACACCGCACACCCGCATCCCCGTCCACCGTCCACCGTCCACCGTCCACCGTCCACCGTCCACCGTCCACCGTCCATCAAGCATCCAGGAGAGTTCCCATGAACATCCACAAGGCCCTGGTCATCGGCGCCGCCGGCAGCGTCGGCCGTGCCACCGTCGACGCCCTCACCGCCGCCGGTGTCCGTGTCCTGGCCGCCGGTCACGAGCGGGACGCCACGGATCCCGCGCAGGTCACGGCGCTCCTCGGGGAGGCCGACCCGGACCTCGTCGTGGTCGCCGCGGGCACCCGGCCGCGCATGGCGCCGGTCGGGGAGCAGAGCTGGGAGTCGTTCTCGGCCCCGTGGCACGTCGACGTCAGGATCGCCTTCGAAGTCGGCCGTGCCGCCCTCGCACAGCCGTTGCGGCCGGGCTCGACCGTGGTGATCCTCTCCAGCGGCGCCGGGCTCGGCGGCTCACCGCTGTCGGGCGGCTACGCCGGTGCCAAGCGGACGCAGATGTTCCTGGCCGGCTACCTCCAGCGCGAAGCCGACGCCCGTGGCCTCGGTGTCCGGTTCGTCGCCCTGGCCCCGGGCCAGTTGCTGACCGGAACCGAGATCGGCGAGGCCGCGGCCGCCGCGTACGGCGCCGAGACCGGCCAGTCGGCCGACGCCTATCTGAAGGAGCACTTCCCGGTGCCGCTCGATGCGGCCGGGGTCGCACGGGCCGTCGTCGCGATCGCCTCCGGCGAGGACCACGGCGGGCGGACGGTGCTGAAGGTGACGGGGAAGGGGGTCGAGCCGGTGTGATCCGCGCGGGGGTGCGGGGCGCATCCCCGACGGGCCGCGGGCGCCGAGTCGGATGGGCCGGCGCCCGCACCTGCGGGATGTCACGCAGGCACACAAAGGGCGCGCGCGAAGGCGGGCAGGGCACGGCACGCCGCCGTCTCCTGCCCGCCACGCCACCGCCGGTGCGAGCGCGCCCCGCTCGCACCCATCGATCCGCCGAACCGCCCCGCCCCTCGGCATTTCGCTTGCCCCACTCCGGCGCCCCCGCCTAGCCTGACTTTGTGCCGCTAATAAACAAATCCCGAATGCACAGCGTCGTGCCGGGTGGCAGCCGCGATCTCTCCCGGCTCCGCGTCGCGCTCACCGCCTTCTTCGCCCTCGACGGCTTCGTCTTCGCGGGCTGGGTGGTCCGTATCCCCGCCATCAAGCAGCAGACCGACTCCTCCGCCAGCGCCCTGGGCCTCGCCCTGCTCTGTGTGTCCGCCGGTGCCGTCGTCACCATGACCCTGACCGGGCGGCTGTGCCGCCGCTACGGCAGCCATCCGGTCACCGTGGTCTGCGCCGTCCTGCTCTGCCTCAGCGTCAGCCTGCCCCCGCTGACCCACTCCGCGCCCGCCCTCGGCGCCGTGCTCCTCGTCTTCGGCGCCGCCTACGGCGGTATCAACGTCGCCTTCAACAGCGCCGCCGTCGACCTGGTGGCCGCGCTGCGGCGGCCGATCATGCCGTCGTTCCACGCCGCGTTCAGCCTCGGCGGCATGATCGGCGCCGGTCTCGGCGGACTGGTCGCCGGTGCGCTCTCCCCCACGCGGCATCTGTTCGGCCTGACCCTGATCGGGCTGCTCGTCACGGCCGTCGCCGGGCGCACCCTACTGCGGCAGGAACCGCCCGCCCCGGCGGACCGCGCCCTCGCCTCGCCCCCGGAACCGCACCGTGCCGCCGCGCGGCGGACCGGTGGCCGCGGGCTGGTCGTCGTCTTCGGGCTGATCGCTCTGTGCACCGCCTACGGCGAGGGCGCCATGGCCGACTGGGGCGCGCTCCACCTCCAGCAGGACCTGGCGGCGTCGTCCGGCGTGGCGGCGGCCGGGTACTCGTGTTTCGCGCTGGCCATGACCGTGGGCCGGGCGACCGGCACGACCCTGCTGGAGCGCCTCGGCCGGGCCCGCACGGTGATCGCCGGCGGCACCGTCGCGGCGGTCGGCATGCTGCTCGGCTCCCTCGCGCCGTCCGTGTGGGCCGCCCTGATCGGCTTCGCCGTCACCGGCCTCGGCCTCGCCAACCTCTTCCCGGTCGCCGTGGAGCGGGCCGGCTCGCTGACCGGTCCGTCCGGCGTGGCCGTCGCCTCGACCTTCGGCTACGGCGGCATGCTGCTCGGGCCGCCCGCCATCGGGTTCATGGCCGACTGGTTCTCCCTGCCGGCCGCACTCACCAGCGTCGCGGCACTGGCCGCCGTCGCCACGGCCATCGGCGTCTCCACGCGGCGGACGCTGGGCGCGTGAGCCGCCGGCCGACAGCACCCGGCCGGCCCCCGAGCACATCGAGCACACGCGGCCGGCCGGCTCACCGCAAGCGGCCCGGTCGGCGCCGCGTCAACAAGCGCACGGCCGCCTTCCCGCCGGCCAACCGGACCGGCACGCCGGGAAGCCGGCGGCAACACCCTGACCAGCCGGGCGACTCCGCGCGCACCTCCCCGCCAGCTCCGCACGGCGACCCGCTCAGCGCGGCACCGGCCGTACACGCCTCCACCGGACAAACACCCCGGACCGGCGCACGAGCCCGGTCAGCCCCGCGTCATGACCACCTGGCCGGCCTCGCGCCGCCCGCTTCCGATCGGAATCCGTACCGGCCCGATCAGCTCCACACGCCGAACGCCCGGTCGGCCACCGCGCCGAAGGCCCAGCCGGTCCCCCGCCGACCATTACCGACCCGGCAAGCACCCCCATCCGGCACACTCACCCCATGGACACTGCCGACTTCCTTCAGACCCTGGACCGGGAGGGCCGGTTGCTCGCGGCGGCCGCCGCCGCCGCGGGTACCGATGCCAAGGTGCCGACCTGCCCGCAGTGGCAGGTGCGCGACCTGCTGCGACACATCGGCGCGGTGCACCAGTGGGCCGCGGCCGTCGTCGCCGACGGACAGCCGGACCCCCGCCCCTTCGGTGACCTGCCGGACCTGGACGGCGACGAACTGGTGGACTGGTACCGGGACAGTCACCGCCTGCTGGTCGACACACTGACCGCCGCGCCCGCCGACCTGGAGTGCTGGACCTTCCACCCG
This sequence comes from Streptomyces sp. NPDC050743, assembly GCF_044456925.1. Classification (NCBI taxonomy): domain Bacteria; kingdom Bacillati; phylum Actinomycetota; class Actinomycetes; order Kitasatosporales; family Streptomycetaceae; genus Streptomyces; species Streptomyces sp. NPDC050743. The sequence goes on from NZ_JBITGJ010000051.1 coordinate 45,854, forward strand.
GCGCCCAACCCCTCGGCGCTGGCCTTCTGGACCCGCCGGCAGGCGCACGAGACGGCCGTCCACCGGTACGACGCGGAGGCCGCGCGCGGCGGTACGGCATCGCCGATCGCGGCGGACTTCGCGGTGGACGGCATCGACGAACTGCTGCGCGGTTTCCACGCCCGCCCCAGGAGCCGCGTGCGCACACCGGAGCCGCGCGTGCTGCGGGTACGCGCGCTGGACGCGGAGCCGGAGGCGGTGTGGACCGTACGGCTCACGGCCGAACCGCCGGTGACCGTCCGGGACGCGGCGGACCAGGCCGATGCCGAACTGTCGGGCCCCGCCGACAAGTTGTATCTCGCCCTGTGGAATCGGGAGCCCGTGCCTAGCGTGTCCGGTGATCGCTCCCTCGCCGCCCTCTGGCGGGAGAAGAGCGGAATCTGACGCCCGGTCAGTCCCCCTCGCCGAGCATCCGGGTCAGCACCGCGCGCTGCACCGGCCGCACCTCGCCGTGCAGCGCGCGCCCCTTCGCCGTGAGCACCACGCGCACCCCGCGCCGGTCCTCGGCGCACATCGCGCGCTCGACCAGGCCGTCCTTCTCCAGACGCCCGATCAGCCGGGACAGCGCGCTCTGGCTGAGATGGACGCGCTCGGAGATCTCCTGCACGCGGTAGGCGCAGCCGCCGTCCGCCGCCGCGCCCTCGGCCAGCAGGTCGAGGACCTCGAAGTCGCTGGCGCACAGGCCGTGTCCGTGCAGGGCCCGGTCCAGCTCGCACTGGGTGCGGGCATGCAGCCCCAGAATGCCCCGCCACTGCTCCACGAGCGCCTGCTCGGCCCTGTTCGACGCCATGGGCGCACCGTAGCAGAGGACCGAGATCATTGCATCGGAATTAAATGCATTTGCATTCGATGCATGCGCATGTAGTGTCTTCGGCATGACCTCACCGCTCACCCCCTCCGCGGCCCCGTCGCCGGCGGTTCGCTGGACTCCCCGACTGTGGGGCACCCTGCTGGTGCTCTGCGCGGCGATGTTCCTGGACGCGCTGGACGTGTCGATGGTCGGCGTCGCGCTGCCGTCCATCGGCTCCGACCTCCACCTGTCCACGTCGACGCTGCAATGGATCGTCAGCGGCTACATCCTGGGCTACGGCGGCCTGCTGTTGCTCGGCGGCCGCACCGCCGACCTGCTCGGCCGGCGTCAGGTGTTCCTCGTCGCCCTCGGCGTCTTCGCGCTCGCCTCTCTGCTCGGCGGGCTCGTGGACTCGGGTCCGCTGCTGATCGCCAGCCGTTTCATCAAGGGCCTGAGCGCGGCCTTCACGGCTCCGGCCGGCCTGTCGATCATCACCACGACGTTCCCGGAGGGCCCGCTGCGCAACCGCGCCCTCTCCATCTACACCACCTGCGCCGCCACCGGCTTCTCCATGGGCCTGGTCCTCTCGGGCCTGCTCACCGAGGCCAGCTGGCGCTTCACCATGCTGCTGCCCGCACCGATCGCCCTCCTCGCGCTCCTCGCCGGCCTGCGGCTGCTGCCGCGCAGCGCCCGCGAGGAGAACCACGACGGCTACGACATCCCCGGCGCCGTCCTCGGCACCGCGGCGATGCTGCTGCTGGTCTTCACCGTCGTCCAGGCGCCCGAGGCCGGCTGGGCCTCGGCCCGCACGCTGCTGTCCTTCCTCGCGGTCGCCGTGCTGCTGACCGTGTTCGTCCTGGTCGAGCGGCGCTCGCCGAGCCCGCTGATCCGGCTGGGCGTGCTGCGTTCGGGCAGCCAGGTCCGCGCCCAGCTCGGCGCGATCGCCTTCTTCGGCAGTTACGTCGGCTTCCAGTTCCTGACCACGCTGTACATGCAGTCCCTGCTCGGCTGGTCCGCCCTCCACACGGCACTCGCGTTCCTGCCGGCGGGCGCGCTGGTGGCGGTGTCCTCCACGAAGGTCGGCGCGATCGTCGACCGGTTCGGCACCCCGCGCCTGATCGCGACCGGCTTCGCCTTCATGGTCCTCGGCTACGCGCTGTTCCTGCGCGTCGACCTCGACCCGGTGTACGCGGCCGTGATCCTGCCGTCGATGCTGCTGATCGGTGCGGCCTGCGCGCTGGTCTTCCCCTCGCTCAACATCCAGGCCACCAACGGGGTCGAGGACCACGAGCAGGGCATGGTCTCCGGTCTGCTCAACACCTCGGTGCAGGTGGGCGGCGCGATCTTCCTGGCGGTGGTCACCGCCGTCGTGACCGCGGGCGCCCCCGCGCACGCCACCCCGCAAGCCGTCCTCGACAGCTACCGGCCCGGCTTCACGGTCGTCACGGGCATCGCGGCGGTCGGCCTGCTCATCACCCTCACCGGTCTGCGCAGCCGTCGTACACAGCCCTCCCTCGTGGTCGCCAGGTCCACCGTGGAGGAGGCGGAAGCGGAGCGCGTGCCGGTTCGCGACTAGGGGAAAGCCTCCAACCGTGCGCCCGGCGGGGCCGATTGCCCTGCCGGGCGCCCGTCTGTGAAGCTGGGGGAATGTACGCATACGGGGGACGCCGCAAGGCCCGACAGGACGCGGCGACGGTCGAGATCGGCTATGCGCTGGTGAGCGCAGCCTTCGCGGCGGCCGTGCTGTTCGGGGCCGTGGCCGGGCCGGCACTGCTCTTCGGTCTGCCGCCGCTGCTGTCCAAGGTCCTGCTGCGGCTCGGCACGGCGGTCGCACCGGTGGTGTTCGTCGCCCGGGTGGTGAGCGTGCTGGTGCGCTTCCGGCGGGCGGCTCAGCCCAGCCAGCCGGGCCGTACCAACCCCGACTCGTAGGCCAGCACCACCAGTTGCGCTCGGTCCCGTGCGCCCAGCTTCACCATCGTGCGGCTCACATGGGTCTTGGCGGTGAGCGGGCTGACCACCAGCCGGCGGGCGATCTCCTCGTTGGACAGGCCGATCCCGACCAGCGCCATCACCTCCCGTTCCCGCTCGGTGAGCCGGGCGAGGGCGTCCGCCGCCGCGGGCTCCTTGGAACGGGCCGCGAACTCCGCGATCAGCCGGCGGGTGACGCCCGGCGACAGCAGCGCGTCACCCTGCACCACCGCCCGTACCGCGCGCAAGAGTTCCTCCGGCTCGGTGTCCTTCACCAGGAAGCCCGAGGCACCGGAGCGGATCGCCTCGAAGACGTACTCGTCCAGCTCGAAGGTGGTGAGCATGACCACCTTCACGTCCTTCAGCTCCGCGTCGGCGGTGATCCGCCGGGTCGCGGCGAGACCGTCGAGCAGGGGCATGCGGATGTCCATCAGGACGGCGTCCGGCCGCAGTTCGCGCACCAGCCGCAGCGCCTCCTCGCCGTCGGCCGCCTCGCCGGCCACCGCGATGTCCGGCTGAGCGTCGAGCAACGCCCTGAAACCGGCGCGCACGAGCGACTGGTCGTCGGCGAGCAGTACCCGGATCACTGGTCCTCCCTGGGATGCGACGGCAGTACGGCGAGCACCCGGAAGCCGCCGTCGGGGCGCGGGCCCGCATCGATGGTGCCACCGAGCGCGGCGGCCCGTTCCCGCATGCCGGCCAGCCCGTTGCCGCTGCCCCCGGCGTCGGCGCCGGTGGCCGGCCCGTCGTCGTCGATGCGCAGCCGCAGCGCCTCGCCGTCATGGGCGAACCGCACGCGCGCGTGCCGCGATCCGGAGTGCCGTACGACGTTGGTCAGGGCCTCCTGCACGATGCGGAAGGCGGCGAGGTCGGCGCCGGGCGGCAGCCGCGGCGGCTCGCCCTCGATCTCCACGGTGAGTCCGGCCGCGGCCGCCTGTTCCACCAGCTCCGGCAGCCGGTCCAGGCCCGGGGCGGGGGCGCGCGGCGCGGCGCCGGGCGCGCGCAGGGTGTCGAGGACCTGGCGCACCTCGCCGAGCGCCTCCTTGCTGGCGGCCTTGATGGTGGTGAGCGCGGTCCGCGCCTGCTCGGGGTCGCTGTCGAGCAGCGCGAGCCCCATCCCGGCCTGGACGTTGATGACGGAGATGCTGTGCGCGAGGACGTCGTGCAACTCGCGGGCGATCCGCAGCCGTTCCTCGTCCGCGCGGCGCCGCGCGGCCGCCGCCCGGTCGGCGCGCTCCCGCGCCCACTGCTCGCGCCGCACCCGGACCAGTTCGGCCAGGGCGACGACGGCCAGCACCCAGGCGCCGATACCGATCTCCTGATAGACGCTCCCGGCCTTGTCGCCCGCGGGCGGGAGCCAGCGGTAGAGCCACAGGGCGATCAGGGCGTGCCCGGCCCACAGCAGGCCTACGGCTCCCCAGGCCGCCCGCCGGTGCCCGGCGACGACCGCGCTGAAGCAGCCGACGGCGACGATCAGGAAGACCGGTCCGTAGGGATAGCCCGCGGCCAGGTAGACGAGGGTCGCCACCGCGGTGCCGTAGGCCACGGCCACCGGGTGCCGGTGCCGCCACAGCAGCAGCACCGAGCCCACGAGCAGAAGCACGCGCGCGTAGCCGTCCAGGGGCACACGGTGGAGCTGACTGTGGGCCGCGAAGTGGGTGCCGATGAGGACGAATACGGTGAGCAGCGCGGTGGTGCGCCAGGGCCAGTGCGCCCGGTTCGGCTCCGTCTCGTCGGGGGCGCTCCGCCACGGCGGCCCGTGCCGCCACCACTGCCCCGGGGCGCGCTGGTCTTCCATGCAGGCCACGGTAGACGCCGCCGGGCGGCAGGGGCGTCAGCCGGACGAGGCGATCACGCGTACTCCCGGGGAAGTACGACGCCCACCGCGAGCCCGGCATCGGTGCCGCTCGGCGCCTAACGCAGCCCGACTCCGTGCGCCAGCCCCGTGACCGCGTGCCGGAAGAAGGCCTCCCGGTCCTCGACCACCTTGTTGAACTGGCCGAACAGCTCGAAGCTGACCAGCCCGAACAGCTGGGCCCAGGCCGCCACCAGTGCCGTGATCGCCTCGGGCGGCAGATCGGGAGCGAGGTCGGCGGCCATGCGCTCGGCCTCGGGGCGCAGCCCGGTGGGCAGGCCGAGGTCGGCAAGGCCGGAGTCCTCGCGGGTTTCGCGGACGATGCCGATGAAGACCAGGCCGACCCGGGCGGCGGCCGGGACGGTCGTCTGAGGCGCGGCATAGCCCGGCACGGGCGAGCCGTAGATCAGCGCGTACTCGTGCGGATGGGCGAGCGCCCAGCCGCGCACCGCCTCGCACACCGCCGTCCAGCGGGCCACCGCAGGGGTGCCGGCCGCGGCGTCCCTCGCCTGCTCGGCCGCGGCGCCGAGGGAGTCGTAGGCATCGATGATCAGGGCGGTGAGCAGGTCGTCACGGCTGGGGAAGTAGCGGTAGAGCGCCGAGGAGACCATGCCCAGTTCGCGGGCGACGGCCCGCAGCGAGAGCTTGGCCGCGCCTTCTTCCGCCAGCTGTCTGCGGGCCGCTTCCTTGATGGCGGCGGTGACTTCCGTCCTGGCCCGTGCCCGGGCGCCCTGTGTGGTGCTCATGCTTGCAGTCTGCCACGCGGGAGAGCAGTGCACACAAAAGAGAGCGGCGAACAAAAAAGAGAGCACTGCTCTTGCCTCGGAGCACCCGTGTGCGCCACAATCGAGCCAAGCGAGAGCACCGCTCTCCCAAATCGTGGGGGTCACCATGTCGACACACGTCAAAAAGCCGGGCTGGTTCACCGTCAACGTCTTCAACCGGGCCGTGGCCTGGCTCACCCGGCGCGGGCTCAGCATCTGGGGCTCCCGGGTTCTGGCGGTGCGCGGACGCAAGAGCGGAGAGTGGCGCACCACTCCGGTGAACCTGCTGACGGTGGACGGGCAGCACTATCTGCTCGCCCCGCGCGGCCATGTCCAGTGGACCCACAACATGCGGGCGGCCGGCGGCGGCGAGCTGCGGCTCGGCAAGAACGTGGACGTCTTCACCGCCACCGAGGTCGCCGACGACGACAAGGTCCCGCTGCTGCGGGCCTACCTCAAGCGCTGGAAGGCGGAGGTCGGGGTCTTCTTCAACGGCGTCGGCCCCGACTCCCCGGACGAGGACCTGCGGCGCATCGCCCCCGACCACCCGGTCTTCCACATCACGGTCACGAACTGACCGAAACGCGTTCCCACCTCGGCACGGACCGGCGCCGCCCCCCCACCGGCCCGGTCCACACGGACCCCCGCCCGGCCCGGTCCTCGTGCTTCTCCCCAGCCGGACTAGCTCGCGCGCCTCACCAGCCCGGCCTACGCGGGCTCCGCACGGCCCCGGTCCTCGCGCTTCCCTCGCACCGGACCGGTTCTCGCACCAGCACCCCGGACTAGCTCACGCACCCCGCGCCAGACCGCTCACGTGCTTTCCTCGCACCGGACCAGTGTTCCCACAGCCCGCACCGAACCGCTGTCGCGCTTCCCCCGTGCCGGACCAGCTCGCGCGCCCCGCCAGCCCGATCCACGCAGGCTCCGCACGGCCCGGTGCCGGTCCACGCAGGCTCCGTACGGCCCGGTTCTCCTGCTTCCCCCGCATCGAACCGGCTCCCGCGCCCCACCGGCCCGGTCCGCACGGGCCCCGTCCGGCCAGGTCGGCGCAGGACCCGTCGCCGGTCCCGTCCGGCGTGGTCAGGGGGTCGCCGGGTTCTCGGAGGGAACCGCCGGTCCACGGTCCAGTGCGGTCAGGGCGCGCTGGGCGATCGGGTGGGTGCGGACGATGTCGCCCAGGGATGTCGAACCCTGGGTGATGTCGCGGAAGGCCTTCCACGCCGGGCGGAAGCCGGTGAGGGCCGCGTGGAAGAGGCCGGGACGCCTCTCGAACACGGTCAGCAGGCGCTTGCCGACGCTCATCTCGACGCCGAGCCCGGCCTTGATCGCGAACGCGTAGTTCAGGGCCTGGCGGCGGGTGTCGACCGCATCGTGCGCCTCGGCGATGCGCACCGCCCACTCCCCTGCCAGCCGGCCCGAGCGCAGCGCGAAGGAGATGCCCTCGCGGGTCCACGGCTCCAGCAGCCCGGCCGCGTCACCGCAGACCAGCACCCGGCCCCGGGACAGCGGCGAGTCGTCGGCGCGGCAGCGGGTCAGGTGCCCGGAGGAGACGGCCGGCTCGAAGCCGGACAGGCCCAGCCGGGCGATGAAGTCCTCCAAGTACCGCTTGGTGGCGGCGCCTTCACCGCGCGCGGAGATCACGCCGACCGTCAGGGTGTCGCCCTTGGGGAACACCCAGCCGTAACTGCCCGGCAGCGGGCCCCAGTCGATGAGCACCCGGCCCTTCCAGTCCTCGGCGACCGGCTCCGGAACGGGGATCTCCACCTCCAGGCCGAGGTCCACCTGGTCCAGCTTCACCCCGACGTGCGCCCCTATCCGGCTGGCGCTGCCGTCGGCGCCGACGACCGCGCGGGCCAGCACCGTCTCACCGCCCTGCAGGACCACGGCGACCGTGCGCCGGTCGGGGACCGCCGAGCCGTGCTGCTCGACCCGCTGCACCGTGACGCCCGTACGCAGCTCGGCGCCCGCCTTCTGGGCGTGCTCGACCAGCTGCTGGTCGAACTCGGGCCGGTTGATCAGGCCGAACAGCATCTGCTTGGAGCGGCGGGTGCGGGTGAAGCGGCCGTTGTTGGAGAAGGTGACCGCGTGCACCCGGTCGCGGAAGGGCAGCTCGAAGCCGGGCGGCAGCGCGTCGCGCGAGGGGCCGATGATGCCGCCGCCGCAGGTCTTGTAGCGCGGCAACTCGGCCTTCTCCAGCAACAGCACGCGCCGTCCCGCGACCGCGGCCGCGTAGGCGGCCGAGGCCCCCGCGGGTCCCGCGCCCACCACGACGACGTCCCACACCCGCTGCACGTCGTCCGCCGAAGAGTTCTCGCCGCTCACGATGGTCTACCGCTCCGATCAAGCCGCTGCCGTAGTGTCCCCCGCATCCTACGGCGGACATCGTCGCAGGCCGCTGTGGGAGTATCGGGGGCACATACCCTGTTCAAGCTGTTCAACGTCGCACCCACGAGGAGCGTGCCCATGTCGTCGAATCCGGTCGCCGAGACCGTCGCCTCGCTGATGCCCCGGGCCAAGGCGGAGCTGGCCGAGCTGGTCGCCTTCAAGTCGGTGGCGGACTTCACGCAGTTCCCGAAGAGCGAGAGCGAGGCCGCCGCGAACTGGGTCGCCGACGCGCTGCGCGCCGAGGGTTTCGTCGACGTGGCCCTCCTCGACACCCCCGACGGCACGCAGTCCGTCTACGGCTACCTGCCGGGTCCGGAGGGCGCCAAAACGGTTCTCCTCTACGCGCACTACGACGTGCAGCCGCCGCTGGACGAGGCCGGCTGGACCACCCCGCCGTTCGAGCTGACCGAGCGCGACGGCCGCTGGTACGGCCGCGGGGCCGCCGACTGCAAGGGCGGCGTGATCATGCACCTGCTCGCGCTGCGCGCCCTGAAGGCGAACGGTGGCGTCCCGGTGAACATCAAGGTCATCGCCGAGGGCTCGGAGGAGCAGGGCACGGGCGGTCTGGAGCGGTACGCCGAGGAGCACCCGGAGCTGCTGGAGGCCGACACCATCGTGATCGGCGACGCGGGCAACTTCCGCGTCGGCCTGCCGACGGTGACCACCACGCTGCGCGGCATGACCCTGGTCCGCGTGCGCATCGACACCCTCGCGGGCAACCTGCACTCCGGCCAGTTCGGCGGCGCCGCCCCGGACGCGCTCGCCGCGCTGATCCGCGTGCTGGACTCGCTGCGCGCCGAGGACGGCTCGACCACGGTCGACGGGCTGGACGCCACGGGGACGTGGGACGGCCTGGAGTACACCGAGGAGCAGTTCCGCGCCGACGCCAAGGTGCTCGACGGCGTCGATCTGATCGGCGACGGCACGGTCGCCGACCGCCTCTGGGCCCGCCCGGCCGTCACCGTCCTCGGCATCGACTGCCCGCCGGTCGTCGGCGCCACCCCGTCGGTTCACTCCAGCGCCCGTGCGCTGATCAGCCTGCGGGTGCCGCCGGGCGTGGACGCGGCGGAGGCGACCAAGCTGCTCCAGGCGCACCTGCAGGCCCACACCCCCTGGGACGCCCGGGTCACCACCGAGCAGATCGGCCAGGGCCAGGCCTTCCGCGCCGACGCCACCAGCCCGGCCTACCAGGCGATGGCCGACGCGATGGCGGTCGCCTACCCCGGTGAGAGCATGCAGTACGCCGGTGAGGGCGGTTCCATCCCGCTGTGCAACACGCTGGCCGGCCTGTACCCGCAGGCGGAGATCCTGCTCATCGGCCTGAGCGAGCCGGAGGCACAGATCCACGCGGTCAACGAGAGCGTGTCCCCCGAGGAACTGGAGCGCCTGTCGGCCGCCGAGGCGCTGTTCCTGCGCAACTACGCGGCCGGCTGAGCCCTTCTGCCCACGGCAGAGCGCCCTCGCCCACGGGCGGGGGCGCCGCCTACCGTCGGCGCATGGACGTCATCGGACTGCTCCCCCGGCTCCACCTCCTGCGCTTCCCCGTCGGCCAGGCGTATCTGTGGCGCGACGACGCGCTGACGCTGATCGACGCGGGACCGATCGGTGCCAGCCGTGCGATCGCCGACGCGGTCAGGGTGCTGGGGCACGCGCCCGGGGACGTACGGCGGATCGTGCTGACCCACTTCCACGAGGACCACGTCGGCGGGGCGGGCGAGTTCGCCACGCTGAGCGGGGCGGAGGTACTCGCCCACCCTCTCGACGCGCCGTTCGTACGAGGCGAACTCCAGGGCCCGCCACCGCGTTTCGAGGAGTGGGAGCTGCCGATCCACGCGGAGGCCGCCCGGCAGCTGCCCAAGGGCACACCCGTGCCTCCGGCCGAGGTCACCGAGGTGGCCGACGGCGATGTGCTGGGCTTCGGCGGCGGCGCCCGGGTGATCCACGTACCGGGGCACACGGACGGCAGCATCGCCCTGTTCCTGCCCGACGAGAGGGTGCTGTTCACCGGGGACACGGTGGCCCGCTCGCCGGTCGACGGCACGGTGATCCCGGGCGTCTTCAACCTCGACCGACCCCGGCTCCTCGCCTCCGTCGCGCGGTTGGCGGCCCTGGACGCGGAGGTGGCGTGCTTTGGACACGGGGACGCGGTCGTGGGCGACGCCGCCACGGCTCTGCGCAAGGCGGCGGCCGTGGCCTGACCGGCGCCCGCGCGGGCCGTCGTCCCCCTCGGTGACCTCTCGCGGCCGCGTAGCGCAGCAGCCGGCTCATGGCGGACCCGGAAGGTTGCCGAACTCCCGTCGGCTTGTGCCGTAGGCGCGGTCAGCCGACGGGCACTCCCGCCTCCAGATACAGCGCGGTCCCCCGCTCGCGGGCCCGCAGAGCCCAGCGCAGCCGCTCGTAGCGGACCGGCGGCAGCATCTCGGCGGCCTCCTGCTCGCTCGCGAAGCGCCAGCCGCGCAGCTCCGGACCCGGCAGCAGCACCCGGGACGCCTCGCCGGACTCCAGCCGGCCGCCGTCGAACAGCAGCCGCAGCCCGCCGAAGCCGGGCGGCACCGGCCGCTCCCAGTCCACGACGAGCAGCCGGGGCACCTCCCGCAGCCGTATCCCGGTCTCCTCCGCGACCTCGCGCATCCCGGCGCGAGCCGGTGCCTCGCCGCGCTCGACCACGCCCCCGGGGAACTCCCAGCCGGGCTTGTAGGTGGGGTCGACCAGCAGCACCCGGTCGAGCTCGTCGAAGAGCAGCACCCCGGCGGCGAGGGTCTCGGCGGTCGGCTCGGGGGTCTGCACGATGTCGCAGGGCGGTATGGCACCGCTGCCGATGGCGTCGGCGATGCGCACGGCGGTGGCGTGCGGGGTGAGGGCGCTGGTGTCCATGAGGTGGGCGTCGGCGGTGAGCCAGGAGGCGAGGGCGGTGCGGTAGGGCTCGATGTGGTCGAACGACCACTGCCGTACCCGTATGTCGCCGTCGGGCAGCTCGGGCGGGACCTCCCGGCCGGCTATCCGCTCGCGCAGGATCGTTTCCGCCGGGGCGAGCAGGAGGTGGTGCACGGGGATCCTGCGGGCGGCGAGGCCGCCGAAGATCTCGTCGCGGTAGTCCTGGCGGAGCAGCGTCATCGGCACCACGAGGGTCCCACCGAGCTCGGCGAGCATCGCGGCAGCCGTGTCGACCACGAGCCGGCGCCAGATCGGCAGGTCCTGGAAGTCACCGACCTCGGCGAGCCGCTTGGCCGGCAGAAGGTGTGTGAGCCCCGCGCCGATGACCTCCGGGTCGAAGAGCGTGCTGTTCGGGACCAGCTCGATCAGCTCCCGTGCGGTGGTCGTCTTCCCCGCACCGAACGCGCCGTTGATCCAGACGACGGTCACGGACTCCCCCTCTTGTGTTGGCCCCCTGAGGCTTGCCCGCTCCACCCTGCCACGGAAACCCCGCCCCGGTGAGGGCGCCGGAACGGGAGTGCCGGTGCCCCCTGCGGCGGGAACACCGGCACGCGCGCCGTGGGCCGTGGGAGCTACTCCTCGCCGCCGAGGGCGTTGCCGTCGACGGCGAAGCTGTCCTGGCTGACCAGGTGACCCGCCCCGTCGAGGGTGTCCGAGACGTTGAGATCCTTCAGGGGTCCCGCGTCCGCCGCGTGGGAAGGGGTGACGGCGGCCACGACGAATCCGGTGGCCAGGGTCGCGATGGCGAGCATGCTGCGCTTCTTCATGCGCTGATCAACTGCGGATCCGGCCAGGAGTCACGCGGATGTCCGCGAGCGGACGAGAGGGGTTACCGTCCCGGTGGGAGGGCCGGGTTACCGTCCCGGTGGGAGGGCGTATGGAGATTTCCGACGGTCACATCCACGTCGAGGCGCAGGGCGACGCGGCGGCGGTGCGCAACGTCATCGCCGCCACGTTCGGTCTGGTCGGCACGCTGTCCGCCGAGACCACCACGGGGTGCGGGCTGCGCGTGCCGCGCGCCCGCGTCTCACGGCACCCCGAGCGCGTCACGTGCCTGCCGTGCCGCGAGCACGCCCGGGACCGGCACCGGCGGCTCGCCGACCGGCTCGAGGTGCTCGCCGGACCGACCGCGGATCGAACGCAGATGGAGCGGGCCGCCGCCCATCACCGCGACCTGGCACGGCGGTTCGCGGCCCCGTGAGGGTGCCGGACCCCGCCGAAATCCGCTGGTCCGCCGTCGCGCGGGGCCGGTATCGTCCGACGTCCCGACCTGCCCGGCGACAGAGCAGGCCCCTACCGGAGACACGAGGTCATGACCAGCCCGCCCCTGACGACGACCCTCTGGCGCCCCACGGGCCCCAAGGAGCTGGAGCTGGTCCGCGCGCTCGACTGGCGGGCCTGGCCGCCCCGGCTCCCGGAGCAGCCGATCTTCTACCCGGTCCTCGACGAGGACTACGCGATCCGCATCGCCCGGGACTGGAACGTCAAGCACGACGGCGCCGGCTTCGTGACCCGGTTCGAGGTCGACGCCGAGTTCCTCGCCCGGTATCCGGTCCGGCGGGCCGGCGGCGAGACGATCCTCGAACTGTGGGTGCCGGCCGAGGAGTTGGACGAGTTCAACGCCCATATCGTCGGACGGATCGAGGTCGTGCGGGAGTTCCGGTGACCGGGCTCCCGGTCTTCGGCGGCGGCCGCATCGAGGACGTCGTGCGCTCGTGCGGGCCGCGGCCGGCCGGTCCGGCACAGAACTCCGTGCCCGGTCGGGGCTCCCGGGGTGGACGCGGGGCCATGTGCTCGCCCACGTCGCCCGCAGCGTGGACGTGTATGTCTGGCTGCTGCGGCTCGCACACGGGCCGCGCACCGGGCCCCCGCACGGACGCGGCGACCCTGACCGCGGCGTCGAGCGCGACGCGGCGCTGTCCGGCGAGCGGCTCGCGGCCCGCCTGCGCGAGAGCCTGGACCGGTTCGCGGCGCAGGCGCGTGCGCTGCCCGTCCCCGCCTGGGACCGTCTGGTCCCCGCGCCGGCCGGCCGGCGGCATCCGGCCTGGTACCTCCTGCTGCGCTGCCTGCGGGAGTTGGAGACGCATCACCTCGACCCGGGCGTCGGCCACGGTACCGGGCAGTGGCCCGACGGCTGTGTCTCCCGGGCGCTGGACGACACCCTCACCACGCTGCGCCCAGGGTTTCCGCTCGCCTCGGTGGCGGCCGTGGATCTCGGCCGGCGCTGGTCCGTGGCGCAGGAGGGACCCTCGGTCGCCGGGGCCGGGCACCAGGTGCTCGGCTGGCTCAGCGGGCGGACTCCGGCCGGCGTTCTGACGACCGACGGCCCGGCGCGGCTCCTGCCTGCCCCGCCCGCCTGGCCGCAGCCTCCGCTGCCGGGCTGGGGCCGCGTCGACGACGAGACATGAGCCGCGGAAGCGAACAGATCCGAACGCCTGACAGCAGCTATTGCCCCAAACGGGCCTGCCGTCAAGCCTTCTGACGGCAGATCGATCAGTCGGGGCACGCCTCTTCCAACACACTCCGACACGTTCTACCGTAAACGCGCACAGCTGGCACATGCATGCCACCCAGGCACCGCCCAGTCGTCAGCCATCTTTCGCGAGTCGGAGGAACGTCAACGATGCGTCACCCTCACACCCGCACCACCCGCCGAAGAGTGCTCGGAGCGCTCACCGCAGGCCTGCTGTGCGCGGCGGGCCTCGCCGCTCTGGCGGCACCCGACGAGGACCCGGCCGCCGCCGCCCTGGCCGACGGTCTCGCCCTCACCCCGCCCATGGGCTTCAACAACTGGAACTCCACGCACTGCCGCGCGGACTTCAACGAGAGCATGGTCAAGGGCATAGCCGACCTCTTCGTGGCCAAGGGCCTGAAGGACGCCGGCTACCAGTACGTCAACCTGGACGACTGCTGGGCGCTGCCGCAGCGCGACGCCGACGGCAAGCTGGTGCCCGACCCGGCCCGCTTTCCGAACGGCATCAGGGCCGTCGCCGACTACGTCCACTCCAAGGGGCTCAAACTCGGCATCTACACCAGCGCCGGCACCAAGACCTGCAACAGCGCGGGCTTCCCGGGCGCGCTCGGCCACGAGTACAGCGACGCGCAGCAGTTCGCCGACTGGGGCGTGGACTATCTGAAGTACGACAACTGCAACAACCAGGGCGTCGACGCCAAGAAGCGCTACACCACCATGCGGGACGCCCTCAAGGCGACCGGTCGGCCCATCGTCTACAGCATCTGCGAATGGGGCCAGAACAAGCCCTGGGAGTGGGCGTCGGACGTGGGTCACCTGTGGCGGACCACCGGTGACATCAGTGACAGCTGGTCCTCGATGCTGTCCATCCTGAAGCAGAACCTGCCGCTCGCGCCGTACGCCGGACCCGGCCACTGGAACGACCCCGACATGCTGGAGGTCGGCAACGGCGGCATGACGGACACCGAGTACCGCTCGCACTTCTCCCTCTGGTCGGTCATGGCCGCGCCGCTGCTCATCGGCACCGACCTGCGCAAGGCCACCCAGGCGACCTTCGACATCCTGGACAACAAGGAGGTCATCGCCGTCGACCAGGACCCGCTGGGCAAGCAGGGCACGGTCGTCTCCTCGGCCGGCGGACGCTGGGTGATCGCCAAGGAGATGAAGGACGGCAGCCGCGCGGTGGCCCTGTTCAACGAGTCGGGCACGGCTCAGCGGATCGTCACCACCGCGTCGGCCGTCGGCCTGCCCGACGCCTCCGCGTACACCCAGCGGGACCTGTGGCAGCACAAGAGCTACAACACCGCCGGCACCATCGCGGCCACCGTCCCCGCCCACGGCACGGTCCTGCTGCGCGTCTCGGCCGACCCCCGCTGGGCCGCGCACCCGCCCGCCGCCGAACTGGGCCTGGACGGCAGCCCGTTGCTGGAGGCGGGTACGCCGGCCACGCTGACCAGCACCGTCACCGACCTCGGCCGCACCCCGGCACGCCGGGTGGCCGTGACCCTGACCGGCCCCGACGGATGGACCGTACGGCCCGCGTCACCGACCACGGCCGACGCCCTCGCCACCGGTGAAACCCTGCGCACCGGCTGGACCGTCACCGCGCCGGCCGGAACACCGACCGGCTCCTTCGGCCTCACGCTCCAGGCGCGTTACCTCTCGCCGGCCGGGCAACAGGTCACCAGCACCGTTGCGCTGACCGCGTCCGTCGTGGTCCGGCCACCCGCCGGGACGTCGTACCTGAGCGACCTGGACTGGCTGTCGGCGACCAGCGGTTGGGGCCCGGTGGAGCGCGACACCAGCAACGGGGAGAGCGCGGCGGGCGACGGCCGCCCCATCACCATCGGCGGCACCGTGTACGCCAAGGGCCTCGGCGTGCACGCCCCGAGCGAGGTCTCCTTCTACACCGGCAAGGCCTGCGGCAAGGTCACCGCGGACGTCGGCGTCGACGACGAGAAGGGCACCAAGGGCACCGTCACCTTCGAGATCTGGGCCGACGGGACGAAGGTCGCCTCGACCGGCGTCCTGACCAACGCGATGCCCGCCCAGCCCCTGACCGCCGACGTCACCGGCGCCCAGGTGGTCCGCCTGGTCGTCACCGACGCGGGCGACGGCATCGACTCCGACCATGCGGACTGGGCGGACGCGCAAGTGAGTTGCTGACGGTGCCCACCCGTCGGGGTGAGACCGTACCCGGCTGCGGGTGCGTCTGGGCTGCTCACCGAGCCTCGGCTCAGACCCCCGCCGTCGCGTCCGGCTTCCGCGCCAGTGCGGCGGCCGCCGCGCCGACCAGCCCCGCGTCGGTACCCATCTGCGCGGGCACGACCTGGAGGCGCTGGACGAAGGACAGCGTGGCGTAGTCGCCGAGGGCCTTGCGCAGGGGGGTGAAGAGGATCTCGCCCGCCTTGCCGACACCGCCGCCGATCACGGCGATGTCGATCTCGACCAGGGTCGCGGTGGCCGCGATGCCGGCGGCCAGCGCCTGTGCCGCACGCTCGAAGGAGGCCACCGCGACCGGGTCGCCCTCGCGGGCGGCGGCGGCCACGGCGGCGGCCGAGGTGTCGCCGTCGGGGCCCGGACGCCAGCCCTGTTCCAGGGCACGGCGGGCGATGTTCGGGCCGCTCGCGATCCGCTCCACACAGCCGCGCGAGCCGCACGGGCACGGGTCGCCGTCGAGGTCGACGCTGATGTGTCCGATGTGCCCGGCGTTGCCGGTCGGCCCGGGGTGCAGCCGGCCGTTCAGGACCAGGCCGCCGCCTACCCCGGTCGACACCACCATGCACAGCGCGTTGTCGTGGCCGCGGGCGGCGCCCTGCCAGTGCTCGGCCGCCGTGATCGCGACGCCGTCGCCGATCAGCTCGACCGGGAGCCCGCCGGTGGCCGCGCGCACCCGGTCGACCAGCGGGAAGTCCCGCCAGCCCGGCACGTTCACCGGACTGACCGTGCCCGCCGAGGCGTCCACCGGGCCGGCGCTGCCGATGCCGACGGCGCCCGCGCGTTCCCACATCGGCGAACCGGCGAGGTCGCCGAGGACCTCCTCGACGGCCCGCATGACCGTTTCACCGTCCTGCTGGGCGGGCGTGCCGCGCTGGGCCCGGGTCAGGATCCGTCCGCCGCCGTCCACCAGCGCGCCGGCGATCTTGGTGCCGCCGATGTCCAGGGCCGCCACGAGGTCGGTGTGCATCAGAGTCAGATCTCCCCGTTGAAGCTCGAGAACCAAAGACACGCAGGCCGGTCACACGGTGGGGCGCAGGCCGACAGACAGCTGTGGACAGTCTCTCGCGCATCTGACAACGTTGTCCAGGTTCTATGCTCGACGCCACATCCTCATACAAACCACGGATCGGCGCATCACCCGGGGCGCATCACCCCGTGCGCACCGCGCACCAGCCCGGAAGCACCGGCTCCGTGGCCGAGACGGACGACAGGACAGGACGCCGCATCGTGCCCGAGACCACCCGCCGCACAGACAGCCTTTCCGGCACCCGTTACGGCAACCGCCCGACCATGAAGGACGTGGCGGCGCGGGCCGGGGTCGGCCTGAAGACGGTCTCCCGGGTGGTCAACGGCGAGCCCGGTGTCACCCCGGACACCGAGCGCCGGGTGCAGGAGGCGATCGACGCGCTGGGCTTCCGCCGCAACGACAGCGCCCGGGTGCTGCGCAAGGGCCGTACGGCGAGCATCGGCCTGGTCCTCGAGGACCTCGCCGACCCCTTCTACGGCCCGCTCAGCCGCGCCGTGGAGGAGGTGGCCCGGGCCCATGGCGCCCTGCTGATCAACGGCTCCAGCGCCGAGGACCCGGAGCGCGAGCAGGAGCTGGCGCTGGCCCTGTGCGCACGGCGGGTGGACGGGCTGGTGGTGATCCCGGCCGGAGACGACCACCGCTATCTCGAACCGGAGATCAGGGCGGGCGTGGCGACCGTGTTCGTGGACCGTCCAGCCGGGCGCATCGACGCCGACGTGGTCCTCTCCGACAACTACGGCGGCGCCCGGGACGGGGTCGCCCATCTCATCGCCCACGGCCACCGCCGGATCGGCTTCATCGGCGACATGCCGCGCATCCACACCGCGGCCGAGCGGCTGCGCGGCTACCGGGCGGCCATGGAGGACGCGGGCATACCGGTCGAGGACGCCTGGATGTCCCTCGGGCAGACGAACCCGGAGCGGGTGCGCCGGGCGGCGGAGGAGATGCTCTCCGGACCCGACCCCGTCACCGCGATCTTCGCGGGCAACAACCGGGTGACGGTCACCGTGATCCGGGTCCTGGCCGAGCAGTCCCGCCGGGTCGCCCTCGTCGGCTTCGACGACATCGAGCTGGCCGATCTGCTCCAGCCGGGCGTCACGGTCGTCGCCCAGGACGCGGCCGCCCTCGGCCGTACCGCCGCCGAGCGCCTGTTCCGTCAGCTGGACGGCAGCCTCGTCGCACCGGAGCGCATCGAGCTGCCCACCCGGCTGATCACACGCGGCTCGGGCGAGCTACCGCCGGCCGACTGAGCCGCGCGTGACCGGCCGCACCCTGGAGGAACTCGGCCTCGCCGGCGCTCCCCGCGACCATCCGCTGACCTATCCCGGCGCCTGGCCCACCGACTCCGGGCTGCTGCACAGCGACCGGATGTTCCCGCTGGAGCGCCTGCTGTACGACGACCGGGTGCCGCTGCTCGCCGTCGGCTCCAACGCCTGCCCCGGCCAACTGCGCCGCAAAATGGCCGAGTTCAGGATCGACTCCACGGTGCCGATGGTGCGGTCGCGGGTGTCCGGACTCGACGTGGGCATCTCGGCGCACGTCAGCCGACTAGGCTATGTCTCCGCGTCTCCGGTCAAATCTCCACAGGCGTTACGGGCGTTGTTCGTCATCTGGCTGGACCGGCGCCAGCTGGACGCGGTCGACGCCGGCGAGCCCCACTTCCGGCGGGCCTGGCTGCCCGCGCCTCGGGGGCGGATCGAGCTGCCGGACGGTCACGCGCTCACCGGGGCGTACGCCTGCGTCAACCGGCACGGCGTGCTGCACGACGGCGCCGGTGGGCCCCGCCGCCATCCCGGCGACCAGCGCACCCTGCTCACCGAACTCCTCGTGGGATCAGCTGCGTTACGCGAGCTCTTCGGGGTCACGCCGGAGGAGTTCTGCGCGCGGGCCCGCCGCGACCCCGGACTGTGCGCGCGGGGAACCCGGCTGTTCGCCGAGCAGAAGTGGGTGACGGAGTCGGGTCTCGAGCCGTACGCCGAGGGTCAGCAGGCCGGGAGCCCGGGCACCGGCTCGTCGTTGTTCCCGCCCCTGAGTTGAAGCTCTCCCCTCCCCTCGGCAAGCCTCGGGAAGGAGATTCCTGCCTACATCGCTGCGGCAGGCTTGACGGTTTTACCCGCCCTGCGACCGCGCCTTCCGGCGGCCGG
>NZ_JBITGJ010000052.1:0-61788 GCF_044456925.1 Streptomyces sp. NPDC050743
GGGCCGGGGGGGTTCGCGCCAAGGGGGGCGCCCCCCCCCCCCCGCCCCCCCGGGCCCAAACCGCGGGCCCCCCCCCCCCCACCCCGCCCCCCCCCCCCCGGCGGGGGGGGGGGCCCGATCCGGTTTCCGGCCTGTCCCGTCAGGCGCCCGGGAAGCGGCGGACGCCGGAGGGCGTCACCACGGCGTGCACGGGCTTGTCGTGCGCCTCCGCCGGGACCTGCGCGACGACCTCCGTGTCGTACAACAGCACCACGAGCCGGGGGTGTGCGCCCGCGCGTTCCAGACGGGCCAGCACGCGGTCGTACGACCCTCCGCCGCGCCCCAGTCGCATCCCGCGCGCGTCGACCGCGAGCCCGGGCAGCAGGACGACGTCCGCGACCGTCACGGCGTCCGCGCCCAGACGCGCGCCGGAGGGTTCGAAAAGCGCCATTTTCCCGCCGTGTTGGACCCGCGCGAGGGAGCCCGGGCCGGCGTACTCGCCCCAGTCGAGGTCGTTGTCGGGCAGGAGCGCGGGCAGCAGCACCCGCACGCCCCGCGCGCGCAGTGCGTCCAGCAGCGCCCGGGTGCCGGGCTCGCTCCCCACGGAGACGTACGCCGCCACCGTGCGCGCGTGCGCCAGCTCGGGCAGCTCCAGGGCGCGCTCCGCCAGCGCGCGGCCCGTCTCGTCGACGTCATCCTCCGGCAACCTGTTCCTCACCGAGAGGAGCTCTCGCCGCAACATTCGCTTGTCAGGCTCGCTCGCGCGTCCGTCGTGTTCCACGGGTCGTTCTCGCACCCTTCTTGAATGCCGTCATAAAGGGTCAACCAACCGGAGCCACAGATTCCCCACAAAGGCACCGGATAAGGTTGCGGGCATGACTCAGTCGCACCCCAGGATCAGCAAGGCTGTCATTCCCGCAGCAGGTCTCGGCACCCGGTTCCTGCCGGCCACGAAGGCCACTCCCAAGGAGATGCTGCCGGTCGTCGACAAGCCCGCGATCCAGTACGTGGTCGAGGAGGCCGTGTCGGCGGGGCTCGACGACGTCCTCATGATCACCGGACGCAACAAGCGCCCCCTCGAGGACCACTTCGACCGCAACTACGAGCTGGAATCGGCGCTGGAGAAGAAGGGCGACGCCGAACGGCTCGCGAAGGTGCAGGAGTCGAGTGACCTGGCGACCATGCACTACGTGCGCCAGGGCGACCCCAGGGGCCTCGGTCACGCCGTCCTGTGCGCCGCCCCCCACGTCGGTCACGAGCCCTTCGCGGTGCTCCTGGGCGACGACCTGATCGACCCGCG
The DNA here is from genome assembly GCF_044456925.1 of Streptomyces sp. NPDC050743. NCBI lineage: Bacteria > Bacillati > Actinomycetota > Actinomycetes > Kitasatosporales > Streptomycetaceae > Streptomyces > Streptomyces sp. NPDC050743. Next base: position 1,280 of record NZ_JBITGJ010000052.1, read on the forward strand.
CGACCCGCTCCTGCAGCGCATGATCGAGGTCCAGGAGCAGCACGGCGGCAGTGTGATCGCCCTCATGGAGGTCGCGCCCGAGCAGATCCACCTCTACGGCTGCGCGGCCGTGGAGACGACGGCCGACGGTGACGTCGTACGGATCACCGGCCTGGTCGAGAAGCCGGAACCGGCGGACGCCCCCTCGAACTACGCGATCATCGGCCGCTACGTCCTCGACCCGCACATCTTCGACATACTCCGCAAGACCGAGCCCGGCCGCGGCGGCGAGATCCAGCTCACCGACGCCCTCCAGCAGCTCGCGGCGGACGAGAAGGTCGGCGGACCGGTGCACGGCGTCGTCTTCAAGGGCCGCCGCTATGACACCGGCGACCGTGGCGACTATCTGCGTGCCATTGTCAGACTCGCGTGCGAACGTGAAGACCTGGGCCCGGACTTCCGGACCTGGCTTCGCAGTTACGTAGCCGAGGAGATGCAGCAATCTTGAGCAGCGCCGCGACCCGCCCCGCCGGCCCGGACGACCTGTGGTCGGTGGACGAGCACCTGGAGGACATCCTCTCGACCGTCCGCCCCCTCGAACCCATCGAGCTGCAACTGCTCGACGCCCAGGGCTGCGTCCTGGTCGACGACGTCACGGTGCCGGTGTCCCTGCCGCCGTTCGACAACAGCTCCATGGACGGGTACGCGGTGCGGGTCGCGGACGTGGCGGGCGCCAGCGAGGAGTTCCCGGCCGCCCTGGAGGTCGTCGGCGACGTCGCCGCGGGCGCGGCCCATCCGGTCCGGGTCGGCCCCGGCCAGGCCGCCCGCATCATGACCGGCGCCCCGCTGCCGCCCGGTGCCGAGGCCGTCGTCCCGGTGGAGTGGACCGACGGCGGGCTCGGCGAGGGCCCGGCGAGCGGGATGCGGGCGCGCAGCCTGGCCCCGGAGGGCGCCGAGGGACACGTGCGCGTGCACCGCCCCGCCGAGCCACGCGCGCACGTGCGCGCCAAGGGCAGCGACGTGAAGGCCGGTGACCGCGCCCTGGAGGCCGGGACGATCCTCGGCCCGCCGCAGATCGCGCTGCTGGCCGCGATCGGCCGCGGCACGGTACGCGTGCGCCCGCGCCCGCGCGTGGTCGTGCTGTCCACCGGCAGCGAACTCGTGCAGCCCGGCGAGGAACTGGGCCGCGGCCAGATCTACGACTCCAACAGCTTCGCCCTCACCGCCGCCGCGCGGGACGCCGGCGCCATCGCCTACCGGGTGGGCGCCGTCGCCGACGACGCCGAGACTCTCCGCTCCACCATCGAGGACCAGCTCGTCCGCGCCGACCTCATGGTCACCACGGGCGGGGTGAGCGTCGGGGCGTACGACGTCGTCAAGGAGGCGCTGTCGTACGCCGGCGACGAGGACGAGGCGGGTAGCGGCGTGGAGTTCCGCAAACTCGCCATGCAGCCCGGCAAGCCCCAGGGCTTCGGCTCCATCGGCCCCGACCACACACCGCTGCTGGCCCTGCCGGGCAACCCCGTGTCGTCGTACGTCTCCTTCGAACTGTTCGTCCGACCGGCCATCCGCACCCTGATGGGCCTCACGGACGTGCACCGGCCCCGTGTCCGGGCCACCCTGACGACCGACGAGGCGCTGCGTTCGCCCAAGGGGCGCCGGCAGTTCCTGCGCGGTGCGTACGGCGACGGCGAGGTGACCCCCGTGGGCGGCGCCGGCTCGCACCTCATCGCGGCGCTGGCGCACGCCGACGCGCTGATCGTCGTCCCCGAGGACGTGGAGTCCGTCGAGCCCGGCACCGAGGTGGAGGTCGTCCTGCTCGGCTGAGGCACGCGCGCGTGAGCGTGCGAGGGGCCCGACGGGGGTCCTGGGCCGGTGCCTGCGCGGACATGGCGGTACCGTGTCGCGCACAACAGGCCCGCGCACCGCACCGCGCCGGGCCCGGACCGGGAGCGGCACACAGCATGACTGAGTCTTTCCGGGGGGAGACCCCCGGACCCTCTGCGCAGGACGGACTGACGCACATCGACGAGGCGGGCGCGGCCCGCATGGTCGACGTGTCCGGGAAGGACGTCACCGCGCGCACCGCCCGCGCCAGCGGCCGTGTCCTGGTCTCGCCGCGCGTGGTCGAGCTGCTGCGCGGCGAGGGGATGCCCAAGGGGGACGCCCTGGCCACGGCGCGTATCGCCGGGATCATGGGCGCCAAGCGGACCCCGGACCTGATCCCGCTGTGTCACCCGTTGTCGGTGTCGGGTGTGAAACTGGACCTGTCGGTCGCGGACGACGCCGTGGAGATCCAGGCCACCGTGAAGACGACGGACCGTACGGGCGTCGAGATGGAGGCCCTCACCGCCGTGACGGTCGCCGCGCTCACCGTGATCGACATGGTCAAGGCGGTCGACAAGGGAGCGGTCATCACGGACGTGCGGGTGGAGCAGAAGACGGGCGGCAAGTCGGGCGACTGGAGCCGGGCATGACCTACCGGGCTCTGGTGGTCACCGCCTCCAACAGGGCTGCTGCGGGCGTCTACGAGGACAAGGGCGGCCCCTTGGTCGCGGACGGCCTGAAGAGCCTCGGGTTCGACGTCGACGGCCCGCAGGTGGTCCCGGACGGGGACCCCGTCGAGGCGGCCCTGCGCGCGGCAGTCGACGCCGGCTACGACGCGGTCGTCACCACCGGCGGCACCGGGATATCGCCCACCGACCGCACGCCCGAGGCGACCCGCGCGGTCATCGACTACGAGGTGCCGGGCATCGCGGAGGCCATCCGGGCGTACGGGCGCGAGAAGGTTCCCACCGCGGCGCTCTCCCGGGGCCTTGCCGGGGTGGCGGGCCGGACCCTGATCGTCAATCTGCCGGGTTCCACGGGCGGCGTGAAGGACGGCCTCGCCGTGCTGGAGCCCCTGCTGGTCCATGCCGTCGACCAGATCCGCGGCGGCGACCACCCCGGACCCAGCAGCGGGGGTGCGAGCTGAACAGCCCTTCCTGGCCTGTCGTGCTGGCGGACGGCGATGTCGTCCTCCGGCCGATAAGGCTGCGCGACCAGCGGGTCTGGCGCGAGGTGAACCGGCGCAACCGGGACTGGCTGCGCCCCTGGGAGGCGACGATTCCGCCGCCCACGCCGAGCGGGCCGGTCGCGCACCGGCCGACCTACCGCCAGATGGTCCGGCACCTGCGGTCCGAGGCCAACGCGGGCCGGATGCTGCCGTTCGTCATCGAGTACCAGGGGCGGCTCGTCGGCCAGCTGACGGTCGCGGGGATCACCTGGGGATCGATGTGCTCGGGGCATGTCGGCTACTGGGTGGACGAGGCGGTGGCCGGGCGCGGGGTGATGCCCACGGCCGTCGCGCTCGTGGTGGACCACTGTTTCCGCACCGTCGGACTGCACCGCATCGAGGTCTGCATTCGGCCCGAGAACCGGCCCAGCCGCCGGGTCGTGGAGAAACTGGGATTCCGCGAGGAGGGGCTCCGGCCGCGCTATCTGCACATCGACGGCGCCTGGCGCGACCATCTGGTCTTCGCGCTCACCGCGGAAGAGGTGCCCGACGGTTTGCTCGCGCGGTGGCAGCGGGCACGCTCCCAACAGCTGCGGCAGAAACCCCAGAGCACCGGAAATTGAATATGTGTTCGAAATTGATCGGTTGTTGACCGTCTCAGGGGCATTGAATTCCCACCTGGGGCGGTCCGCTGATCGCATGGGTCGCAAAAAAAGCTGGAAATATCAGCCGGATCGTGCGACACACCGACGCAATTGGCGGATGGCCTCATGCAAACCCCTCTACGGTGTGAGATGTGAGCAGCAGCGGCCTCATCTACGCAGTCATTGTCGGGGCCTGGGCCGCCTACTTGGTGCCGATGTGGCTCCGTAGGCAGGACGAGCTGAACGAGGCCCGTCCGACGGAACGCTTCAGCACCGCCATCCGGCTGCTGTCCGGACGGGCGGGAATGGAGCGCCGGTACGCCAAGGACCTGCGGGCACGCTCCGCCCAGGAGGGGGAGCCGGACACCGGCGACCCGGACGCCGTCACCGACTCGGTGGACGTCCGGGCCTTCGCCATGCCTCCGACCCGCCGTCAGGCGCCCGCCGACCCCGAACCCGAGGCGTCCGGGAGGACGGAACCGGCACGAGAACCCGACGCCGCTCCGGCGCGCAACTCCGGCTCCGTACCCGCGCAGAAGCGGGTGCCGTCCGCGCGCCAGGCGTCCTCCGCGCAGGCGGCCGCAGCACGCGCCCGGCGCTCGAAGGTCCTCGCGCGCCGCAGGCGCACCACCGTGGTTCTCTTCCTCGCCTTCACGCTGGGTGCGATCGTCGCCGCCGTCGGCGGGCTCGCCTTGCTGTGGGCACCCGCCGGGCCGGCCGTGCTGCTCAGCGCGTACATCGCCTACCTGCGCTCCCAGGAACGCCGTCGCTTCGCTTACCAGATGGACCGCCGGCGCGCCGAGATGGCCGCCCAGCGGCTGCGGGAGCGCGAGCGCCAGCCGCGCCGCCGCGCGCCCCTCGACGCGGGACCCGGCGCGGACGAATCGGAGGAAGCCCCTCAGGCCCAGACGGACACCGGGCTGGCCGCACTCGCCGCGGACCGGCGCGCCCTCGTCGAGCAGACGGACCACGCCGAGTGGGTCGACCAGCAGCGCGAGCGGCAGCGGCGGCCCGGCGGGGACAGCTGGGACCCGGTGCCGGTGCCCCTGCCGACGTACGTGACCGCGCCGGTCGCGCCCCGTGCCACGTCCGACGTGGATCTGGGGGCGCCCGACACCTGGAGTTCGGCGCGTTCCAGCTCGGTCGCGCCGGAGCAGGAGGCGAGCCGCACGCGGGAGCCCGGGGCGGACGAGCAGGCGCGCGCGTCCGGGGACAAGCCGGCCGGCGGCCGCAGTGACGCGCGCCGCACGGCCTCCGCGCGCCGGTCGCGCGAGCGCGGGCGCACCCCCCTGTTCGATCAGTACGAGGACGGCGACCGTCCGCGCGCGGCCAACGAGTGACGCCCGCCACACTTCCGGAAGACGCGCTGACCAGTCAGGGAGCGGATTTCCAAGCACCCCGATCGGGATGCTAAAGTTTCACTCGTTGCAAGGGCCTGTGGCGCAGTCCGGTAGCGCACCTCGTTCGCATCGAGGGGGCCAGGGGTTCAAATCCCCTCAGGTCCACGCAGCATGAAGCCCCAGTCGGCGAAAGCCGGCTGGGGCTTCATCGTGTCTACAGCTTCTTCGCGAAGCAGCGGCTCTCCTCGTGGTGGCGGTAGTAGCCGAACTTGGCGCACGGCTCGTAGCCGCCGGCGGTGTACAGGGCGATGGCCTCCGGCTGCTTGGTCCCGGTCTCCAGGACCATGCGGACACGGCCCGCCGCGCGTGCGTCCTCCTCCAGGGCGGCGAGGATCCGGCGGGCCAGGCCGCGGCCGCGCATCTCCGCTATGACGAACATCCGCTTCAGCTCGGCGTCGCCGTCCTCGTTGCCCTCCCCGTTGCGATCCTGGCTGCGCCAGCCCCCGGAGGCCACGGGGCGGTCGAACTCGTCGTACGCGATCAGATAGACGCCGTGGGGCGGGTCGAAGTCCGTCGTGTCGAGGACGGTGGCGTCGCCGTCGTCGCCGTACCGCTCGGCGTACTCGGCCTGGACCTCGTCGTTGAGCTTCACGGCGTCGGGGTGATCGAAACGAACGCGGCGTATATTCATGCTGGGTATCGTACTTCTATGCAGTCGGTGGGGCCTCGGGCTTTGAGAGCTCCGACCAGTGTGCCGGTATCGTGCCGGGGTGCTGACTGTGACCTCGGTTAATGTGAACGGGCTGCGAGCCGCCGCCAAGAAGGGCTTTGTGGAGTGGCTCGCGCAGACTGAAGCGGACGTCGTCTGCCTGCAGGAGGTGCGCGCCGAGCCGCACCAGCTGCCCGAGGAGGTGCGGCAGCCCGACGGCTGGCACGTCGTGCACGCCCCCGCCGCCGCCAAGGGCCGTGCGGGCGTCTCCCTCTACACCCGGCGCGAGCCCGACCGCGTCCGGGTCGGCTTCGGCTCGGCCGAGTTCGACGGCAGTGGCCGCTACGTCGAGGCCGACCTGCCCGGCGTCACGGTCGCCTCCCTCTATCTGCCCTCCGGCGAGGTCGGCACCGAGCGCCAGGACGAGAAGGTCCGCTTCATGGGCGAGTTCCTCGCTCACCTCAAGACACTGCGCGAGCGGGCCGCCGCCGACGGGCGCGAGGTGGTCGTCTGCGGCGACTGGAACATCGCCCACCAGCAGGCCGACCTCAAGAACTGGCGCGGCAACACCAAGAACTCCGGCTTCCTGCCCGAGGAACGGCAGTGGCTCGGGCAGGTGTTCGCGGCGGAGGACGGCGGCTACGTCGACGTCGTACGGGCCCTGCACCCGGACGTCGAGGGTCCGTACACCTGGTGGTCGTACCGGGGGCGGGCTTTCGACAACGACTCGGGTTGGCGCATCGACTACCAGGTCGCCACGCCCCATCTCGCCGGGAAGGCGGTCAAGGGCTTCGTCGAGCGCGCGGCCACCCACGCCGAGCGCTGGTCCGACCACGCGCCCGTGACGGTCGTCTACGACCTCTAGTCCCGCTTGCTGATCCGCCGGTCCAGCGCCAGCGAAAGTTCCGCCTCCACCACGCTCCGGGCCAGCGGGCGCAGGCGGTGGAGGTCCTCCTCGGGGGCGTGGCGGAGGACCAGGTCGGTGAAGAGCGCGGCCAGGGCGTCGGCGTGTTCGCGGACGCGGGCGCCGGCCGTGAGGACCTCGGCGAGCGGGATGCCCTCGCGGACCAGGGCGGAGGAGACGTCCAGCAGGCGGCGGCTGATGTGGACGATCTCGTCGCCGTCGGTGCCCAGATAGCCCAGTTCCATGGCGGCGGCGAGGTTCTCGGGGGTGACCTCCCCCTCGAAGCGGGCGGCGAGTTCCTCCGGGGTGAGGCGGACCGGCTCCTCCTCGGTGGGGGTGCCGACGCCGACCAGGTCGGCGACGTTGCGGCCCTGGTCGAGGGCTTCGGCGAGTTCCGCGATGCCGTTGAGGGTGTGGCCGCGTTCCAGTAGCGCGGCGATGGTGCGCAGACGGGCCAGATGGTGGTCGTCGTACCAGGCGATACGGCCCTCGCGGCGGGGCGGCGGGATCAGCTTGCGCTCGCGGTAGAAGCGCAGCGTGCGCACGGTGATGCCGGCCAGCCGCGCCAGCTCCTCCATGCGGTACTCGCGCCGTGCCCGCGGCCGTACCTCCGGGTGTTCCGCCGGGTGTTCTGCGTCCTCTGCCACGCCCGCAGCCTATGTTGTACCGCCGGTAACTTTCCTTCCCCCGACCCCTACCGCTCGGTACGGAGCTGCTCTACAGTCCCACTGCGCCAGTGTTCACTGGCAGAATCCAAGGCGATGCGTGGAGGCTTCGGGATGGCCGAGCACGAGCATGTACGGGTGGCGGTGATCGGGTCCGGGTTCGGCGGCCTGGGGGCCGCCGTGCGGCTGCGCCGCGAAGGGATCACCGACTTCGTCGTCCTGGAGCGGGCGGACAGCGTCGGCGGCACCTGGCGGGACAACAGTTACCCGGGGTGCGCCTGTGACGTGCCCTCCCACCTGTACTCCTTCTCCTTCGCACCCAACCCCGAATGGCCGCGCACCTTCTCCGGGCAGGAGCACATCCGCGCCTACCTGGAACACGTCACCGACCTCTTCGGACTGCGCCCGCACATCCGCTTCGGCTCCGAGGTCAAGCTGATGAGCTGGGACAACGACAACCTGCGCTGGAACATCGAGACCACGCGCGGGTCACTCACCGCCGACGTGGTCGTCTCCGCCACGGGGCCGCTGTCCGACCCGAAGATCCCCGAGATCCCGGGCCTGGCGTCCTTCCCGGGCAAGGTGTTCCACTCCGCCCGCTGGGACCACGACTACGACCTGCGCGGCAAGCGCGTCGCGATGATCGGCACCGGCGCCTCCGCCATCCAGATCGTGCCCTCCATCCAGCCGCGGGTCGGCCGGCTCACCCTCTTCCAGCGCACCCCGCCCTGGGTGATGCCCCGCATGGACCGCGCCATCAGCGGTGCCGAGCGCCGGCTGCACCGGTTCGTGCCCTTCACCACCCAGCTCAGGCGCGGCCTGCTGTGGGGCATCCGGGAGCTGCAGGTCCAGGCGTTCACCAAGCACCCCGACGAACTCGGCCTGGTCGAGCAGCTCGCCAAGCGCAACATGGCCCGCGCCATCAAGGACCCGGCCCTGCGCGCCAAACTCACCCCCGACTACCGCATCGGCTGCAAGCGGATCCTGCTGTCCAGCGCGTACTACCCGGCGCTGGCCAAACCGAACGTGGACGTCGTCGCCAGCGGGCTCAGCGAGATCCGCGGATCGACCGTCGTCGCGGCCGACGGCACCGAGACCGAGGTCGACGCGATCATCTTCGGTACCGGCTTCCACGTCACGGACATGCCGATCGCCGAGCGCGTGGTCGGGGCGGAGGGCATCACCCTCGCCGAGTCCTGGAAGAACGGCATGCAGGCGCTGCGCGGCGCCGCGGCCGCCGGTTTCCCGAACTGGATGACGATCATCGGACCCAACACCGGCCTCGGGAACTCCTCCATGATCCTCATGATCGAGTCCCAGCTGAACTACATGGCCGACTATCTGCGGCAGCTGGACGTCCTCGGCGGCCGTACGGCCCTCGATGCCCGGCCCACGGCCGTCGAGGACTGGAACCGCAAGGTCCAGGAGCGCATGAAGCGCACCGTGTGGAACACCGGCGGCTGCACCAGCTGGTACCTGGACGCGAGCGGCCGCAACACCACCATCTGGCCCGGTACGACGTCCGAGTTCCGGCGCACGACCCGGCGGGTGGACCTGGGGGAGTACGAGGTCATCCGCAAGACCGGCAAGACCGACGGCAAGCCGGCCGGTACGGCCGTGCAGAAGGCCGGTACGGCCGTGGAGAAGACGGTGGCCGCCGTGCCGCAGAGCGAGGGCGCCGCATGAGCCGGCTCGCCTCCGTGACCCCCGGACCGTACGCACCGCCCACCCCTTCCCGCGAACTCACCGTCGTCTCCGCCGACGGCGCGCGGCTGCACGTCGAGGTGCACGGCCCCGAGAACGCGCCACCCGTCGTCCTCTCCCACGGCTGGACCTGCTCGACCGCCTTCTGGGCGGCGCAGATACGGGATCTGGCGACCGACCACCGTGTGATCGCGTACGACCAGAGGGGGCACGGGCGCAGTCCCGCGAGCCCCGCGTGCACCACCCACGCGCTGGCGGACGACCTGGAGGCGGTGCTCGCGCAGACGCTCACGCCCGGAGAGAAGGCGCTGATCGTCGGCCACTCCATGGGCGGGATGACCGTCATGGCCGCGGCCACGCGCCCCCGCTTCCGTGACCACGCCGCCGCCGTCCTGCTGTGCAGCACCGGCAGCTCGCGACTGGTGCCGGAGGCGCGCGTGGTGCCGCTTGGCGCCGGGCGCGTGCGCACCTGGATCACCGGGCGCATTCTCGGCTCGCGCGCCCCGCTCGGACCGGTCACGCCGGTCGCGATGCGCATCCTCAAGTACGCCACCATGGGCGCCGGTTCGGCACCGCACATGGTGGAGGCGTGCGCGCGGATCGTGCACGCCTGTCCGCGCGCCGTACGTCACGCCTGGGCGCGTGTGCTCGAGGCGCTCGATCTCGACCACGGCGTACGGGAGTTGCACGCGCCCACCGCGATCGTGCACGGCGCGTCCGACCGGCTCACGCCCCCCGTGCACGCCCGCGCGCTGGTCGCCGCGCTGCCGCACTGCGTCGGCCTGACCGAGCTGGCAGGCGTGGGCCACATGACCCCGATCGAGGCTCCCGACCTGGTGACCAGGAGGATCCGGGAACTCGTCACCGCATACGTCACCGTCACGGGAGCCGATCCCGCGGACGAGCACGGTTCCACCCCGGCGCAGATCAAGGAGGGCGCATGAGCAGGGTCAGCCTCGAAGGACAGGTCGCGGTCGTCACCGGAGCGGCACGCGGTGTCGGTGAGCTGCTGGCGCGCAAGCTCTCCGCGCGCGGCGCGAAGGTCGCGCTGGTCGGCCTGGAGGAGGAGGCGCTCAAGGACGTCTCCTCGCGCCTGCACAGCGACAGCGCCTACTGGTACGCCGACGTCACCGACCACGAGACGATGAGCCGGGTCGCGCAGGAGGTGAAGGCGCGGTTCGGGAAGGTCGACATCGTGGTCGCCAACGCCGGTGTGGCGACGGGCGGTCCGTTCGTCGACTCCGATCCGCAGGCCTGGCGGCGGGTGATCGAGGTCAACCTGATCGGTTCGGCGGTGACCGCGCGGGCGTTCCTGCCGGTGCTGGTGGAGAGCCGGGGCTATCTGCTCCAGGTCGCCTCGCTCGCCGCGATCACGCCGGCGCCGATGATGACGGCGTACTGCGCGTCCAAGTCGGGCGTGGAGGCGTACGCGCACAGTCTGCGCGCCGAGGTCGGCTACCAGGGCGTGCGCGTCGGTGTCGCGTACCTGTCCTGGACCGACACCGACATGGTGCGCGGCGCCGACCAGGACGAGGTCATGCGCGAGCTGCGGCAGCGGCTGCCGTGGCCGTCCAACAAGACCTACCCGCTGGGGCCGGCGGTGGACCGGCTGGTCGCCGGGATCGAGCGGCGCTCGGCGCATGTGTACGGGCAGTGGTGGCTGCGCGGCATGCAGGGCGTGCGCGGTTATCTGCCGGCGCTCATCGGGACGGTCGGGCAGCGCGAGATGAAGCGGTTCGCGCCCCGTCTTCAGGGGATGCGCTCCGGACTCGTCGGTGCAGGTGGGGCGGCCGACGAGGCTGCGCGCGCTACGCACCGTGACTGATCCACATGCGTTCCGTGGTCGCCCGTGTGAATCTGGTCGAGGCCCCACTGAGGGGCCGAATTCTCCACCTCACCCACCACGGGAGTGAACCCACATGGGTATGAAGGACAAGGCCAACGACTGGCAGGAACAGGGCAAGCAGAAGCTCGGCGAGGCCCGTGAGCGGGCCGGCCAGCGTGGCCAGCAGCAGCCCCCGCGTGGTCAGCAGCAGCCGCAGCGTGGCCAGCAGCAGCCCCAGCGCGGTCGCGAGAACATGCGCGACATCGAGGACACGGAAGCGGAGATGGAAGACCGCTTCGACCGGGACTACGACGCGTAGCCGCTGCGTTCGGCTTCGGCCGGTTCGGCGTGGGGCGCCCTTCTTCGTGGAGGGTGCCCTGCGCCTTTGTCCGGGGGCGTTTCGATGCTTTGGCGCGTACGGCTGCGTGGGGGCTTGTCGCGCAGTTCCCCGCGCCCCCCAATTGCCCGGTCACTCGGCCCGTGGCGGCAGATCGGGGCGGGAGCGGTCGGGGACGTCGCTGTAGTCGGGGGGGATGGCGGCCGGGTTGGATTCCAGGAGCTCCAGGGCGAGTTGGACCGCGTCGGTCAGCTGGGCGTGGCGGCCTTCCGCCCAGTCCAGGGGGGTGCGCATGATCTCCAGGTCGGGGGTGACGCCGTGGTTCTCCACGGACCAGCCGTAGGCGTCGAACCAGGCCGCGTTCATCGGGACCGTGATGACGGTGCCGTCGCCCAGCCGGTGCCGGCCGGTCATGCCGACCACGCCGCCCCAGGTGCGCTGGCCGACCACCGGGCCCAGTTTCAGCAGCTTGAAGGCGGCCGTGATCATGTCGCCGTCCGAGGAGGTCGCCTCGTCGGCGAGGGCGACCACCGGGCCCCTCGGCGCGTTCGAGGTGTACGACACCGGCTGCGCGTCCCGCGTCAGGTCCCAGCCCAGGATCGTCCGGGTCAGCTTCTCGATGACGAGTTCGCTGATGTGCCCGCCGGCGTTGCCGCGCACGTCCACGATCAGGGCGGGCCGGGACACCTCCATGCGCAGGTCGCGGTTGAACTGGGCCCAGCCGGAGCCGCCCATGTCAGGGATGTGCAGGTAGCCGCACTTGCCGCCGCTGAACTCCCGTACGACCTCGCGGCGTTTGGCGACCCAGTCCTGGTAGCGCAGCGGCCGTTCGTCGATGAGCGGGACGACGGCGACCCGGCGGGCCCGGCCCGGCTCGCCTTGTGCCGGGAGGAACGTCAGCTCCACGGTCGTCCCTCCGGAGCCGGCGAGCAGCGGATACGGACCGGTCACCGGATCGACCGGGCGGCCGTCGACGTGGGTGAGGACCGCGCCCTCGCGGATGCCGGTGCCGGCCAGCGGTGAGCGGGCCTTGGAGTCGGAGGAGTCGCCGGGCAGGATGCGTTTGACGACCCAGACCCCGTCCCGGCGCACGAAGTTGGTGCCGAGCAGGCCCTGCCAGCGCTGGTAGTGGGGCGGGCCCTCGTTGCGGCGGGCGGCGGTGACGTAGGCGTGCGAGGTGCCCAGTTCGCCGAGGACCTCCCGCAGGAGATCGGCGAACTCGTCGGGGGAGGCGACCCGTTCGACGAGGGGGCGGTACTGGTCGAGCACCGCGTCCCAGTCGATGCCGCACATGCCCGGGTCCCAGAAGTAGGCGCGGATGATCCGGCCCGCCTCGTCGAAGGCCTGGCGCCACTCGGCGAGCGGGTCGACCACGTGCAGGATGCGGCGCAGGTCGATCCAGACGGTCGTGTCGCTGTCGCCCATCTCCGTGGCGGGCACCGCGCGCAGGTCGCCCTCGTCCACCACGACCAGCCGGGTGCCGTCGCCGCTGACCGCGAACCAGTCGAGGTGGTCGACCAGTTCGGACTTCTTCGCCTTGGCGAGGTTGAAGTACTCCAGGGTCGGACGGCCGCTGATGTCGGCCGGGTTGGCGAAGGTCTCGCCGAGCGCGCCGGAGATCGGCCAGCGCAGCCAGACCAGTCCGCCGCCGGCGACCGGGCACAGCGCGGAGTACTTGGAGGCGATCACCGGGAACGGCGTGACCCGCATCGCCAGGCCCTCCACCTCCACGGTCACCGTGCCGGCCTCGCCCGTCTCCTCCTCGACCGGATCGAGCCCGCCGGCCGCCGGACGGCCCTCGGGGTTCAGGGCGAAGGGGGACGGGGTCGCCGAGTTCAGCGGCACGAGGTACGGGCGGCAGCCGAGCGGGAAGGACAGGTCGCCGGTGTGGACGTCGTACACCGGGTCGAAGCCGCGCCAGGAGAGGAAGGCGAGATAGCGGCCGTCGCGGGTGAAGACGGGGTTCTCGTCCTCGAAGCGGCCGTTGGTCACGTCCACGATCAGCCGGTCCTTGATGCGGGCCAGCTTGATCTGGCGCAGGGAGCGGCCGATGCCCGGGTGGGACCACGCGAGCCAGGCGCCGTCCGGGGAGAAGGCGAGGTCGCGCACGGGGCCGTTGATGGACCGGATCAGCTCGGTGACCCGGCCGCCGGCGGCTTCGGCGGACGCGGCGCCCTGGCTTTCGGTGGCTTGCGCGGGTCCACCGGCCTGTTCGTCGGCCGTCTCGTCATCGCTGCTCGCCGCACCCTGAGCGGCGCTCCCCGCAACCTCCCCCTCCCCCTGGCCCTGGCCCTCGGCCTCTTCCTCCCCGTCCCCCTCCTCCGCCACGTCGATCAGCAGCAGTCGCCCGTCGTGCGAGGCGACCGCCAGCCGTTCGCCCTCGGGATCGCAGGCCATCTCCAGGACGCGGCCCATCAGGCCGCCGGCCAGCCGGCGGGGCGCACGGTCGCCGGTCGCGCGGGGGAGCTGGGCGATCTCGACGGCGTCCTCGCCCTCGGCGTCCGTCACATACGCCACCTGGCCGGTCGTGCCCAGCATCTCCGGCAGCCGTACCCGTACGCCGGGCGTGTCGGTGATCGTACGGGCGGGGCCGTCGCGGTGGGTGAGCCAGTACAGGCTGCCGCGTACGACGACGGCGCTGGCCCGGCCGGTCTCGTCCACGGAGATGCCGTCGACGTTCTGCGCGGCCGGCACGTGGTAGCGGCGGCGCCCGGTGGCCGGCCCGGCCAGGCGGATGTCCAGCTTGCGCGGTACGGCGCCCGGGGAGAAGTCGTCCACCAGCCACAGATCGCCCGCGCACTGGTAGACCACCCGTGTGCCGTCGCCGGCGGCGTGCCGGGCGTAGAAGGCGTCGTGGTCGGTGTGGCGGCGCAGGTCGGTGCCGTCGTACGCGCAGGAGTAGAGGTTGCCGACGCCCTCGTGGTCGGAGAGGAAGGCGATGCGGCCCGCGACGAACATGGGGCAGGCCAGATGCCCCTCGATGTCGGGCAGCAGGCGCTGCCCGTGCAGCCAGAGGCGGCCCATGGCGCCGCCCCGGTACCGCTTCCAGGAGGCCGGCTCGTGCGGCGGGGTGCCGGTGAGCAGCAGGGTCTTGTGGACGCCGTCGATGTCGGCGACCTGGATGTCGGCGACCGGTCCCCAGGGCAGTTTGCGGCCGGGGTCGCCGTCGGTGGACACCTTGTAGGCCCAGGTGAAGTACGAGAAGGGCTCGCCGTGGGAGGCGACGGCGAGGATGTCGCACTTCCCCTCCTCGTCGGGGGGCGTCCAGCCGCAGACCTGTGTGTCGGTGCTGCCCCAGTACGTCAGCTGCCGTGCGGGGCCGCCCTCGACGCCGACGAGGTGGATCTCGGGGACGAGACTGCGCCAGCTGGTGAACGCGATCCGGCTGCCGTCGGGGGAGAAGCGCGGGTGCCCGTCCTTCGTACGGTCCGCCGTGAGCCGCCAGGCCCGGCCCGGGGCGTCGAGTGGGGCAAGCCAGACGTCGTCCTCGGCCACGAAGCACACCAGGTCGCCGCTGAGGTGGGGGAAGCGCAGATAGCTCACCCTCCCCATGCTTTTCCGCCCGCTGGGGCCCAGCAACTTGTGCGGCTCCCGCGGTCGCGGACTTATGCGCCGCTCACGTTCGTGACCCAACACACGTACGAAACGGTTTCGTTTCGCATGCTCTCAGGGTATGTTCATGGTGGTACGAAGCAGGAAGCTCCGGAGCGGGAAGGTGAGTGGCATGACCGAGGTCGCATCCAAGGGCGCGGCGTCAGCCGCTCCGGGGGAGCCGGTGCTTGCACCGGGGCGTCGCAGCCGGATCACGCCCGAGCGCGAGGCCGAGCTGTACGAGGCCGTGCTCGACCTGCTCCGGGAGGTCGGCTACGACGCGCTCACCATGGACGCCGTCGCCGCCCGCACCCGGTCCAGCAAGGCCACGCTCTACCGCCAGTGGGGCGGCAAGGCCGAGCTGGTCGCGAAGGCGGTGCGGCACAACAAGCCGGGCGGCTCCGCCGACGGGGTCGACACCGGGTCGCTCAGAGGCGATCTGCACGCCCTCACCCTGCGTTCCGACGACTGCGAGATGGAGCAGAACTCCGCGCTGATGCGGGGCCTGGCGATGGCCGTCCACGGCAATCCCGACCTGCTGAAGGCGTTCAAGGCACATCTCATCGAGCCGGAGCTCGCGGAGTTCCGCCGGGTGCTGCAGCGGGCGATCGACCGGGGCGAGGTCCGTGCGGACAACCCCGCGATCGACTACGTGATGCACATGATGATCGGCGGGTTCGCCGCCCGCTCGCTCATCGACGCACAGCCGCCCACGCAGGCCTTCCTCCTGTCGTACATCGACGCCGTGGTCCTCCCCGCCCTCGGCGTCACCACCAGCTGACCACCCTCTGGTCCCCGAGCAAGCCCACCATCTGACGTCACCGCTCACGTCGTCGGGCTGATCACCCCTGCCCTGATGAACCCCACGACCTGACCGGGAGTACGCCTCCGTGGCCACGTTTCTGTACAAACTCGGCCGTCTCGCCTTCCGGCGACGGCACTTCGTCGCCCTCCTGTGGGTCGCGCTGCTCACCCTGGCCGGGGTGGGCGCCGCCTCCGCGCCGCCCGCCGGCAGCACCTCCTTCTCCATCCCCGGCACCGAGGCCCAGAAGGCCTTCGACCTGCTGGAACAACGCTTCCCCGGCATGAGCGCCGACGGCGCCACCGCCCGCGTGGTCTTCAAGGCGCCCGGCGGCGAGAAGATGACCGACCACGACAACAAGGCGGCCGTCGAGAAGACGGTCAAGGAGCTGCGCAGCGGCTCCGAGGTCGTCTCCGTCGCCGACCCCTACGCCGGGCACGCCGTCAGCGGGAACGGCACGATCGCCTACGCCTCGGTGAAGTACAAGGTCTCCGGCATGGAGCTGGAGGACTCCTCCAAGGACGCCCTGAAGGAGGCCGCCCAGCACGCGCGCGACGCCGGGCTGACCGTCGAGATCGGCGGTGACGCGCTCACCGCGACCCCGGAGACCGGCTCCAGCGAGGTCATCGGCATCGGGATCGCCGCCGTCGTCCTCGTCATCACCTTCGGCTCGCTGCTCGCGGCCGGATTCCCGCTGCTCACCGCCCTCATCGGCGTCGGCATCGGCGTCTCCGCCATCACCGCGCTCGCCAGCGCCCTGGACCTCGGCTCCACGACCTCCACCCTGGCGTCGATGATCGGCCTGGCCGTCGGCATCGACTACGCCCTCTTCATCGTCTCCCGCTACCGCGCCGAACTGGCCGAGGGCCGCGAGCGCGAGGAAGCGGCCGGACGCGCCGTCGGCACGGCGGGCTCGGCGGTGGTCTTCGCCGGACTCACCGTCGTCATCGCCCTGGTCGGCCTGTCGGTCGTCAACATCCCGATGCTGACCAAGATGGGCGTCGCCGCGGCCGGCGCCGTCGCCATCGCCGTCCTGATCGCGCTGACACTGATCCCGGCGCTGCTCGGCTACGCGGGCCGCAAGGTCAAGCCGGCGGGTGAGAAGAGCAAGCTGCTGGGCGGCGGCCGCAGGCCGAAGAAGCCCGGCCGCCCCAACATGGGCACCCGCTGGGCGAGCTTCGTCGTACGGCGCCCGGTCGCCGTCCTGCTGCTCGGCGTGCTCGGCCTCGGCACGGCGGCGATCCCGGCCACCTCCCTGGAACTGGGCCTGCCCGACGACGGCTCCCAGCCCACCTCCACCACCCAGCGCCGCGCCTACGACCTGCTCTCCGAAGGCTTCGGGCCGGGCTTCAACGGCCCCCTGATGGTCGTGGTCGACGCCAAGGACAGCGCCCATCCCAAGCAGGCGTTCACCGAGGTCGGCGACCAGATCAAGGGCCTGAAGGACGTCGTCACCCTCACCCCGGCCGTGCCCAACAAGGCCGGCGACACCGCGACGATCACCGTCGTACCCAAGTCCAAGCCGTCCTCGAAGACGACCGAGGACCTGGTGCACGCCATCCGTGACAAGGGCGCGGACATCGCCGCGAAGACCGACTCCACGGTCCTGGTCACCGGATCCACGGCGATGAACATCGACGTCTCGCAGAAGCTGAACGACGCGCTCCTGCCCTACCTCGCGCTGGTGGTCGGCCTGGCCTTCCTGCTGCTGATCGTGGTCTTCCGCTCGGTCCTCGTCCCGCTGAAGGCGGCCCTCGGCTTCCTGCTCAGCGTGCTCGCGGCCCTCGGCGCGGTCGTCGCGGTCTTCCAGTGGGGCTGGCTGTCGGGCCTGATGAACGTCGAGCAGACCGGCCCGGTCATGTCGATGATGCCGATCTTCATGGTGGGTGTCGTCTTCGGCCTCGCGATGGACTACGAGGTCTTCCTCGTGACCCGGATGCGGGAGGCGTTCGTGCACGGCGAGAAGCCCAGCCAGGCCGTGGTCACCGGCTTCAGGCACGGCGCACGGGTCGTGACCGCCGCCGCCGTCATCATGATCGCCGTCTTCTCCGGCTTCATCGGCTCCAGCGAGGCGATGGTCAAGATGATCGGCTTCGGCCTCGCGATCGCCGTGTTCTTCGACGCGTTCATCGTCCGCATGGCCATCGTCCCGGCGGTCCTCGCCCTGCTCGGCAAGCGGGCCTGGTGGCTGCCCAAGTGGCTCGACCGCGCCCTGCCCAACGTGGACGTCGAGGGCGAGGGCCTGCGTACGCGGTCCGCCGCGGCCGGCAAGGACGCCGACCCCGACGAGGAGAGGGAGCTGGTACGGGCCTGACGTACCGCTCCTGAGTCAGAGCGGCCGGTGAGGGTGCCCGTGGGGACGGGGCTGCACCCTCACCGGCTTTCCGTTCCCGCTCGAAAACCTCGTGAGCGGGCCTCGGACGATGGCGTAGCGTGCCCGGCATGACGACGACAGCCGCCACTGACGCCGACGAGTCCGGAGCCCACCCCCGTTTCGCCGAAGCCCTGCGCGCCCTCGGGCTCGCGGACCTGCTGGCCCACACCAGGAGGTTCCCGGAGGCCACCCGGACCGCCCCCGAGGCCGCCGCGGCCATCGGGTGCGAACTCAGCCAGATCTGCAAGTCGCTGATCTTCGCCGCCGACGGGGTGCCCGTGCTGGTCCTCATGGACGGGGCCTCGCGCGTGGACGTGGAGCGGGTGCGGGAGGAACTCGGCGCCGGCGAGGTCACCCGGGCCGGTGCCGGGGTCGTACGCGAGACCACCGGGTACGCCATCGGCGGCGTGCCGCCCTTCGGGCACCGCACCCGCACACGGGTCCTCGCCGACCGTTCGCTGCTCGCCCACGACGTGGTGTGGGCGGCCGCCGGAACACCGCACACCGTCTTCCCGATCGAGCCGAAGGCACTGGTGGCCCACGCCGGTGCCGACCTGGTGGACGTGCGCGAGCAGACCGCGTGACGCCGCTCGTCACGGCCGCCGTGCTGCTCGCCGCCGTGACCCACGCCAGCTGGAACGCCATCGCGCACCGGATCACCGACAAACTGGTCGGCTTCACCCTGATCTCCGGGGGCGGGATGCTGATCGGGCTCGCGATCGCGCCGTTCGTGGCCTTCCCGGCGGGGGCCGCCTGGCCGTATCTGCTGGCCTCGGCGGTCGTCCACATCGCCTACTACGCGCTGCTGATGACCTCCTTCCGGCTCGGCGACTTCGGGCAGGCGTACCCCATCGCGCGCGGCAGCGCCCCGCTCGTGGTCACCGTGCTCGCCGCCGTGTTCGCGCACGAGGTGCCCGGCGACCGGGCGCTGGCCGGGATCGCCGTGTCCTGCGTGGGCCTCATCGGCGTCAGCCTGTGGGGGCTGCGCGGAAGCCGGCCGAACTGGGCGGCGATCGGCGCGGCCCTCGCGACCGGCCTGACGATCGCGGCGTACACGGTCATCGACGGCCTGGGCGTACGTGCCGCGCACTCACCGCTCGGGTACATCGCCTGGCTCATGGCCCTCGAAGGAGTGGTGATCCCGGCCTGGATGTGCGCACGCGCGCGTGCCGACACCGTCCGGCTGCTCCGGCCGTACGCCGCCCTCGGCCTGATCGGCGCCGCCCTGTCCGTCACCGCTTACGCCCTGGTCCTGTGGGCCCAGACCCGCGCCGAACTCGCCCCGATCGCCGCCCTGCGCGAGTCCTCGATCATCGTCGGGGCCGCGATCGGCGCGGTCTTCTTCAAGGAGCGTTTCGGCGCGCCTCGGATCGCGGCGGCCGGGCTGCTGGTGGTGGGCATCGGGTTGATGATGCATGCGGGGTGAGCGGGTAGCCCGGTAGGGAGAACCACTGGGCAGGAACCGGACGACAGGGAGCCGTCAATGACCGACAAGCCGACCGTCAGCGTGCTGGGCACCGGCATCATGGGGGCCGCGATGGCCCGGAACCTGTGCCACGCCGGGCTGGAGGTCCGGGCGTGGAACCGCACGCGGGAGAAGGCCGAGCCGCTCGCCGCGGACGGCGCGCGGATCGCCGGCACCCCCGCGGAGGCCGTCGAGGGCGCCGACGTCGTCCTGACCATGCTGTACGACGGCAACACCGTCCTGGACGTCATGCGCGAGGCCGCGCCGGCGCTGCGGCCCGGCACGGTGTGGGCGCAGTGCACCACCGCCGGGATCGAGCTGGTCACCGACCTGGCCGCCTTCGCCGATGAGCACGGACTCGTCTTCTACGACGCACCCGTCCTCGGTACCAGGCAGCCCGCCGAGGCCGGTCAGCTGATCGTGCTGGCCGCCGGGCCGCAGGAGGGGCGGCGGACGGTCGCGCCCGTCTTCGACGCGGTCGGCGCGAAGACCATGTGGACCGGGTCCGACGGCGGCGCGGGCAGCGCCAGCCGGCTGAAGCTGGTCGCCAACAGCTGGGTGCTCGCGGTCACCGCGGCGGGCGGCGAGGTCCTCGCCCTCTCCCGGGCCCTCGGCGTGGACCCGCAAGGGTTCTTCGACCTCATCGAGGGCGGTCCGCTCGACATGGGGTACCTGCGGGCCAAGGCCGCGCTGGTGCTCGACGGCGAGCTGACCCCGCCGTCGTTCGCCGTGGCCACCGCCGAGAAGGACGCCCGGCTCATCGTGCAGGCGGGCGAGCGCGGCGGCGTACGGCTGGACGTCGCCGCCGCGGCGGCGCAGCGGTTCGCCCGCGCCGCCGCCCAGGGGCACGCGCACGAGGACATGGCCGCCGCGTACTTCGCCAGCTTCGAGGACCAGGCGTCGACATGACGGGCCGGGGTACCGGGCGCACCCTGGAAGCAAGGGTTTTCGGAGGTGATCGTCATGATGCACACCGCTGTGGGATGGCACGTCGAGCTTGAGTTCAAGGAGGACGATCAGCACACGAAGGCGGCGGCTTTGGTGCGCTTGCCCGACGGAAGCGAGGTACGGGCGCACGGCCACGCGACGCGGCACCGCGTCGACTCCAACCAGCCAAGGGTCGGCGAGGAGATCGCCGGCGCACGTGCCCTCAACGAACTGGCCATGCAACTGCTGACCAAGGCACACGACGAGATCGACGCGGCGTCCGGACGGACCTCGCACACGATCAACGTGTGACAGCGCGCGTGCGCCCAGGAGCTCGCTCCGGGGCGCACGATCCTGCGTGAGCGCCCCCGCGAGCGTGAGCGCCTATGCGAGCGCCGTGCGCACCGCCCGCACCAGCGCCTGCGCCCGCGGGTCCGCCGTCACGCTCTTCCGGAAGCCGTTGGTGACATAGCCGAAGGCGATGCCGGTCTCCGGGTCGGCGAACGCGAGGGCGCCGCCCCGGCCCGGATGCCCGAACGAACCGGGCGAGAGCAGGGGGGACGCCGCGCCGTGCAGCATGTAGCCGAGACCGAACCGTGTTCCGACCACCAGGACCCGGTCCGGACCGGCGGACTGCTCGGCGCGGGCCAGTTCCCTCGTCTGCGGGGTGAACAGCCGGGCGCCGCCGTCCACCTCGCCGATCAGCGAGGCGTAGAAGCGGGCCAGCCCGTCGGCGGTGGCGATGCCGTTGGAGGCGGGCAGGGCGGCCGCGCGGTAGGCGGGGTCGTTCTCGTCGGGCAGCGGGGTGATCGCCGCGAACGCGCGCCGGGTCAGCGACTCCGGGTCGGCGTAGGCCTCGGCCACCGCGCGCTTGGGACGGGTCCTCAGGCCACCCGCTGCCTCGGGAGGCTCGACCGGGCCGACGCGGCCCACGCGCGCGTGCTCCGACTCCGGCAGGCCGAGCCACAGGTCCGCGCCGACGGGGCCGGCGATCTCCTCCGCCAGCCACTCGCCGACCGGGCGGCCGGTGATCCGCCGGATCAGTTCGCCGGTGAGCCAGCTGTAGGTCTGGGCGTGGTAGCCGTGGTCCGTGCCCGGCTCCCACACGGGTGCCTGCGCGGCGACGGCCGCGGCGCCCAGGTCGGGGTCGGCGGCCTCGGCGGGGGTCAGCGGGCGGTCCAGCACGGGCACGCCCGCGCGGTGGGCGAGCAGGTGCCGGACGAGGGTGTGCTCCTTGCCGGCCGCCTTGTACTCGGGCCAGTACGCGCCGACCGGGGCGTCCAGGTCCAGTTCGCCGCGCTGGTGCAGGAGCAGCAGCGCGGCGGCGACGACACCCTTGGTCGCCGAGCGCACGATCTGCGCGGTCCCGTGCTGCCACGGGGCGCCGCCGGCCGTGCCGTCGACGTCCTTCGTTCCGGCCCACAGGTCGACGACCTTGTGGCCGTCCTGGTAGACGGCGACGGCCGCGCCGCGCTCGCCGAGCAGCGCGAAGTTCGCTGCGAACGCCTCCCTGACCGGCTCGAAGCCCTCGGCCACTGTGCCGTTCACGTCCACGCCCGCCGTCCCTTCGGTCACTGTCCCATCGCCTGCGACAGTGCGTGCAACACCGGCTGCGCGCCTGTGATTCCTCGGTGGGATCAGCCCAGCAGGATCGTTACATCGATGTTGCCGCGCGTGGCGTTGGAGTACGGGCAGACCTCGTGCGCGGCGTCCACCAGCCGGGCCGCCACGTCCGGGTCCAGCACCGGCAGGGAGACGCTGAGGGCGACCGCGAGGCCGTAGCCGCGCGTCCGGTTCGGGCCGATGCCGACCTTGGCGGCCACCGTGGAGCCGGTCAGGTCATAGCCCGCGCGGTTGCCGACAAGGATCAGCGCGTTGTGGAAGCAGGAGCTGTAGCCGGCCGCGAAGAGCTGTTCCGGGTTGGTGCCGTTGCCTTCGCCGCCCAGCTCCGGAGGCATCGCGACCTTCAGCTCGATCTGACCGTCCTGGCTGGTGACATAGCCGTCGCGGCCGCCGTGGGCGGTGGCCTCGGCGACGTACATGATCTTCGTCGGACGGGTGTCGACAGCGGTGTCCTCGGTCATGGCCGGCCTCCCCCGGAACAAGTGGCGCGCAAGTACATCGTGCACAAGGTACTGGCCGGTATGTCAGGAGGCGGCAGCAGGGGTGGCAACCGTGGGTAACGTGGGATCAGCGCGAGATCAGCGCGGGATCAGCGCCCTCGGTCGGCCGCGGCGCCAGCGCGTTCGGTGAGTTTCCACAACGCCTCCCGCAGCGCCGCGACCTCCTGCGCGCCGAGGCCCGTCGTGGTGAGAAGGGCGCCCGGTATGCGCGCCGCGCGCTCCCTGAGTTCCTCACCGCGCCCGGTGCACGCCACCAGCACCGAGCGCTCGTCGTCGGCGGCGCGCTCCCTTCGGACCAGACCCGCCCCCTCCAGCCGCTTCAGCAACGGCGAGACGGTCCCGTAGTCCAGGCGCAGGGCGCGCGCCAGCTCCTTCACGCTGGTCTCACCGCGCTCCCACAGCACCAGCAGCACGAGGTACTGCGGGTAGGTGAGCCCGAGGTCGTCCAGAAGCGGACGGTACGCGGCGGTCACGGCCCGCTGTGCGGCGTACAGCGCGAAGCACAGCTGGTCGTCCAGCAGCAGCGACCCCTCGGCGGCGCGGTCCTCGTTCGTCACGCGCCCATTGTCACGGACTTCGGGTCGAAGCCGATCGGCAGCTCCAGCCGGTGGGCCCGCATCAGGTGCTTGTCGGACAGGAGTTCGCCGGTCGGGCCGTCGGCCGCGATCACGCCGTCGCTGAGGATCAGGGAGCGGGGGCACAGCTCCAGGGCGTACGGGAGGTCGTGGGTGACCATGAGGACGGTGACGTCCAGGGAGCGCAGGATGTCGGCGAGTTCGCGGCGGGAGGCCGGGTCGAGGTTGGAGGACGGCTCGTCGAGGACGAGGATCTCCGGCTCCATGGCGAGCACGGTGGCCACGGCCACGCGCCGGCGCTGCCCGAAGGACAGGTGGTGCGGCGGGCGGTCGGCGAAGTCCTGCATGCCGACCCGCTCCAGGGCCGTACGTACCCGCTGCTCCAGAGCCGCGCCCCTGATCCCGGCCGCGGCCGGTCCGAACGCCACGTCCTCGCGCACGGTCGGCATGAACAACTGGTCGTCCGGGTCCTGGAAGACGATGCCGACCTTCTGCCGGATCGCGGCCATGTGCCGCCCCCCAACGGGCAGTCCGGCGACCGTCACCGTGCCGGTGCCGCCGCCCAGGATGCCGTTGAGGTGCAGCACCAGGGTGGTCTTGCCGGCGCCGTTCGGGCCGAGCAGTGCCACCCGTTCCCCGCGGGCGATGGTGAAGTCGACGCCGAACAGGGCCTGGTGGCCGTCGGGGTAGGCGAAGGCCAGTCCGGCCACTTCGAGCGAAGGTGTCACAGAATCCATCCCAGCAGACAGACGGCGAGGGCGGCGCAGGGGAGGGTGAGGGCGTACGACCACTGCGTGCGGGACGCGGTCACCTCGTCGATGACCGGCATCGAACCGGCGTAGCCGCGGCTCACCATGGCCAGGTGCACGCGCTCCCCGCGTTCGTAGGAGCGGATGAACAGCGCGCCGGCGGACTTGGCGAGCACGCCCCAGTGCCGCACGCCCCTGGCCTCGAAGCCGCGCGACTCGCGGGCGATCCGCATGCGGCGCATCTCGTCGGTGACGACGTCGCCGTAGCGGATCATGAAGGAGGCGATCTGCACGAGCAGCGGCGGCAGCTTCAGCCGCTGCAGCCCGAGCAGCAGTTCGCGCAGTTCGGTGGTGGCGGCCAGCAGCACGGAGGCGGCAACGCCGAGCGTGCCCTTGGCGAGCACGTTCCAGGCGCCCCACAGCCCGTTCACGCTGAGCGAGAGGCCGAGGACATGCACCCGCTCGCCCTCCGCCACGAACGGCATGAGCACCGCGAACGCCACGAACGGCACCTCGATCAGCAGCCGCTTGAGCAGGAAACCGGCGGGCACGCGCGCGTGGCGCGCGACGAGGGCGAGCAGGCCGGCGTACACCGCGAACGCCCACATCGCCTCGCGCGGCGTCGACACGACGACCAGCACGAACAGGAAGGCGGCGGCGAGTTTGGTGTGCGGCGGGAGGCCGTGCACGGGTGAGTGTCCGTGCCGGTAGAGCCTGTGGGCGTGTCCGGCTCCCATGTCAGGCACCCGTGTCGGCGGGGGAGACGTCCTCGGTCCGCCGTCGGCGCACCGCCCAGAACACCGCGCTGCCCGCCACGACCGTGGCGCCGACGCCGATCACGCCGGCGAGACCGCCGGACAGCCGGGCGTCGGAGACGTTCCTGACGCCGTAGTCGGCGAGCGGGGAGCCGGCGGCGGCGTGCCTGTCCTGCTTCTCGTCGATGCCCTGGTCGTGCGCGACCTTCTCCAGGCCATCGGGGTTCGCGGAGGCGTAGAAGCTGACGAAACCGGCGAGCACCAGCGACGCGACCAGGCCCGTCATCCACAGCGCGCGCCGGGAGGTGCGCGCCGCCATGGGTGCCGTGGGCGCTCCCGCAGGCGCCGGAGCGTCCACCAGCGCGCCGTTCACGCGCAGCTTGAGCCGCTGCCGCAGGCCGCGCGCGCCGTGCACGAGATCCGGGCGCACGGCGATCACCGCGCTCACCGTGAGCGCGGTGATGACGGCCTCCCCGACGCCGATCAGCACATGCACGCCGATCATCGCGGTCGCGACCTTGCCGATGGACACGTCCGTCGTCCCGCCGATCGCGTAGAGGAGCGTGAAGACGACGGCGGCGGCCGGCACGGACGCCAGCGCGGCCAAGAAGGAGGCGACGGTCACCGAGCGCCGCTTGCGGGGCAGGACGGCGAGCAGCGCGCGGAAGACGGCGTACGACACGACGGTCGTGGTGATCGCCATGTCGGTGATGTTCACGCCGAGCGCGGTGAGCCCGCCGTCCGCGAACAGCACGCCCTGCATGAGCAGCACCACGGACACGCAGAGCACGCCCGTGAAGGGGCCGACCAGGATGGCGGCGAGCGCTCCGCCCAGCAGGTGGCCGCTTGTTCCGGCCGCGACGGGGAAGTTGAGCATCTGTACGGCGAAGATGAACGCCGCCACCAGACCGGCAAGCGGGGCTGTCCGTTCGTCGAGTTCACGGCGGGCGCCGCGCAGGCTCACCGCGAGGGCGCCGGCGGCGGCCACTGCGGTGACGGCGGAGGTGGGGGCGTCGATGAATCCGTCAGGTACATGCACCGTTTGATTTTAGGCCCTTGTTGCGAATGCTTTGCAAGAGAGAGAAGGTCTCGAATCCCGATAAGATGCGAATCACCCAACGAGTCATAAATAGGGAAATATGGGACATTGGAGAAGAAGCGGAGGCGTAGCTTTCGCTTATGTCACTCAGGGTGAAAGGGCGGTCCGATGTCTGTGGTCGAGCAGTACGCACGCGCCCATATCGTCACGGACGAGGAGGACCCGGGGGCCGTACCGGTCGTGTTGCGCTACGACCCCGACTCCGATCCACGCTCGGTCCGGGTCGGCCTGCCGGGCCCGCACGAGTGGACCTTCTCCCGCGCCCTGCTCGAACGGGGCCTGCGGACACCGGCCGAGAGCGGCGCGGTACGGGTGTGGCCGTGCGGGCGCGTCCAGGCCGTCGTCGAGTTTCACTCCGACAACGGTGTCGAAGTGGTTCAGTTCGAGTCGAAGACACTGGTGAGGTTCCTGCGCCGGACGTACACGGCGGAGCCGGTACGGGCTTGATCAGCCCATCTTGAGCAGGGACGCCACGATCGGCCCGGCCGTGTCGCCGCCGTGGCCGCCCGCCTGGACCACACCGGCGGCCGCGAGGTCGCCCTTGAAGGCGGTGAACCAGCCGTTCGGCTTCTTCTGGCCGTCGACCTCGGCGGAACCCGTCTTGGCGCCGTAGTCGCCGCTCATGCCCGCCATCGCCTTGGCGGCCGTGCCGTAGTCCGCCGTGAACCGCATGACGTCCTTCAGCTGGGACTGCGTCTTCGCGGACATGGTGCGCGACGCCTTCGCCAGCGTGCGGTGGTCCACGTCGGGGGACACCAGGTACGGCTGGTGGAAGGCGCCCGACTCCACGGTGGCCGCCACCGACGCCATGTTCAGCGGGTTCATGCGCACCCCGCCCTGCCCGATCAGCGAGGCGCCCATCTGCGCGCCGCTCTGCACGGGGACGGAGCCGTCGAAGGAGGGGACGCCGATGGCCCAGTTGTTCATGGACAGGCCGTAGACCTCCTGGGCCTCCTTCGTCAGGTCGCTGTTGGACAGCTTCGGCGCGAAGTCGATGAAGGCGTTGTTGCAGGAGGCCCCGAAGCTCTGCTTGAACGTGCCCTTCTTGATCTCGGAGTCGCCGTCGTTGTGGAACGTCCAGCCGGCCAGCTTGTACGTCTTGGGGCAGGGGTGCGAGGCGTCCGGGGTGATGAGGTTCTTCTCGAACAGCATTGTCGACGTCACGATCTTCATCGTGGAGCCGGGCGCGAGGGAGCCCTGGAAGCCGACGTTGAAGCCGTGCTCGCTGTTGGCGACCGCGAGGATCTCGCCGGTCGAGGGCCGCACGACGACCACGGAGGCCCGCGAGCGCTTGCCGACCTGCTGCTCGGCCGCCGCCTGGAAGGTGGGGCTCAGCGTCGTCCGCACCGTGCCCGGCGTGCCCTTGCTCAGCTCCACCAGCGTCTTGTCGGACAGCCCCGCCTTCTGCGAGGCCTTGCCGCGCACCACGCGCAGCTCCACGCCCGCCTTGCCGCCCGCCGTCTTGCCGTACTTCTCCCGCAGCCCGTCCAGCACCGGCGCCAGGGACGCGTACTTGGCGGCCGTCAGCTCGCCTCCGTCACGGTCCAGCGCCTTGATCGGCGGGGTGCCGGACCCGCCGGTGACGAGCGTGTCGCCGTCCTTCAGATCCGGGTGGACGACCGAGGAGTGCCAGTCGACCAGCGGCTTGCCGTCGCTCGCCCGCCGCACCACCGTGAGCGAGGAGCCGTAGGCCAGCGGCTTGCTGAGGTTCTGGTACGACACCGTCGCCTTGACGGAGAAGGGCACCTTGGCGCCCGTGGGCGTGCCGGCGGTCAGCGTGACGCCCTTCACATGGGCGTCCTTGGTGTAGCCGGTCAGCAGCTCGGTGGCGGCGGTGGCGTCGTCGGTGGCGGCGGCCGCCTCACCGATCCTGCCCTGCCGCCACGCGGTGAGGAAGCGGGTGGAGGCCGTGCGGACCTCTGCGGCGCTGAGCGGGCCGGTCTTGACGGTCTTGTGGTTGACCGAGGCACTCTCGCCTGCGGCGGCACCGCCGCCGGTCAGCGCGTAGACGGCGAACCCGGCGCCGCCGACGACGAGGGCGATGACCCCGCCGACCACGGCGGGCCCGGTCGTCTTCCGTCGCTCGGCGACGCGCCTTCTCTTGCCCACAGCCTCAGTTCCTCCGTGCCTTCCCCAGGGTCCCCGCAGCCCTCACACTCCCCAACGACGGCACTCACCTTAAGGTCCCCGCCTCGGCGGGTGATCCCGGCGGCGAATCCGTAGCGCACTTGCGACAATCCGCACGGGACGAGGCCCGCCGGAAACCGTACTCACACCCAGGTGTCCGGCCACATCCGCGACCGCCACGAGTCGATCGGGATCGCGGTGCCCGAGTACAGGGACCAGAAGTCGAGCGCAGCCGGGCTAGCCGCCCGAGTCGTCCTCTACCGGCGGTTCTCCAGCGACCGCCAGAACTTCCTTGTAGCCGCTGCCCACCTTGCCATCGTCCGTGTGGACCACCAGGGCTGTCAGCGGTGGGTCGCCTGCAACATCATGGGGCGAGCTGCGACTCGCCGCTCGTATCGTGAAAAGAGACAGAGCTGCGGGACAAGGCAGGGAAGTCATGAAGGTACCGGCGATCGACTACGCGGCGGTGTTCCAGGCCCTTCCCGGGGCGGTGGCGCTGGTGACCCCGCAACTGATCTACGCGGACGCCAACGCGGAGTTCTTGCGCCTGCGGGGCCTTCCACGCGAACAAGTGATCGGTCACTTCGTGCCCGAGGACCACCCCGAAAAAGCCCCCGCCGAGCCTCTCCTGCTCAGAGTCCTGGCGTCACTGCGCCAGGCGGCGGGAACCGGTGAGCGCAGCATCGTGGCGTTGCAACGCTACGACATGGAGGACCCCGACCAGCCCGGAGTGTGGCACGAGCGGTACTTCAACATGACCAACATCCCTGTGTTCGGACCGGATGGGCGGGTGGCGCTGCTGCTGCACCGGGCGGAGGACGTCACCGAACTCATCCGCACCCGTGAAGTCGCGCTGGCCTTGCAGGAATCCATGCTGCCCGCTCTGCGCCCGGCAGGCCGGCATCAGGCGGCCGTACGCTACCGGCCCGCCGCCGAAGCACTGCATGTGGCCGGCGACTGGTACGACCTGGTCGACCTGCCCGGCGACCGCATCGCCGTCGCCGTCGGCGACGTCGTCGGCCACGGCCTGCCCGCCGCCGGCGTCATGGGACAACTGCGCAGCGCCCTCACCGCCGCCTGCCTCGTCGCCCCAGGCCCCGCCCGCGCTCTGGAAGTCCTCGGGTTGTACGCGCGAACCCTCGACGGCGCCGAGAACACCACCGTGGCTTCGGCATTCATCGACTGGGAGACCCGCACCATCACCTACAGCAGCGCCGGCCACCCCCCACCCGGGCTTCTGCAGAGGGACGGGACCGTCGAGTTCCTCGACCAGGCCACCGACCCGCCACTGGCCGCCCGCCCTCAGCACGCCACCCGGATCCAGGCTGTCGCGCCCTTCCGCGAGGGCGCCGTTCTCGCGCTTTACACCGACGGCCTGATCGAACGCCGCGGTGAGGACATCGACTCCGGCCTCGCCCGGCTCGCTGACTCGCTGGCCCGCCACCGGGCAGACGACCCCGACGTCCTCGCCGACGCCGTGCTCGACGACCTTCTCCCACCCGGGGGCGCCACCGACGACACCGCCCTGGTCATCGTGCGCCTGTGAATCCGGCCCGCCGCGTTCGTCTTTTCGTTCGCCCCTCGCCGACATCAGCGACGTGCCTGGTTACGGATGGCGGCGCGCCCCGCGCCCGGAGCAGACCTGGGGAAGCCAGGTTCTGTGACGGCGTTTCCGCTGGTGGTAGGCAGGCGGCCGCGCGGTCTGCAAACCTGCCGACCGTGCCGGCAGGGCCGTCTCCGGGCCGTCTGAGGGTGGCCGATGACGACCTCCGACAGCCAGCAACGACCAGGACGGCCCGGCGTCCTGCCGGGCCGTCCTGGCGCGTGTGCCCGGCTAGACCCAGGTGTCCAGCCACATCCGCGACCGCCACGAGTCGATCGGGATCGCCGTGCCGGTGTACAGGGGCCAGAAGTAGATGAAGTTCCAGGCGATCAGCAGCACCAGGACGCCCGCCGCCGACGCGCCGATCACGCGGCGGGTGTCGGAGGAGCCCGGTGGGCCGATGATCGCGCCGATCATCATCGCCACCGCCAGGCACAGGAACGGCAGGAAGACGACCGCGTAGAACAGGAAGATCGTCCGCTCCTGGTACATGAACCAGGGGAGGTAGCCCGCCGCGATGCCGCACGCGACGGCACCGGCGCGCCAGTCGCGGCGCAGCGCCCACCGCCACAGCACGTACAGGATCGCGAAGCAGGCCGCCCACCACAGCAGCGGTGTGCCGAGCGCCAGCACCTCGCGGGCGCACTTCTGGCCCGAGCTCGCCGGGCAGCCGTCGGCGCCGGGGTTCGGGGACTCGTAGAAGTACGACACCGGGCGGCCCAGCACGATCCAGCTCCACGGGTTGGACTGGTAGGTGTGCGGGGAGGTCAGGCCGACGTGGAACTTGTACACCTCGTGCTCGTAGTGCCACAGGCTGCGCAGCCAGTCCGGCAGGAAGGTCCAGCTGCCGCCCCTGCCGTCGGTGGCCGCCCAGTTGCGGAAGTAGCCGCCGGTGCCGTCCGTCGGGGAGAGGATCCAGCCGGTCCAGGAGGCCAGGTAGACCGCGATCGCCACCGGGACCGTCGCCAGGAAGGCGATGCCGGTGTCGTACTTCAGTGCCGCCACGTACGGGTGCCGGGCGCCGGCCGTCTTGCGCGCGCCCACGTCCCACAGCACCGCCATCACACAGAACGCGGCCAGGATGTACAGGCCGTTCCACTTGGTGCCGAGGGCCAGGCCCAGCATCAGCCCTGCCGCCCAGCGCCAGGGGCGCAGGCCGAAGCGGAACGTGTCGGCGACGCGCTCGTCCGGGCGGACCCGGCCGTCGGCGTCCACCGGCAGCGCCGCGGCCAGTCTCTCCCGCGACCGGTCCCGGTCGATGACCAGACAGCCGAACGCGGCCACCACGAAGAACATCAGCACGCCGTCGAGCAGCGAGGTCCGGCTCATCACGAAGTGCAGGCCGTCCACCGCCATCAGCGCGCCCGCCAGGCAGCCGAGGAACGTCGAGCGGAACATCCGGCGCCCGATCCGGCACAGCATCAGCACGCTCAGCGTCCCCAGCAGCGCCGTCATGAACCGCCAGCCGAACGGGTCGAACCCGAAGATCAGCTCACCGAGCCCGATGACGTACTTGCCGACCGGCGGATGCACGACGTACGCCGCGTCCGTCGGGATCGGGAGATGGCCGTGCGTTTGCAGCACCAGGTCGTTGGCGTTCTTGTCCCAGTTGACCTCGAAGCCGCGGTGGACGAGCGCCCAGGCGTCCTTGGCGTAGTACGTCTCGTCGAATATCACCGCGCGCGGGCTGCCCAGGTTCCAGAACCGCATCAGGCCCGCCATCAGCGTCACCAGCAGCGGGCCGCCCCAGCCCGACCAGCGCGTGATCCGCTCGGCGAGGACCGGCGGCACGCCGAGCACCTGCCACAGCCGCGGGCCCGGCTCGGCGTACGGGGGCACCAGCCGGCCGCGGACGTCGCCCGAGGGCGCGTCCTTGGCCGGTACGTACCCGAATCGGCGCAGCCGCTGCTGCCACGACGGCCGCTGGTCGTGCGGCGCCTGGCCCTGCCGGAGGTCCATGGAGGACGCGGTACTGGTCACCCGCGCCATGGTAGGGAACCGTTCTGTGCGAGTCCCGTGCATGTGGGGTACCGGTCGGGTACCAGTCGGGATGTGGTCGTTCTCCGGGGTGCGGGGGCGGGCCGCGCGGTGGGCGGCGGCTGGGAGGATGGGGGTGTGACTGGAACCCTTGTCCTGGCAGGTACCCCCATCGGCGACATCGCGGACGCGCCGCCCCGGCTGGCCGAGGAGCTCGCCGGCGCCGACGTGGTGGCCGCCGAGGACACCCGGCGGCTGCGCCGGCTCACCCAGGCCCTCGGCGTCACGCCCAAGGGCCGCGTCGTGTCGTACTTCGAGGGCAACGAGTCCGCCCGGACGCCGGAGCTGGTCGAGGAGCTGCTCGGCGGCGCGCGGGTGCTGCTCGTGACCGACGCCGGGATGCCGTCCGTCTCCGACCCGGGCTACCGGCTGGTCGCGGCCGCGGTGGAGAAGGACATCCGGGTCACCGCCGTACCGGGGCCGTCCGCGGTGCTCACCGCGCTCGCGCTGTCCGGGCTGCCCGTCGACCGCTTCTGCTTCGAGGGCTTCCTGCCGCGCAAGGCCGGCGAGCGCCTGTCCCGGCTCCGGGAGGTCGCGGCCGAGCGGCGCACGCTGGTCTACTTCGAGGCCCCGCACCGGCTCGACGACACCCTCGCCGCCATGGCCGACGTCTTCGGCGCGGACCGGCGGGCCGCCGTGTGCCGGGAGCTGACCAAGACGTACGAGGAGGTACGGCGCGGCCCGCTGGCCGAGCTGGCGGCGTGGGCCGCGCAGGGGGTCCGCGGGGAGATCACCGTGGTGGTGGAGGGGGCGCCGCAGAGCGCCCCTGAGGAACTGGACGCCGCGGAACTGGTCCGCCGGGTACGCGCGCGTGAGGAGGCCGGGGAGCGGCGCAAGGAGGCGATCGCGGCGGTGGCCGTGGAGGCGGGGGTGCCGAAGCGGGTCGTTTTCGACGCTGTCGTTGCAGCGAAGCGTGTCGGTGAGTGACCGGGTTCGTTCGCCTGGCGGTTCGGGGGGTGTGCGCCGTTGGCGGCCGCGGGTCTGGGGGTGTGTTCGCGCAGTTCCCAGCGCCCCTTGCGGGTGCTGCGGAAATCCCTCTGAGCAGGGATCTTCTCTTGTGAGCGGACGGGCCATGGGACGGCAAAAGGCTGTCGCAGATGGCAAAGGGAAACGGGGCCGATCGGGGCCTTTTCTGCAAGGAAGACTCAAATCGCCTCCAACACTCGACAGCTCTGGTGCGTTCGCGCTGGTGAAGGCGTCCACTGGGTGAAGAGACGCCCCGTCGCGGGGCGCTTGTCCAGCGGACAAGAGGAGCTGGCATGAGTGAGATCGCAGGGCAGACCGGCCTGCGCGGCACGCCCACAGCCGTCGTTCACGAGTCGTATTCGTTCGCCTGCATGCGATGCGGGCACGGCTGGGAGCAGTCGTACGAGATAGAGCACCACACGGACGCCGACGGCCAGGAGTTCGTGCTGTACGTGGCGGAC
This sequence comes from Streptomyces sp. NPDC050743, assembly GCF_044456925.1. NCBI lineage: Bacteria > Bacillati > Actinomycetota > Actinomycetes > Kitasatosporales > Streptomycetaceae > Streptomyces > Streptomyces sp. NPDC050743. The sequence goes on from NZ_JBITGJ010000052.1 coordinate 34,036, forward strand.
GGCCGGGTCGTGCCGTCGCCGCTGAGCCGGCCCGGCTGCCAGAACTGCGACGGTCACGTCGTGCGGATCATGCGCGCGGGTCAGGTCTCGTCGGTGCGCGGCGCCGCCGAGCGGCACCACGCCGTGCCGCAGGCCGGCCCGGTCGAGGCCCCGCGGGTGCCCACGGAGGCCCAGGAGCCGCACCACTGGCACCTGTCCGATCTCCTGCACCCGTTCCAGCGCAAGACCGGCTGAGCGGATCGGCGGCCGGCGCGGGTCTGCCCCTTTCGTAGGATCGGGGCATGCCTTCGAACGCCGGCCAGACCTCCAAGGGCGACAAGAGCGCCGCACCGCCGCTTCCGGCGCCGCTGCGCGTTCCGGTCGCCGACTCGCACACCCATCTCGACATGCAGTCCGGCACGGTCGAGGAGGGCCTCGCGAAGGCCGCGTCGGTGGGGGTGACGACCGTCGTCCAGGTCGGCTGCGACATCAAGGGCTCGCGGTGGGCCGCCGAGATCGCCGCGGCCCACGACAGCGTCCACGCCGCCGTCGCCCTCCACCCCAACGAGGCCCCGCGCATCGTCCACGGCGACCCCGACGGCTGGTCGCGGCAGGGCGCTCGCGAGCCGGGCGGGGACGCGGCGCTCGACGAGGCCCTCGCCGAGATCGACCGGCTCGCCGGGCTGCCCCAGGTCAGGGGCGTCGGAGAGACCGGGCTGGACTACTTCCGCACCGGCCCGGAGGGCAAGGCGGCCCAGGAGCGGTCCTTCCGCGCCCACATCGAGATCGCCAAGCGGCACGGCAAGGCGCTCGTCATCCACGACCGGGACGCGCACGCCGACGTCCTGCGCGTCCTGAAGGAGGAGGGCGCCCCCGAGCGCACGATCTTCCACTGCTACTCCGGCGACGCCGAGATGGCGCGGATCTGCGCCCGCGAGGGCTACTTCATGTCCTTCGCCGGCAACGTCACCTTCAAGAACGCCCAGGACCTGCGGGACGCGCTCGCCGTCGCCCCGCTGGAGCTGGTCCTCGTGGAGACCGACGCGCCCTTCCTGACTCCGGCGCCGTACCGCGGGCGCCCCAACGCGCCGTATCTGATCCCCGTCACGGTGCGCGCCATGGCCGCCGTGCGCGGCATCGACGAGGACGCGCTGGCCACGGCCCTCGCCGCCAACACCGCCCGGGCCTTCTGCTGCTGAGCCCTGTCGCGTTACCGGACCGCCTGTTCGAGTAGTGGACGCACGCTCGACGGGCAACAGTACGTAGTCGCGTCGCTTTGGAGAGTGACGAACGCTCCGCTAGGTTCTGGGGTCCCGATCCGGACCCCCCTCTGGCACCTCTGGAGCGTGTCGGCGTGAGCAAGTCGCAGAACGAGACGTTCGAGCCGTATGAGCCGCACGAGCCCTACGGCCCCGACACTTCCGTGCACACCGCGGAGACCCTGCCGTACGGGATGTACCCGGACACCTACCGGCCCGCCTACGAGGCGCAGGCGTACCTCGTCACCGAGCCGGCGCCGCCCCGGCGGGGCGTGAGCGGCGCCCCGCAGGCGGACCACGCCCGGAGCGCGCGGGATGCCGGGAGCGCGCGGGACGAGGACGGTGCGTCGGAGGCAGACGGGGCGTGGGAGGGCGAGCCGGCCGCCGGCGCGAGCGGGCGGGGCGCGCGCCGGCGCAAGCTGCGCTGCGTCGAGCGCCCGGATTCCGCCATGCGCCGACTGCTGCCGCAGGCGCTGGTCGTGGCCTTCCTCGCCGGCGGCACCACCGCGTTCGTCGCCGAGGACAAGGCGATCGAGCTGACCGTCGACGGCCGCCAGCGCACTCTGCACACCTTCGCCGACGACGTGCACGATCTGCTCGCCGAGCAGGGCGTGCGCGTGGGGGCGCACGACATGATCGCGCCCGCCCCCGACGCGGAGCTCGCCAGCGGAGACGCGGTCGCCGTGCGCTACGGGCGCCCCGTCCGGCTCACGCTGGACGGCAGACGGCGCGAGGTGTGGACGACCGCGCACACCGTGGAAGGGGCGCTGGAGGAGCTGGGGGTGCGCGCCGAGGGCGCGTACCTGTCCGCCTCGCGCTCCCAGCCCATCGGACGCGCCGGGTTCGCACTCGACGTCCGCACCGAGCGTGCCGTCACGATCACGGCCGACGGCCGGAGCCGGACCATCCGCACCAACGCGGCCACCGTCCGCGAGGCCGTCGAGGAGGCCGGGATCGGCCTGCACGGCCAGGACACCACCTCCGTCCCGCCGGACAGCTTCCCCCGCGACGGACAGACCGTGACCGTGCTGCGGATCAGCGGCACCCGGGAGGTCCGCGAGGAGCTGATCCCGTTCAAGACCCAGCGCAGGGAGGACCCCACCCTCTTCAAGGGCGCCGAGGTCGTCGCCCAGCCCGGGCGGCCCGGACTGCGCCGCGACACCTACGTCCTGCGCATCGTCAACGGCGTCCACGACAAGCCGCGCCGGGAGACCTCCGAGGTGGTGCGCAAGCCGCGCAAACAGATCGTGCGGGTGGGCACCAAGCCGCTGCCGACCTCCGTGGCCGGCACCGGCCACCTGAACTGGCACGGTCTCGCCGCCTGCGAGTCCGGCGGCCGCCCGCACGCGGTCGACCCCTCCGGCACGTACGGCGGGCTCTACCAGTTCGACACCCGCACCTGGCACAGCCTCGGCGGCAGCGGCCGCCCCCAGGACGCCTCGGCGGAGGAACAGACCCTGCGCGCGAAGAAGCTGTACAAGCGGCGGGGGGCGACGCCGTGGCCGCACTGCGGGGCGCGGTTGCACGGTTAGCGGGCACCGGCGACGGACCCACCCCGGCCGCAGCGCCGGGCGGCCGGCGAACCGGCCGGGCAGACCCCCGTACCCTTGTCCCGTGAGCAGCCCCACCCCCGACGCCCTCCTCGGCCCCGCCGACATCCGCGAGCTGGCGGCAGCGCTCGGTGTCCGCCCCACCAAGCAGCGCGGCCAGAACTTCGTGATCGACGCGAACACGGTCCGCCGTATCGTCCGCACCGCCGAGGTCGGCCCCGACGACGTGGTCGTCGAGGTCGGCCCGGGGCTCGGCTCCCTCACGCTCGCGCTGCTGGAGGTCGCCGACCGGGTCACCGCCGTCGAGATCGACGACGTGCTCGCCGGCGCCCTGCCCACGACGATCGGGGCGCGCATGCCGGCGCGCGCCGACCGGTTCGCGCTCGTCCACTGCGACGCGATGCACGTCACCGCACTGCCCGACCCCCCGCCGACGGCGCTGGTGGCGAACCTCCCCTACAACGTCGCCGTCCCCGTGCTGCTGCACATGCTCGACACCTTCCCCAGCATCGAGCGCACCCTCGTCATGGTGCAGTCCGAGGTCGCCGACCGGCTCGCCGCCGCCCCCGGCTCGAAGGTGTACGGCGTGCCGTCGGTGAAGGCCAACTGGTACGCCGAGGTGAAGCGGGCCGGGGCCATCGGCCGCAACGTCTTCTGGCCCGCGCCGAACGTCGACAGCGGGCTGGTGTCCCTCGTCCGGCGGGCCGAGCCGATCAAGACGACCGCCTCCAAGGCCGAGGTCTTCGCCGTCGTCGACGCGGCCTTCGCACAGCGCCGCAAGACCCTGCGGGCGGCACTGGCCGGCTGGGCCGGGTCCGCCGCCGCCGCCGAGGCCGCCCTGGTCGCGGCCGGTGTCTCGCCCCAGGCCCGCGGCGAGTCGCTGACGGTGGAGGAGTTCGCGCGGATCGCCGAACACAAGGACGCACGGAGCACCGAGCACGAGGAGAGCGGCGAGTGAGCGTCACGGTCCGGGTACCGGCCAAGGTCAACGTCCAGCTCGCGGTCGGCGCCGCGCGCCCCGACGGGTTCCACGACCTCGCCAACGTCTTCCTCGCCGTCGGCCTGTACGACGAGGTCACCGTCACCCCGGCCGACGAGCTCCGCGTCACCTGCGCGGGCCCGGACGCCGCCCAGGTCCCCCTGGACGGCACCAACCTCGCCGCGCGCGCCGCGATCGCGCTCGCCGGGCGCCGGGGCATCGAGCCGGCCGTGCACATCCACATCGACAAGGACATCCCGGTCGCCGGCGGCATGGCCGGCGGCAGCGCGGACGGCGCGGGCGCGCTGCTCGCCTGCAACACGCTGTGGAACGCCGGCGCCTCCCGCGCCGAACTGCTCTCCATCTGCGCCGAGCTGGGCAGCGACGTGCCCTTCAGCCTGGTCGGGGGCGCCGCTCTCGGCATCGGGCGGGGCGAGCAGCTGACGGCCCTGGAGGTCGGCGGCACCTTCTGCTGGGTGTTCGCGATGGCCGAGCGGGGGCTGTCGACCCCGGCGGTCTTCCGTGAGTTCGACCGGCTGGCCGAGGGGCGGGAGATCCCCGGGCCGGTGGCCTCGGCGGACCTGCTTCAGGCGCTGGCGAAGGGGGACGCGGAGGCGCTGGCCGCAGCCGTGTCCAATGATCTTCAGCCCGCGGCGCTGTCCCTGTTCCCGGAGCTCGCCGACACGCTGGACGCGGGGCGCGGGGCGGGTGCGCTCGCCGCGCTGGTCTCGGGCTCCGGGCCTACGACAGCCTTCCTGACGCGCGATGCCGAGTCGGCGGAGAAGGTGGCGGCGGCCCTGCGGGCGTCCGGCACGTGCAGGTCGGTGCGGACGGCGGCGGGGCCGGTGGCGGGCGCGATGGTGGTTTGAGGGTCAGCGTTTGCCGATGGTGGTCAGGTCGATGTCGATGGGGTAGGGCTTGTCGACCTTGATCCGGTCGCGATGCATGCCCATGTGCACGTAGGACTTGGTGAGTGGGTCGAGCTCGTAGACATGGATGACGGGCCCGCCGGTGGTGCCGTTCTGTTCGACGCGCCAATAGTTGGGGATCCCTGCGGCGGCGTACTTCTGCGGTTTGGTCGTACGGTCGCGGGATTCCGAGTCCGGCGAGACGACCTCCGCGGCGAGCAGGACGTCCTCGGCCTGAAACTTGGTCTGGTCCAGCCCGGTGACCGCCTCGGCTCGGACCACGCTGACATCGGGTTCGGGCCCGTTACGGTTGTCAAGGATGACAGTCATCTCCCGCTCGACACTGAATTCCGGGACGAGAGAGCTGCGCAGGCCGTCGACCAAGAGGTCGATCGCAAGGAAGTGGAAGCGGCGCTGCGGACTCACGAAAACCAGACTCCCGTCGATCAGCTCGGTGTGCGGCGGGAGATCCGGCAGTGTGAACAGGTCGTCCACGGTGTAGCCGTCCTGGGGCGGCACCGGCCACTGGACGCGGTGCTCTACGGACTCGGCGGTCATGGTTCCTCCCATGGACGGGATCCTGCTGCCTGCCCTCCACGGTAGCGGCCGCCTCCTGATCACGTCATCACAAAGAGTGACCAACCCCTCGCGCCCCGCCTTCACCCCGGCAGGCCCTACGCTAGAAGGCTGACCGACCCCGCGCACAGGAGTGAAATGGCCGTCAACCTGGTCAATGTCGAGAACGTCAGCAAGGTGTACGGCACCCGTGCCTTGCTGGACGGCGTCTCGCTCGGTGTGTCGGAGGGGGACCGGATCGGGGTCGTCGGACGCAACGGCGACGGCAAGACCACCCTCATCCGCATGCTCGCCAAGCTGGAGGAGGCCGACACCGGACGCGTCACGCACTCCGGCGGCCTGCGGCTCGGCGTGCTCACCCAGCACGACTCCCTCGACCCCGCCGCCACCGTCCGCCACGAGGTCATCGGCGACATGGCCGACCACGAGTGGGCCGGCAACGCCAAGGTCAGGGACGTACTGACCGGGCTGTTCGGGGGGCTGGACCTGCCCGGGTTCCCGAAGGGGCTCGACACCGTCATCGGGCCGCTCTCCGGCGGCGAGCGGCGCCGTATCGCGCTCGCCAAGCTGCTCATCGAGGAACAGGACCTGATCGTCCTCGACGAGCCCACCAACCACCTCGACGTCGAGGGCATCGCCTGGCTCGCGAAGCACCTGCAGAACCGACGCTCGGCGCTGGTGTGCGTCACCCACGACCGCTGGTTCCTGGACCAGGTCTGCACCCGCATGTGGGACGTGCAGCGCGGCGACGTGCACGAGTACGAGGGCGGCTACTCCGACTACGTCTTCGCGCGTGCCGAGCGCGAGCGCATCGCGGCCACCGAGGAGGTCAAGCGCCAGAACCTGATCCGCAAGGAGCTGGCCTGGCTGCGGCGCGGCGCCCCCGCCCGTACGTCCAAGCCGCGCTTTCGGGTGGAGGCCGCCAACGAGCTGATCGCGGACGTGCCGCCGCCCCGGGACAGCTCGGAGCTGATGAAGTTCGCCTCCTCGCGGCTGGGCAAGACCGTCTTCGATCTCGAGGACATCACCGTGCAGGCCGGGCCGAAGGTGCTGCTCAAGCACGTCACCTGGCAGCTCGGTCCCGGTGACCGGATCGGTCTCGTCGGCGTGAACGGCGCCGGCAAGACCTCCCTGCTGCGCGCCATGGCCGCGGCCGCCCGCACCGAGGGCGAGGAGCAGCCGGCCGGTGGCCGTATCGCCGTCGGCAGGACCGTCAAGCTCGCCTACCTCTCCCAGGAGGTCGCCGAACTCGACCCCACCTGGCGGGTCCTGGAGGCCGTGCAGCAGGTCCGCGAACGCGTCGACCTCGGCAAGGGGCGCGAGATGACCGCCGGGCAGCTGTGCGAGACGTTCGGCTTCAACAAGGAGAAGCAGTGGACGCCGGTCGGTGACCTGTCGGGTGGCGAGCGCCGCCGCCTGCAACTGCTGCGGCTGCTGATGGACGAGCCCAACGTCCTCTTCCTGGACGAGCCCACCAACGACCTCGACATCGAGACCCTCACCCAGCTGGAGGACGTCCTCGACGGCTGGCCCGGCTCGATGATCGTCATCTCCCACGACCGCTTCTTCGTCGAGCGCACCACGGACCGGGTCTTCGCCCTCCTCGGCGACGGCACCCTGCGGATGCTGCCGCGCGGCATCGACGAGTACCTGGAGCGCCGTCAGCGGATGGAGGAGGCCGTCGCCGCGCAGGCCGCCGCCGCGGCACCCAAGCCGGCCACGCAGGAGAAGAGCGCCGCCGACCAGCGCGCCGCCAAGAAGGAACTCCAGAAGATCGAGCGCCAGTTGGACAGGATCTCCGAGAAGGAGTCCAAGCTCCACGCCCAGATCGCCGACAACGCCACCGACTTCGCGAAGGTCGCCGACCTGGACGCCCAACTGCGCGACCTCGCCGGCGAGCGCGAGGAACTGGAGATGCGCTGGCTGGAGTTGGCGGAGGACGCGTAACGGGGGCGGGTGCGGGGCGGCGGGGGCCCCGACGCGGATACGGCGCGCGGGCTGGAGTGCGGACGGGGGCGCGCGCGGCCGAGCGGGGCTCTCGGTCTGGTCGTGTGCGCTGCCGACCACGGCGCCCGGCCCGGTAGTGCGCGCCGCCGAGCGGGGCTCTCGGTCTGGTCGTGTGCGCTGCCGACCACGGCGCCCGGCCCGGTAGTGCGCGCTGCCTGATCGCGCATCCCTCTGGGCGTCAACCAGCCACCGCACACCCCCTCTTCACCACCCGCACCCCTCACCGCGCCGGCGTCCGCCCCCGGCGCGCGGGGCCATTGCGTGCGCTGCGTGAAGGGGGCGTGAAGGCGCGTAACGGCCGCATCACGGGCCGGTCGTCCCTTGGGAACAGCGCCGGATCCGGGCCCGTGTGCTGTCGGTACCGAGTGATAGAAAGGGCCGTCTGAGAATCGTCTGAGTAACGACCCAGGGTCCGTCAAGAACCTCAGGGCGTGGCGAAAAATCAGTGAACGAGGGGGAAGAGCGCTGATGACCCAGCCGCCCAACCAGCCGCCGCAGGGCGGATTCGGAGCACCGCAGGACCAGCCGCCGCAGGGCGGCGGTTTCGGCGCCCCGCAGACGCCACCGGCCCCGGGCGGTTTCGGCGCCCCGAGCACCCCGTACGGCACCCCGGGCGCCCCCCAGGGCGTGCCCGCCGCGCCCGGCGTACCTCCCACGCCACCGCCGCCGGCCCAGCCGCCCGCCGCCCCGCCGCAGCCGGGCTACGGCTACCCCCAGCAGCCGGGCCCGTACGGCGCCCCCGCCCCGGGCCCCTACGGCTATCCGCAGCAGCCGGGCCCGTACGGGGCGGCGCCGCAGCCCGGGTTCGGGCAGCCGCAGCAGCCGCCGTACCCGGGCGCGCCCGGTGCCCCGCCCGGGAAGAAGCGGACCGCGCTGATCATCGGTGCCGCGGTGGCCGCACTGCTCGTCATCGGCGGCACGGTGTACGCGGTCACGAGCGGCGGCGGCGACGGCGGCAAGAAGAAGCCGGTCGCCCAGCAGAGCGACGACGACAAGCCGTCCGCCTCCGGCTCGCCGAGCGCGTCGAGCGGCGGCGGTGACGACCCGGAGAACCTCAACGAGGGCCACAAGGCCGGAGAGGCGAAGGTGCTCTGGTACAAGTCGGCACCGGACGCCCCCGGTTCGGGCGCCGACGCGCCCGGCATGTGGATCACCGGCAAGGCCGCGGTGAAGGCGGCGTACAAGCAGGTCTTCGCCTACGGCGTCGGCGACGGCAGGCCCGTGTGGGGACCTCTCTCCTTCCCCCAGAAGATCTGCGCGGTCACCCCGCAGAAGTCGGCCGACGACAAGGTCGTCGTGGCGTACATGAGCGGCGCGGGCGACGACGCCAAGTGCAATCAACTGCAGCAGATCGACCTGGGCACCGGCGAGAAGGGCTGGAGCGCCAAGGTCGCCGACGGCGGGCTGTTCGACAGCGCGCTCAACGTCGAACTGGCCGTGAGCGGCAGGACGCTGATGGTGGGCCGGTCCGAGTCGGGTACGGCGTACGACATCGACAGCGGCAGGAAGCTGTACGACAAGACGAAGTACGGCGCGGCCTGCTTCCCGGCCGCGTACGCGGGCGGTACCGACCGGCTGATCCAGGTGTCCTCCTGCGGTGCCGGCGGCAGCAACGCGCACGACGAGATCCAGGAACTGGACCCGGCCACCGGCAAGGTGCGCTGGACCCAGCCGGTCAAGAAGGGCTGGCAGGTCACCCGGACGTTCTCCGTGGACCCGCTGGTGGTCTATCTGACCAACCAGGACAAGAAGGCCTGGAACATCTCGACGTTCACCAGGGACGGCAAGTTCCGCTCCGAGGTGAAGGTCGACGAGAAGTTCGCCCCCCGCTGCGGCTGGGCGATCCTCGAACGCGACCTGCAGGGCTGCCAGGGCGTCGCCGCGGACGCCGACACGCTGTACCTGCCGACGGACGCCACCAGCACCGCCAACGAGATCGTCGCCATCAGCCTCTCCACCGGCAAGGCGCGGTGGCGGGCCAAGTCCCCGGCGAACGAGCCGATGTACCCGCTTGAGGTCGAGGGCGGCAGGCTCGTCGCGTATGTGCAGCCGTCGTACGACGCGGGCGGCCAGGTGGTGTCGATCCCGGCCACCGGCTCCTCCCACACCACGACCAAGCTGCTGCAGAACCCGCAGGGCACCGCCGAGATCGAGGACACCTTCTTCGACAGTGTCGTGGACTGGGCCGACGGGCGGTTCTTCATCTCCACCGGCCGGCTGTCCGGCAGCGACCAGTCGAAGGAGAAGCTGATCATGGCCTTCGGCAACTGAGCCGCCGTCCCGGCTCAGTCCCCGTCCCGACCGAATCCCCTTCGCCGTCCGGCCCTTTCGGCCTCACCGAGGTACCTCCCCATGACCCAGCCGTCCCCTCCGCCCCCGAACCAGCCCCCGCAGCAGGGCGGTTTCGGCCCTCCGACCGCGCAGCCCCAGCAGCCTCCCCAACCCCCGCAGCCGCAGCCCGGCTACGGCTACCCGCACGCCGCGTCGGCTCCGCAGCCGCCGCAGCCGCAGCCGCAGCCCGGCTACGGCCGGCCGCAGGTCCCGCCGCCCGCGCAGCCCCCGCAGCCCGGCTACGGCTACCCGCAGGTCCCGCCGCCCGCCCAGCCGCCGCAGCCCGGTTACGGCTACCCCGGTGCGCCGCAGCCACAGCCCCCGGCCGGCTACGGCCAGCCGCAGAACCCGTACGCGCAGCCCGCGCAGCCGGGTTACGGCTACCCGGGCGGGCCGCCGGCCCCGATGCAGCCGCAGCCGGTGCAGGGCGGCGGCGGGCGGAACAACACCGCGCTGTTCATCATCGTCGCGGCGGTCGTCGCGATCGCGCTGATCGTCGGCGGCGGCATCTGGTACGCCCACTCCTCCGGGGACGACGCCAAGAAGCACGACGCCGCCTCCTCCGGCGGCGGCAAGAACGGCAGCGGCGGGACCACGGGGGGCGGCGGCAAGGAGAAGGCGCCGGCCGACCCCGCGGCCGAGGTGCTGTTCAAGGTTGCGCTGCCCACCACGGACGACGTGGTGAGCACCGCGGGCTCATGGCTGACCGACAAGGTGTACGCCAAGAGCGGCGTCGCCGAGATCGTCGGTTACGACCCGGTCAAGGGCGGCAAGCTGTGGACGATCAAGCTGCCCGGCCCGGTCTGCGCGGCCAGCAGGCAGGTCACGTCCGACGGCCGGACCGCGATCACCTACCAGCCCAAGTGGGACACGAAGAAGAGCTTCGCCGGATGCTCGCAGATCGCCGCGATCGATCTCGACGCGGGCAAGAAGCTGTGGACGAAGTCGGTCAAGTCCGGTGACTACCCGATCAGTTACCAGAATGTGACGGTCGGTCAGCACACTGTCGCCGTCGGCGACACCAGCGGCGGTGCCGCCTTCGACATCGACTCCGGCAAGGCGCTGTGGCTGCCGAAGCCGGGTGACGACTGCTACGACGCGGGGTACGGCGGCGGCGCCAAGCTGGTCGCGGTGCGCAGCTGCGGAGACTTCGACAACGCCCGGCTGCTCATCCAGACCCTCGACCCGAAGACGGGCAAGGTGCTCTCCGAGTACAAGATGGACCCGGGCATCGACGAAGCCTCCGTCGTCTCCACCGACCCGCTGGTGGTGGCCGCCGCCGTGGGCGACAGCACGGAGGTGTCGGACTACTTCTCCATCGACGGCAAGACGGGCAAGCTGCTCGCTCACATCTCCGCGCCGTCGAGCACGTACGCCGGCAAGTGCGAGGGCATCACCCGCGTCGAGGACTGCCACGGGGTCGTCGTCGGGAACGGCAAGCTCTACCTGCCGACCGCGGAGCACGACGGCTCCTCCGGCCTCAGCCAGACCAACTCGATCGTCGCCTTCGACCTCGCCACCGGAAAGCCGACGGGCCAGCGCGCCGACGCCGGCGACGACAGCACGCTCTCCCCGCTGCGCATGGACGGGAGCAATCTGCTCGCCTACAAGCCGCCGACGTACAACAAGGGCGGTCAGGTCGTCAGTATCGACGGCGGCAGCTTCAAGACGACCAAGCTGCTGGAGAACCCCGCCGAGAAGAACGTGCGGGAGGCGGAGAGCAACTTCCTGCCCGACAGCAACGAGTTCCTCTTCCGCGACGGCCGCCTGTACATGGCGCAGGTCTTCGCCCGCCGGAAGGGCGTGTCGTCGATCGGCGAGCAGGACCTGGTGCTGGTGTTCGGCACGGGTGGCTGACGCCGCGCCGTCGACGCGGCGGTCTCGCCCGAATGGGTGACTTACCGAGAAGTGCCCCGGATTTCATCGATCCGGGGCACTTCTCATCAAGAGGGGCAGCGCGAGGTCGAACAAGCGTGTAGCTTCCGGGGGCATGAAGGGCGAGGAGCCGGGGGCCCTCTGGCCTTGTGTGTCGGTGGGCGTCCATAGTGGGGCATCCATGGGGGGGACTGGGGGGTTGCTCTATGGGAGTGCGGCTCATGGTCGTCGACGACCATCGCCTGCTCGCGGAGGCGCTCGCGTCGGCACTCAAGCTGCGCGGGCACCGGGTGCTCGCCGCGGCGGCGCCGGCCGCGGGCGCGGCGGACCTGGTGATCGCGCGGGCGCCGGAGGTGTGCCTGCTGGGTACGGCGGCGCCGGCCGAACCGGGTGTGTTCGACCCGGTGGTGAAGATCAAGCGGGAGCGGCCGCAGGTGGCGGTGCTGGTGCTCGGCCCGGTGCCCTCGCCGCGCGGCATCGCGGCGGCCTTCGCGGCCGGGGCGTCGGGGTACGTACGGCACGACGAGCGGATCGAGGGCGTCGAGCGGGCGATCATGAAGGCGCGGGCGGGGGAGGCGGCGGTGGCGCCGCAGTTGCTGCAGGGGGCCTTCGGGGAGCTGCTCAATCCGGCCGCCCAGCCCGATGACGAGGCGCAGCGGCTGCTGTCGATGCTGACGCCGCGCGAGGTGGAGGTGCTGGTCAGGGTGGCCGACGGGGAGGACACCCAGCTGATCGCGGCGGGGATGGGGATCGCGCCGAGTACCGCCCGTACCCATGTCCAGCGGGTGCTGATGAAGCTGGGGGTCGGCTCCCGCCTGGAGGCGGCGGCGCTGGCCGCGCGAACGGGGTTGCTGGACCGGGCGGGACCGGTGGCTTCCGCTCCCGAGTAGGCGGCCCGCACTGGCGCGGGCCGGGGATGAGGTCGCTCACCGGCGCCGGCGGGGTGCCCACCCCGAGGGGTGCCCCCGGCGCCCACCCGTGCCGCCGGGGTCCCCCAGGCCCTTGAGGCACTGGGGGAGGCACGACTGCCGGCAACTACGGCGGCGCGGGGCTGTACCGATGTGCGGCTCCGCCGCGCGGGCGCGCCCGGCCCCCACGCCCCCGCGGCCGGAACAGGCGCTCTACTCCCCCTGCCGCTCCTCCGGCAGCCCCTGAGGAGGAAGCGGCGGCGGAGTGGGCCGGAGCTTCAGCCAGGCCAGGAAGAAGATGCCCAGCAGGAGCATGCCGATCCCGGTCCAGAGGTTGATGTTGACGCCCTGGGCCTTGTCGATGGCGGCCTGGGAGTCGGTGATGCCGGTGACCGTGACGATGACGCCGTACACCACGAACAGGCCACCGATGATGCGGCGCAGGTCGAAGATGCGGGCGGCCGTCGTGGACTTGCCCTCCAGCTCGGTGACTTCCCGCGCCACCTCGTCCTCGGTGTAGTGGTGGCGGCGGCCGGGGTGCTCGGGGTGTTCAGACATGGTTTCCTCGATCCTCCCGCGTCAGAACGAGAACGGGACGTAGCAGACGGCGGCCAGGACGACCGCGCCCCAGCCCAGCAGGGCCGGCCGGCGGTACCAGGCCTCGTCACCGGGCGCGGGCGGTTCGGACATGCCGGGGGACCGGGTGCCGTAGACCAGGCCCTGCAGCTCGTGGGCCGGCTTCGGCCTGGTGAACAGGGACACCGCGACCATCACGACCGCGCCGGCGACGAAGCCCGCGATCGCGGAGACGAAGTTGGCGCCCTGGTCGGAGGGGAGGGAGATGATCCCCTTCTTGTAGAACACGAAGTAGTTGATCATCGCGGTCACGGTGCCCGCGAGCAGGCCCCAGAAGCCGGACTTGGCGGACGCGCGCTTCCAGAACATGCCGACGATGAACACGACGAACATCGGCACGTTGAAAAAGGAGAACAGCGTCTGCAGGTAGCTCATGATGTTCGAGAACGAGGACGCCAGGAACGCCGTGCCGATGGAGGCGAGGACGCCGATCACGGTGATCAGACGGCCGAACCGGACGTAGTACCCGTCCTCGCGGCCGCGCACCACGTACTTCGCCCAGATGTCGTTGGTGAACACGGTGTTGAAGGACGACACGTTGGCGGCCATGCCGGCCATGAACGCGGCGAGCAGACCGGTGACGGCGATGCCGAGCACGCCGTTGGGCAGCAGCTCCTGCATCAGGAAGGGGATGGCGTCGTTGTACTGGTAGCCGGAGCCCGCGGTGCCGAACTTCGGGATGAGCGCGGCGGCGACCAGGCCCGGGATCATCACCAGGAAGACGATGAAGATCTTCGGGTAGGCGGCGATCAGCGGGGTGCGCTGACCGGCGGAGAGGTTCTTCGCGGACAGCGCGCGCTGCACCTCGGCGAAGTTGGTCGTCCAGTAGCCGAAGGACAGCACGAAGCCGAGGCCGAGGACGATGGTCAGCCAGTTCGCGCCGAGCGGGTTGACGTGGCCGATGCCGGTACCGCCCCACGCGGTGGTGAAGTTGGCGCCGTGCGTCGCGGTCAGCTTGTCGGTCAGCCCGCCCCAGCCGCCGACCTTCTTCAGGCCGAGGACGGTGATCGGGATCAGGGCCGCCAGGATCACGAAGAACTGGAGCACCTCGTTGTAGATCGCCGAGGACAGGCCGCCCAGCGTGATGTACGCCAGCACGAACGCGCCGGCGACCACGATCGCGACCCACTGCGGCCAGCCCAGCAGCGCCTCGACGACGATCGCGAGGGCGTAGAGGTTGACGCCCGCGATCAGGATGGCGGCGAACGCGAACAGGATCGAGCTGAGCAGGTGGGCGCCCCGGTCGAAGCGCAGCAGCAGGAACTCGGGGACCGAGCGGACCTTGCTGCCGTAGTAGAACGGCATCATCACCAGGCCCAGGAAGACCATGGCCGGGATCGCGCCGATCCAGTACCAGTGCACGGTGTACGCGCCGTACTGGGCGCTGTTCGCGGCCATGCCCAGGATCTCGGTGGCCGCCAGGTTCGCCGAGATGAAGGCGAGGCCGGTGATCCAGGCGGGCAGCGAGCGTCCGGAGAGGAAGAAGTCGAGGCTGGTCTTGACGGAGCGGCGGGCAGCGAAGCCGATGCCCAGCACGACGACGAAGTAGATCGCCAGGATCGTGTAGTCCAGCCAGTTTGTGGGGAGCCGTAGTGCCGCCGCCATATACAGGGGACTGTCTGTGGGGGTTTGCATAAGAACTCGCTTCGTTGCGCGAACTGATCCAGAGCGGAACCTACGCCTCCGCGTTCAGAAATTGAACACTTCTGTTGACGTTCTTTGTTTGATTGTGATGGTCCTGGATGTTGTCGAGTTGTGGTCTGTTATGTTTGATTGTGTTGAGTGATTGGGTGCGGGACGTAGAGGAGTCCGGCGTTGAAGAAGACCTCGACACGGCTGGCCGACGGTCGTGAGCTCATCTACTACGACCTGCGGGACGACACCGTGCGCGACGCCGTCGACCGCCGCCCGCTGGAGCGGACCCATACGACGTCCGAGATCCGCCGCGACGAGCTGCTCGGCGACTCGGTCGCCGTCGCCTCCCACCGCCAGGGCCGCACGTACCATCCGCCGGCCGACGAGTGCCCGCTGTGCCCCACGCGGGGCGACCGGCTGAGCGAGATCCCGGACGCGTCGTACGACGTCGTCGTCTTCGAGAACCGGTTTCCCTCCCTCGCCGGCGACTCCGGCCGCTGCGAGGTCGTCTGCTTCACCTCCGACCACGACGCCTCCTTCGCCGACCTGACCGCCGAGCAGGCGCGCCTGGTGCTGGACGCGTGGACGGACCGCACGTCGGAGCTGTCGCATCTGCCCTCGGTCGAGCAGGTCTTCTGTTTCGAGAACCGCGGTGCCGAGATCGGCGTGACCCTGGGCCACCCGCACGGTCAGATCTACGCATACCCCTTCACCACCCCGCGCACCGCGCTGATGCTCCGCTCGCTGGCCGCGCACAAGGAGGCGACCGGCGGCGAGAACCTCTTCGACGCCGTCCTGGAGCGGGAACTCGCCGGTGGGCGGGTCGTCCTCGAGGGTGAACACTGGGTGGCGTTCGTGCCGTACGCGGCGCACTGGCCGTACGAGGTACACCTGTACCCCAAGCGGCGCGTGCCCGATCTGCTCGCCCTGGACGAGCCGGCACGCACAGAATTCCCCCAGGTCTATCTGGAACTCTTGAGGCGCTTCGACCGTATCTTCGGCGAGGGGGAACCTCCGACGCCCTACATCGCGGCCTGGCACCAGGCCCCGTTCGGCGCGCTGGAGGAGTTCGAGGGGGTCACGCGGGACGACTTCGCGCTCCACCTCGAGCTTTTCACCATCCGCCGCACTTCCGGCAAGCTGAAGTTTCTCGCGGGTTCCGAGTCCGGCATGAGCGTGTTCATCAACGACGTGCCGCCGGAGCGCGCGGCCGAGCGACTGCGAGAGGTAGCGAGTTCATGAAGTACCTGGTGACGGGTGGCGCGGGTTACGTCGGCAGTGTCGTGGCCCAGCATCTGCTGGAGGCCGGCCACGAGGTCACCGTCCTCGACAACCTCTCCACCGGCTTCCGCGAGGGCGTGCCCGCCGGGGCGGCCTTCGTCGAGGGCGACATCCGAGACGCCGCCAAGTGGCTCGACCCCACCTACGAGGGCGTGCTGCACTTCGCCGCGTCCTCGCAGGTCGGCGAGTCGGTGGTGAAGCCGGAGAAGTACTGGGACAACAACGTCGCCGGCTCCATGGCGCTGCTCGGCGCGATGCGCGAGGCGGGCGTCCGCAAGCTCGTCTTCTCCTCCACGGCGGCGACCTACGGCGAGCCGGACGAGGTCCCGATCGTGGAGAGCGCCCCGACGAAGCCGACCAACCCCTACGGCGCCTCCAAGCTGGCCGTCGACCACATGATCACCAGCGAGGCGAACGCCCACGGCCTGGCCGCGGTCTCCCTGCGCTACTTCAACGTGGCCGGCGCCTACGGCGCGCACGGCGAGCGCCACGACCCCGAGTCGCACCTCATCCCGCTGGTCCTCCAGGTCGCCCAGGGCCGCCGCGACGCGATCTCCGTCTTCGGCGACGACTACCCGACCCCGGACGGCACCTGCGTGCGCGACTACATCCACGTCGCGGACCTGGCGGAGGCCCACCTGCTGGCCCTGGCCGCCGCCACCCCGGGCGAGCACCTGATCTGCAACCTCGGCAACGGCGAGGGCTTCTCCGTCCGCGAGGTCATCGAGACGGTCCGGCAGGTCACCGGCCGCCCGATCCCGGAGATCGTGGCCCCGCGCCGCGGCGGCGACCCGGCCGTCCTGGTCGCCTCGGCGGAGGCGGCCCGCGAGAAGCTGGGCTGGAACCCGTCCCGCGCGGACCTCGCGGGCATCGTCGCGGACGCGTGGGAGTTCGCACAGCACATCGCAAGGGAGCAGTAGTGGGGGCACAGCAGGTCGCGGAGCGCTTCGCCGAGCTGTACGGCGCCGAGCCGGAGGGAGTGTGGGCGGCACCCGGCCGCGTCAACCTCATCGGCGAGCACACCGACTACAACGACGGCTTCGTGATGCCGTTCGCGCTGCCGCACCGGGCGATCGCGGCGGTCTCCCGCCGCACCGACGGCGTCCTGCGCCTGCACTCGGCGGACGTCGAGGGCGGCGTCGAGGAACTGCGGCTGGACGCCCTGGCCCCGCAGGGCGACGACGCGTGGACGGCGTACCCGGCGGGCGTGGTCTGGGCGCTGCGCGAGGCGGGCCACGGCGTGACCGGAGCGGACGTCCACCTGTCCTCGACGGTCCCGACCGGCGCCGGCCTGTCCTCCTCGGCGGCCCTGGAGGTGGTGATCGCGCTCGCCCTCAACGACCTGTTCGGACTGGGCCTTCCGGGCTGGAAGCTGGCCCGGCTGTGCCAGCGCGCCGAGAACGTCTACGTCGGCGCGCCCACCGGCATCATGGACCAGACCGCGTCGGCCTGCTGCGAGCAGGGCCACGCGCTCTTCCTGGACACCCGCGACCTGTCCCAGCGGCAGATCCCCTTCGACCTCGCGGCCGAGGGCCTGCGCCTGCTGGTCGTGGACACCCGGGTCAAGCACGCCCACAGCGGCGGCGAGTACGGCAAGCGGCGGGCCGGCTGCGAGAAGGGCGCGGCGCTGCTCGGCGTCGACGCCCTGCGGGACGTGCCGTACGCCGAACTGGACGCGGCCCTCGCCCGCCTGGGCGACGAGGAGGAGGTGGTCCGCTTGGCCCGCCATGTGGTGACGGAGGATCACCGGGTCGAGCGGGTCGTCGACCTGCTCCGCGCCGGCGAGACCCGCGCGATCGGCCCGGTGCTCACCGAGGGCCACGCCTCCCTGCGCGACGACTTCCGCATCTCCTGCCCGGAGCTGGACCTGGTCGTGGACACGGCCCTGGCGGGCGGCGCGCTCGGCGCCCGGATGACCGGCGGCGGCTTCGGCGGCTCGGCGATCGTCCTGGCGGAGGCGGCCGAGGTCGACACCCTCACCAAGGCGGTCGAAGAGGCCTTCGCGGCAGCGGGCTTCACCGCTCCGCGGGTGTTCGAGGCGGTGCCGTCGCCGGGCGCCGGCCGACTGGTCTGACACCCGCCCCGGCCACGACAGGCACCGGCCCCGCACACGCTCGGCGTGTGCGGGGCCGGTGTTGTTGCTAGTAGTTGGGGTTGCCGTCCCAGCTGGACTCGTCGCAGCCCAGGATCGTGCTGCCCTCGGCGACGCAGACCTGGATGCGCAGCGCCACGATGCCGCGGTTGTCCTGCAGGGAGGTCGGCCACGTCTGCTCGGTGTCGGCGCCGGTGTAGACGTAGTGCCACGCGTAGCTGTGCACCGTCCTGCTCGGGTCGACGGACTGCACACGCAGCTGGGCGTGGTGGCCGTCCGGGCGCGTGTCGGCCAGCGTCAGGTAGATCTGGGGGGCGATGTAGTGGCCGTCGTAGGTGAAGGTCGCGGAGCCCTTCGCCCCGGTGACGCTTGCGCCGACGTCACCGGCCGCCGCGGGGCTCGCGGCGAAGGCGACGGCGCCGAGGGCGGCGGCACCCACGGTGAGGATGCGGCTGAGCTTCTTCTTCAAGGTTCACTCCGTCTTCAAGATCGGTTGACGCGCCGCAAGAATCGTAAGAGAGGCATGTCCATGACCATCGGCGAGAGAATGATCTTGTGATGGACATAACAACGCGGTCGGCCCGGAGCGGATCACGTCGGGCTTTGTCGACTTCCGCCTCAATATGAAACATGCGGCACATCAAAACCGCGCTGGACGGCCAGTTCTGCAAATCTCCTTCCGCTGCGTGCTCCCGTCCGTACTCTGTGGAACAGCACCGGTGGGGGCCGGTGCTGATCAGGGGGCGAGACAGGCGGGTACGGAACCCGCGGTGGGGGTAGCAGTTTCCGCGACGGCGGCGGCCGCGCGGTGCGTGTCCTTTCCGTGGATGTCCGTGCCCGCGCGGGTCGTCGTTCTCCGGGCCCTTTCCGGACCTTGGTTGTCCCCTGCTCCGCGCGGAGCCTGGGGAAGGGGGTTTCGTGGTTCGTATCCGAGTCCTGGTCGTCGACGACCACCGCATCTTCGCCGAGTCGCTCGCGGCCGCCCTGGCCGCCGAGCCGGACGTCGAGGTCTCCGCGGCCGGCAGCGGCCCGGCCGCGCTGCGCTGCCTGGAGCGGGCGGCCGGTGAGGGCCGCCGCTTCGACGTGCTGCTGGTCGACGCCGACCTGGGCGCCCAGGTGCCCGGCACCCGCCCGGCCGTTCCCGTGCCGGTGCAGAGGGGCGGCGAGGAGGGGCTGGTCGACGGGATCTCGCTCGTCGCCGGGGTCCGGGCCGCCCAGCCTGCCGTGCGGATCGTCGTGCTCGCCGAGAAGGACGACTCCCGGCGGGCGGCGCTCGCGCTGCAGGCCGGTGCCTCCGGGTGGGTCGCCAAGGACTGCTCGCTGTCCCGGCTGCTGACGGTGATCCGGGGCGTGCTGCGCGACGAGACCCATCTGCCGCCCGCCCTGCTCACCGGCGTGCTCAGGGAGCTGACGGCCGCCCGCCGGCACCGCACCGAGAGCGAGCGGCTGGTGGAGTCCCTCACCCCGCGCGAGCGGGAGGTGCTGCGCTGCATGGTCGCGGGCCTCGGCCGCAAGGCCGTCGCCGAGCGGCTGTTCCTCTCCCCGCACACCGTGCGCACCCACATGCAGAACGTCCTCGGCAAGCTGGGCGTCCACTCGACCCTGGCCGCCGTCGCACTCGCCCGCCGCGCGGGGGTCGGACCGGCCGAACTAACCGGGGATGTTGTCGAACGGGGCGGTCAACTGGCGTAGCAGACCGGCCAGTTCCGCGCGCTGGGCGCGGGACAGCTCGGCGAGGATCGCCCGCTCCTGCTCCAGCAGGCCCGCCAGCGCCTGGTCGGCGCGGTCCCGGCCGGTGTCGGTCAGCCGGACCAGCACACCCCGCCGGTCGCTCGGGTCGGGCAGCCGCTCCACCAGGCCCTTCTTGGCCAGCCGGTCGATCCGGTTGGTCATCGTGCCCGAGGTGACCAGGGTCTGGGTCAGCAGCTGACCGGGGGAGAGCTGGTACGGCGTGCCCGCGCGCCTGAGCGCGGTCAGCACATCGAACTCCCACGGCTCCAGCTGATGCTCGGCGAAGGCGAGCCGGCGCGCACGGTCCAGATGCCGGGCGAGCCGGCTCACCCGGCTGAGCACTTCCAGCGGGTCCACGTCGAGGTCCGGACGTTCCCGGCGCCACGCTGCGACCAGCCGATCGACCTCGTCCTCCATGGAGATCAGTGTAGTGGTTGTGTCGACGTGAAGTCTCTTGATATCAACTTTCTTGACATCGAGATAAATGGGGGAGGACAGTGGTGCCATGACGACCCCCATCTGGGACCCCGGGCAGTACCTGCGGCACGCCGGTCACCGGGCCCGTCCCTTCGCCGACCTCCTCGCCCGCGTCCCCGCCCTGCCCACGGGGCCGCCCGCGGGGCGGCCCCGCATCGCCGACCTCGGCTGCGGCCCGGGCAACGTCACCGCCCGGCTCACCGAACGCTGGCCCGCCGCCCACGTCACCGGCTACGACAACTCCCCGGAGATGCTCGATACGGCCCGCACCGAGTACGAGGGCCCCACGGCCGGCGGCGGACGGCTGGACTTCGCCCACGCCGACGTGCGCACCTGGGTGCCCGGGGAGCGTCACGACCTGATCGTCTCCAACGCGACCCTCCAGTGGGTGCCGGACCACGCCGACCGCTTCGCCGACTGGATCGCCGGGCTGAGGCCGGGCGGCGCCTTCGCCTTCCAGGTGCCCGACAACATCGACGCCCCGCTGCACGCCCTGATGCGCGAACTCGCCGGGAGTCCCCGCTGGAAGTCCCGCCTCGCCGACGTCCTGCGCCGCACCGACTCCGTGCACACCCCCGGCGCCTACCTGGACCGCCTCGCCCGCCTCGGCTGCGCGACCGACGTGTGGCAGACGACGTACTTCCACGTCCTGCAGGGCGAGGATCCCGTCCTGGACTGGGTGAAGGGCACCGGCCTGCGGCCCGCGCTGACCGCGCTCGCCGACGACCCCGAGGCGCGCGAGGGGTTCCTGGCCGAGTACCGGGACCTGCTGCGGCAGGCCTACCCCCGCGCGCCGTACGGCACGGTCCTGCCCTTTCGCCGGCTGTTCGCCGTCGCCGTGAAGGAGGGCTGAGCGTGCTCGCCGCGGTCGATCATGTGCAGCTGGCGGCCCCGCCCGGGTCGGAGGACGCGCTGCGGGCGTACTACGTCGACATCCTCGGGATGACGGAGATCCCCAAGCCGCCCGTCCTCGCGGCGCGCGGCGGCTGCTGGTTCCGGGCCGGGGCCGTGCAGCTCCACCTGGGCGTCGAGGAGGACTTCCGGCCCGCGAAGAAGGCCCACCCGGGGCTGCGGGTGACGGACATCGAGGCGTACGCGGCCCGGCTCACCGCCAGGGGCGCGAAGGTGACCTGGGACGACAACCTCCCCGGCCATCTCCGCTTCTACTCGCAGGACCCCGTGGGCAACCGCCTGGAGTTCCTCCAGCCCCGGTAACCGGCCAGGGTGCCCCTGGCGAGCGGGATCGCGAGCGCGAGCGGTATCAGCGGGGAGAGGGCCCGGCCCGCCTTGTTCCAGCCGCCCTGGTCCACCGGGACCCAGGTACCCCAGGGCTCCTGGGCCACCTTCACCGGCATGAGGACCGGGTACGAGGTGAAACCGGTCGCAGTGATCCGGCGCGTCCCGCCACCGGTGGCAGCCAGTCCCGCGCAGTCCCAGCCGCCACTGGTGTGGCCGCCGCGCGAGGTGGTGGAGGGCCCGGTCGTCCAGCAGTGCGTGGTCCGCATGGCCAGCGGGCGCCCCATCAGCCCCAGGTGCCCGACGGCCGAGCCGGCCAGAAAGACGGTCGCGCCGAACAGCCCCGCGGCGAGCACACCGGCGACGACCGTCCCGAACTTCTGCTTCCGCCCCATGGAAACCGCACGCACCTTGACCACCGCCCGATCGTACGAACACACCGCCCGGCTTCGGCCGGTGGGGGCCGACGCCGCGGGGTACACCCGTCGTCCCGGTGCCTGTCGGCCGGGGGAGCGTCCCGTGCCGGGCACCTGTCGGTGGGACCAACCCCGCGCCCGGCGCCTGTGACGGGGGCTCCCGGGGGCTCCGCCCGTCGCCCGTCGCCTGCCGGCGGGGAAGGGCAAGGTCCAGTGTCAGCGCCCGTCGGCGGGGGCAACGTCCCGTGCTGGGTGCCTGTTGGTGGGATCAGCGCCCCGCTCGGTATCCGTCGGCGGGGGGTCACGGCCGGCGGCTCAGGAGGGACAGGCCGCGTGCCCGGTGCCCGTCGTCGGGGTCGCGCCCGGCACCCGGCCCCGCGAGCCGGTGTCAAGCCTTCCGGTGTCCGATCAGCCGTGGTTTCTGTTCCAGGCCGTCCAGGCCGTGCCATGCCAGGTTCACCAGATGCGCCGCCACCTCCGCCTTCTTCGGGCGGCGCACGTCCAGCCACCACTGGCCGGTCAGGGCGACCATGCCGACCAGCGCCTGCGCGTACAGCGGTGCCAGCTTCGGGTCGAAGCCGCGGGACTTGAACTCGCGGCCCAGGATGTCCTCCACCTGGGTGGCGATGTCGGAGATGAGGGAGGCGAAGGACCCCGTCGACTGGGGGATGGGTGAGTCACGGACCAGGATGCGGAAGCCGTCCGTGTACTCCTCGATGTAGTCCAGCAGCGCGAACGCGGCCTGCTCGCACAGTTCGCGCGGGTGGCCGGCGGTCAGGGAGCCGGTCACCATGTCCAGCAGGCGGCGCATCTCGCGGTCCACCACCACCGCGTACAGGCCCTCCTTGCCGCCGAAGTGCTCGTACACCACCGGCTTGGACACCCCGGCCTTCGCCGCGATCTCCTCCACCGAGGTGCCCTCGAAACCCTTCGCCGCGAAGAGGGTGCGACCGATCTCCAGCAGCTGCTGGCGGCGCTCCGCACCGGTCATACGGGTCCGGCGGGTCCGCCGCGGTTTGTCGTTGCTGGAGGTGCTGCTGGAGTCGGTCGCCACGGCGTCAATCATGCCGCCTTCGCGGTCTCCCTCCGGCGCCGGGAGCCGTCCTGGTCGGTGTTGCGGCGCGAATCGATACGCGAGCGTGACGGCCAGCGCACGTCGTACGCCCAGCCGAGCAGCTCGAAGATGCGGATGAACCGCGCCGAGGAGTCGATCTGGCCGCGCATCACACCGTGCCGCGCCGAGGTCGGGTCGGCGTGGTGCAGGTTGTGCCAGGACTCGCCGCACGACAGCACCGCCAGCCACCACACGTTGCCCGAACGGTCCCGCGACTTGAACGGCCGCTTGCCCACCGCGTGACAGATCGAGTTGATCGACCACGTCACATGGTGCAGCAACGCCACCCGTACGAGGGAACCCCAGAAGAACGCGGTGAACGCGCCCCACCAGGACATCGTCACCAGACCGCCGATCAGCGGCGGCAGGAGCAGGGAGACGATCGTCCAGTACACGAACTGGCGGGAGATCGCCCGGATCGCCGGGTCCTTGATCAGGTCCGGCGCGTACTTGTCCTGCGGGGTCTGCTCCTCGTCGAACATCCAGCCGATGTGGGCCCACCACAGGCCCTTGACCAGCGCCGGAACCGTCTCGCCGAACCGCCACGGAGAGTGCGGGTCACCCTCCGCGTCGGAGAACTTGTGGTGCTTGCGGTGATCGGCCACCCAGCGCACCAGAGGACCCTCGACCGCCAGCGAACCCATGATCGCCAGCGCGATCCGCAGCGGCCGCTTGGCCTTGAACGAACCGTGGGTGAAGTACCGGTGGAAACCGATCGTGATGCCGTGGCACCCCAGGAAGTAGAAGAACACCAGCAGGCCCAGATCGAGCCAGCTCACCCCCCAGCCCCAGGCCAGCGGCACGGCCGCCACGAGCGCCAGGAACGGCACGGTGATGAACAAAAGCAGCGTGATCTGCTCGATCGAGCGCTTCTGCTCGCCACCCAGCGTGGCGGACGGGATCGGACTGTCGTCGGCCTTACGGGCTTCTTCGATCACATCGGAACTTGAGGTCATGCGCGTCCCCTGTGGGGTCGAGGGTCGAGGCAGATGCCGCACCGCCGGGACCGGACGGGAGGCGACGGTACTTCCCTACGGTTCCGTAACCTACGGCGTCGTAAGTATGGCAGCGTGTCGAGCGGCGGCAAGAGCCCCGGAGCCTGCGCGTCCCCATCGACACCTATCCTTGAACTCGGTCGGACAGCGCGGTCCGCTGAAGTTTCCTTCCCGGACACTCCGGCACGTATGCGGCGCTCGCCGCGCGGCAGCCGGCCGGGTTCCCTCCAGACGAGCTTCCACACTGCAAGGAGCCGCACCTGTGAGCAGTGCCGACGACCAGACCACCACGACCAGCAGCGAGCTGCGCGCCGACATCCGCCGGCTGGGTGATCTCCTGGGCGAGACCCTCGTACGGCAGGAAGGACCCGAGCTCCTCGACCTGGTCGAGAAGGTCCGCCGTCTCACCCGTGAGGACGGCGAGGCCGCCGCCGAGCTGCTGCGCGGCACCGAACTGGAAACCGCGGCCAAGCTGGTGCGCGCCTTCTCCACCTACTTCCACCTCGCCAACGTCACCGAACAGGTGCACCGCGGCCGCGAACTGCGCGCCCGGCGCGCCGCCGAGGGCGGACTCCTCGCCCGCACCGCCGACCGC
This sequence comes from Streptomyces sp. NPDC050743, assembly GCF_044456925.1. NCBI lineage: Bacteria > Bacillati > Actinomycetota > Actinomycetes > Kitasatosporales > Streptomycetaceae > Streptomyces > Streptomyces sp. NPDC050743. The sequence goes on from NZ_JBITGJ010000052.1 coordinate 58,616, forward strand.
CTCAAGGACGCCGACCCCGCGCACCTGAAGCAGACCGTCCAGAACCTGAACGTCCGCCCGGTGTTCACGGCGCACCCCACCGAGGCCGCGCGCCGCTCGGTGCTGAACAAGCTCCGGCGCATCGCCGCGCTCCTGGAGACCCCCGTCCAGGGCTCCGACCGCCGCCGCCACGACGTCCGCCTCGCCGAGAACATCGACCTCGTGTGGCAGACCGACGAGCTGCGCGTCGTACGCCCCGAGCCCGCCGACGAGGCCCGCAACGCCATCTACTACCTCGACGAGCTGCACGCCGAGGCCGTCGGCGACGTCCTGGAGGACCTGACCGCGGAACTGGAGCGCGTCGGCGTCAAGCTCCCCGACGACACCCGCCCGCTCACCTTCGGCACCTGGATCGGCGGCGACCGCGACGGCAACCCCAACGTCACCCCCCAGGTCACCTGGGACGTCCTCATCCTCCAGCACGAGCACGGCATCAACGACGCCCTGGAGATGATCGACGAGCTGCGCGGCCTGCTCTCCAACTCCATCCGCTACACCGGCGCCACCGAAGAGCTCCTGAAGTCCCTCGAGCAGGACCTGGAGGTGCTCCCCGAGATCAGCCCCCGCTACAAGCGCCTCAACGCCGAGGAGCCCTACCGGCTCAAGGCCACCTGCATCCGGCAGAAGCTGGAGAACACCAAGCAGCGCCTCGCCCGGGGCATCCCGCACGAGGCGGGCCGCGACTACCTCGGCACCAGCGAGCTGCTGAAGGACCTCACGATCATCCAAGCCTCGCTGCGCGAGCACCGCGGCGGCCTGCTCGCCGACGGCCGCCTCGCCCGCACCATCCGCACCCTCGCCGCCTTCGGCCTCCAGCTCGCCACCATGGACGTCCGCGAACACGCCGACGCCCACCACCACGCCCTCGGCCAGCTCTTCGACCGCCTCGGCGAGGAGTCCTGGTGCTACGCCGACATGCCCCGCGAGTACCGCGCCAAGCTCCTCGCCAAGGAACTGCGCTCCCGCCGCCCGCTCGCCCCCACCCCGGCGCCCGTCGACGCCGCCGGGCGCAAGACCCTCGGCGTCTTCGAGACCGTCAGGAAGGCCCTGGAGGTCTTCGGCCCCGAGGTCGTCGAGTCCTACATCATCTCCATGTGCCAGGGCGCCGACGACGTCTTCGCCGCCGCCGTCCTCGCCCGCGAGGCCGGCCTGATGGACCTCCACGCCGGCTGGGCGAAGATCGGCATCGTCCCCCTGCTGGAGACCACCGACGAGCTGCGCGCCGCCGACACCATCCTCGAGGACATGCTCTCCGACCCGTCCTACCGGCGCCTGGTCGCGCTGCGCGGCGACGTCCAGGAGGTCATGCTCGGCTACTCCGACTCCTCCAAGTTCGGCGGCATCACCACCAGCCAGTGGGAGATCCACCGCGCCCAGCGCCGCCTGCGCGACGTCGCCCACCGCTACGGCGTACGCCTGCGCCTCTTCCACGGCCGCGGCGGCACCGTCGGCCGCGGCGGCGGCCCCTCCCACGACGCCATCCTCGCCCAGCCCTGGGGCACCCTCGAAGGCGAGATCAAGGTCACCGAGCAGGGCGAGGTCATCTCCGACAAGTACCTCATCCCCTCCCTCGCCCGGGAGAACCTGGAACTGACCGTCGCGGCCACCCTGCAGGCCTCCGCCCTGCACACCGCCCCCCGCCAGTCCGACGAGGCCCTCGCCCGCTGGGACGCCGCCATGGACGTGGTGTCGGACGCCGCCCACGCGGCCTACCGCCGCCTGGTGGAGGACCCCGACCTCCCGGCGTACTTCTTCGCCTCCACCCCGGTCGACCAGCTCGCCGAACTCCACCTCGGCTCCCGCCCCTCCCGGCGCCCCGACTCCGGCGCCGGCCTCGACGGCCTGCGCGCCATCCCCTGGGTGTTCGGCTGGACCCAGTCCCGGCAGATCGTCCCCGGCTGGTTCGGCGTGGGATCGGGACTGAAGGCCCTGCGCGAGGCGGGCCTCGACACCGTCCTGGACGAGATGCACCAGCAGTGGCACTTCTTCCGGAACTTCATCTCCAACGTCGAGATGACCCTCGCCAAGACCGACCTCAGGATCGCCCGGCACTACGTCGACACCCTCGTCCCCGACGACCTCAAGCACGTCTTCGACACCATCAGGGCCGAACACGAACTGACCGTCCGCGAGGTCCTGCGGATCACCGGTGAACAGGACCTGCTGGACGCCCAGCCCGTCCTCAAGCAGACCTTCGCCATCCGCGACGCCTACCTGGACCCCATCTCCTACCTCCAGGTCACCCTGCTCAAGCGCCAGCGCGACGCGGCGGCCGCGGGCACCGACCCCGACCCGCTGCTCTCCCGCGCCCTGCTCCTCACCGTCAACGGCGTGGCGGCCGGCCTGCGCAACACCGGCTGACCCGCCGCCGGAGCACAAAGGTGCTCCCGAGGTCGTACGACCCCGGGAGCACCACCCTTTCCGGCTCCGGTCAGCCGCGCGCCTTCCGGCGCCGCACCACCAGGTAGCCGCCCGCACCGACCAGCACCGCCGCGGCACCCGACAGCGCCGCCACCGGAACGCCGTTGCCGGTCTCGGCGAGACCACCGCCACCGCCCTGCGCGGACGGCGAGGAGGACGCAGCGGGAGACGAGGAGGACCCCGGAGCAGAGGCCGACGGGGACGGCGACGACGACGCGGACGCCGACGAGGACGGCGCCGGCGAGGACGGCGCCGGCGACGCGCTCGACGTCGCGCTGGACGACGGACCCGACGACGGCGTACCTCCACCACCGCCGGAGCCCTCGCAGTTCGTCCAGAACACCTTGTGCTTGGCCGCGCCCTTCTCGCCGTCGAAGTTCCAGAACAGCTTGTAGTGCCCGTCCGGCAACGTCATGTCCGACGTGCGGCCGTGCCCGTCGGCGTCCAGGGCCAGGGCACCCGACCTCACCGTCGTGCCCTTCGTGCCACCGGTCGGGGCCCACACCTCGATGTGCCAGTCGACCTGCTGGCCACCGTCGAAGTGGAAGGCGTCCAGGTAGAACGAGCACACGTGCGGCTCATTGCGCTGGTCGTACTCGTCCGTCGAGGACTTGTGGATCTTCACCGGGTTCCTCCGAGGATGCCCCGGCCTTCAGGCCGGGGAGGAATCGGACTCCTGCGGAGCAGGGCAGGGATAGCCGGATCGCCGTCAG